>NZ_JBFRCX010000005.1:0-442499 GCF_052113285.1 Rhizobium sp. YAF28 | reverse complement strand
CGCTTCCTCTTCGGCCTGATCGTCGACGGTGAAAAGGGCGCGTCCGACTGGCTCTACGCCTTTCCGCTGTTTTTCCCGGCTGTTGGCATCGCGCTTTATTCCAGCCGGAAACATGTCGAAACGGTCTTTGCGATCTATTTCCCGATCGCACTTGCCGCCCTGCTGATCTCCACCGACTACCGGCAGATTCTGGAAGGCGATGACCGTATTTCGCCGCTCTTCCATAACAATCTGATCCACGGCGCGATCGGCTGCGGCTTCCTGATGATCGGCGCCTTCTACTGGCTGTTGCACGCCTGGGAGACTGGCAAGCTCGCGCGCCGTTCCGGCAACTGGATTGTTGCCGTCGCGACACTCGTCATCGCGCTCTGCCTTTTCAATATTTACGGCTCCAAGGCGAAAGGCGTCTGGCTGAGCCTCGTCCTCGTCGGGCCGCTCATGCTGGCCTCGCTGCTGCTTTACGCAAATAAACGCCGGGCCGCCTTGGTAGGGGCTGTTGTCGTCGCCCTTATCGCAGCAGCGCTTTTTGTCGGTGGTGATGATATCTGGAGGTTTGCCGGCCCGACCTACGAGGCCACCGCACGGATCGAGACCGAAATCTCTGCGCATGGCGCATGGAATGCTGTCGCTGCTGCGATCGCGTCAAAAGATACGCCGGAGTCGATGAGTGAACGGCTGCAGCTCTGGGCAAATGCTTCGGAAGTGATTGCCCAGGCGCCTCTCTTTGGTGCCGGCAACCACTGGCTGACGCTCTGGAACTCGACCACCTATGCCAGCGTGCCCTATACGCTGCTTCATAACGGCTATTTCGAAATGCTTGTCCGTCACGGGCTGTTCGGCATTATCGTTTTCGCCATATTGGCAACGGCCATGTACAGCCGCGTTTTAGCTGCGTGGAGAGCCAAGTTGATCAGCCTCAGCGCGCTACTCGCCTATAGCACGGTGACGCTATTCTTCCTTGGAACGATCCTGTCCAACTCCAACAACCGGCTGGCAATCGGCGAATCGTTCTTCTTCGTGTTCTCCGCCGTCGCGTTTGCCTGCGGGATCATGTTGAAGAAGGGAGAGATCAGGCAGAATACCGGCATGGTATCTCGGGATCAGAAGGCTGCCTGAGAGGGCGATGGAACCTAGCCCAAAAAGGGATTGCAGAGCGCTCCTAGGATGGAGCGCCCGCGTTGTCAGATACCGAAATCGTCCAGAAACGAGGGATGGATCGCGGTCTTCCTTGCCTCGCGCGCATCACGATAGCGCTGCTGGGCAGAATCGAAGCTGTTAACGATCCGTCGTATAAGGCCGCTTTTGCGGCGTTTGAAAATCAAGTGCATAGCAAGCTCGCTTTTTCTTATTTTTGTTAGCCGGCAGCATATAATTTGCGCAACGTGGCGCGGCAATGGGCATTTTGGCATGCCACCTATGCAGAATATGACAGTGATATGACATGGAAGGGATCGCGGTCCGCCTAAGGCATCCGAGATACGGTCAATGGCCGCGATGGTATCGGCCATAGCGGTGCTGTAAGATGCCGCTGTCGTCCTTTCGGGGGAAGAGACTGACATGGAGCGCCGCCTTGCAGCCGTCCTGATTGCCGATGTCGTGGGCTATGGCCGTTTAAGCCAGGTCGACGAGGAGGGGACGCGTCTGCGTTTCCAGGCAGACATGAGGGAGGTTGTCGAGCCCCTGATAGCCGAGCATAGCGGGCGGCTGGTCAAAACCATGGGCGACGGGCTGCTGGTCGAATTTCACAGTGTGGTCGAGGCCATGCGCTGCGCGGTGGACGTGCAGAAGCTGAAGGCGAAGCACAATGCGGAGATTCCGGCCGATTTTCGCCTGGATTTCCGCATCGGCATCAATCTGGGTGACATCATCGTCGAGGGGAGCGATATCCACGGCGATGGCGTCAATCTCGCCGACCGTATGCAGGTGCTCGCCGAGCCCGGCGGGATCGCGATCTCCGGGCCAGCCTACGACCAGGTGAAATCGAAGCTCGATGTCAGTTTCATTTCGCTTGGCGAGCAAAGGGTCAAAAGCATCCCCGAACCCGTGCGCGTCTACCGCGTCGTGTTCGATCCGGCGGCAGCCAAGAAGTTCAGCAATCTGCGAAAATATCTCAGCCGCCGGCGCATCGCGGCAATGGTTGCTGCTGCCGTCCTGCTCATTCTGGCCGGAGCGGCGCTGTGGTGGCAGCCATGGGCGCTGCTCGAAAATCCGTCGTTGACCCAGCGCTTTGCCTATCCTTTGCCGGACAAGCCCTCCGTGGCCGTGTTGCCATTCATCAATGTCAGCGGCGACGTCGAGCACGATCATCTTGCCGAAGGCCTGACCGATGATCTGATTACGGAACTGTCGAAAGTCTCCGGGCTCTTCGTCATCGCGCGACACTCCGTTTTCGCCGTGCGCGACAACAGCGGCAAGATACAGGATGTGGCGGCCGAGCTCGGCGTCCATTATGTCCTTGAAGGCACGCTGCAGCGCGCGGGCTCGCGATTGCGCATCAATGTCAAACTGATCGATGCGCTGACCGGCCTTTCCCTCTGGGCCGAGCGCTACGACCGCGAATATGCCGACCTTTTCGCGGTCCAGGATGATGTCATCAGCAAGATCATCGCAGCACTTGCCATCAGGCTCAGCGAGGGCGAGCGCACGCAACTGGCGCAGATCCCCACGGAGAATCTCGAGGCCTACGACTATTATATGCGCGCCGAGCAGGCGGGTCTCACCTATGGAGACGTCGCGACCTACCGCGAGGCGCTGTCCTATTATCAGAAGGCGATCGACCTCGATCCGAATTTTGCCGATGCACATGCGGGTATCGCGCGCATCGCCGTCGATGTCTGGCGCAACGACTACAATATCCTCTGGTCGGCGGCCGTGGCCCGCAAGATCGCCTATGACGCGGCAGGGCAGGCATTGAAGATCGATCCGAACAATGCGCGGGCGCATACGGTCCTTGCCCTCCTGCAATTGGTGGATGGTCGCCAGACGGAGGCGCTGATATCGGCGAACCGTGCCGTGCAGGCGCAGCCGAGTGATGCTGAAGCCAATGGCAATCTGGCCCTCGTGCTCGCTCACATCGGCAATCGCGAGCAGGCGATCAGCGAAATGGAAAAGGCGCTGCGCTTCGATCCTTCGCCATCTCCCGGCTTCCAATTGCTTGCGGGTATCGTCTTCTACATCGTCGGTGATGACGACCGGGCGATCTCACTGATGGAGGCGGCCCGCGACGCGCTTCCCAATGCGGAGGCTGCGCGCGAATTCCTGGCTGCAGCCTATATCGAGGACGGCGATAAGAAACGCAGCCTGCAGGAGAAGACGAAGCTGCTGGAGCTCTTTCCAGAAAGCAATCTGACCTATTACAGCTATCTCTACGACTACTGGCGCAAGGAGGATCTGAACCTGCATTTGAGCAGGCTGCAGAAAGCGGGAATTCCCGAATGGCCTTTTGGATTTCAGGGCGAGAAGGCTGATCAGGTCACCGGCGAGCAGTTGCGCGATCTCATCAGTGACAAGACCTGGAACGGCAAACACCGCAACGGCACGCAATTCGTCCAGTTCTTCGACAAGGCCGGCAATACCGCCTATCGCAGCGCCAACACGAATATCACCGGCACCGTCGAGATCAGTGGAGACTGGCTCTGCGAGAAATTCGCGGGCTATTTCCTGGACAGGATGGTCTGCGGCAATGTCTATCGCAATCACGCTCCCGAGGAGCCCGGCGCGACATACGTGCATGTCACGCCGCAGGCGCTGAAATTCTTTTCGATCGACGCTGACCGGTGATTGTCACCTACTGAGCAGATGGATGCTGCCAGTCTTTCTGCGCCTTCTCCGAGATCAGAATGTTCTGCACTTCCGACCAGTGCTTCTGGGAGTCGACCACTTTCGTCGGGTTCTTCACCAGTCCATCGGCCGCGCCCGGATCATAGCTGATATAGAGCTTGCCTTCGATGATCCGCCAGGCATTCGGATCGATATTGGTGGTTACCGTTCCGAAGGACACGCCATCGGCGCAGTAGCCGCCATATTGCGGGGCATATTTGCCGGGATCCTTGACGAACATGTCACGATGCTCGGCGCTGGCGAAATACCAGGTCGCGCCCAGCCAGTGATGGGAATATTGCGGCGACCCTTCCACAGCTTTATCATCCGTGAAATAGGCGACCGGGTCATAACCCTTGATGGCCACATCCCCGAAATAGCCCGTATTGACGAAATCTTCCGCTGTGGCCTCGTTTGCCAGCAGCAGGACGGCGATGCCGCCTATCGCTGCGGCCTTCACAAATCCATTCCAGTGAGACATTTCAATGCTCCCGTTTTCAGGCGCGCACGCTCATTTTCGCTTCGTGCATTCGTCATAGAGCCACTGACCCGTGAGGTCCGCTCCCTGACAGGCGGCGCCCGCTTTCAACAATAGAGTGACGGCGTCCCAGTGCGATCGCCATCCGGCCTGGGTCACCGGCGTGTAGCCGTTTCTTTCCTTCGGCTCGATATCGGCCTTTTGCGCAAGCAGGAAAGCAACGACATCGGCATGGCCTTCCTCGGCTGCCGCATGCAGCGGCGTCATGCTGTAGAAGTTCTTGTGATCGTTGACGGAGGCGCCTCTCGCCACCAGCAGTTCCACGATATCGAGATGGCCGCCATAGGCCGCCGCATGCAGCGCCGTCAGCCCGCCCTTGTTGCGGATTTCGATGTCGCAACCGCGATCAAGAAGAAGAGTGACGACATCGGCCTTGCCGGACAGGGCCGCAATCAGCAGCGCCGGCTCGCCCGTATCATCCAGTTCAGCGAGGTTTGCTCCCTGATCGGCAAGCTGCTTGACACGCTCGACATTGCCCTCGCGCGCCGCATCGTGCAGTGGGCCCGCGGACGCTGCGGAAATCCCAAGGCCGAAACAGATGAAGCTGATCCAAAAGACATTCATCGCGCACCCCCGTCTTGCCATCCCTGGCTTACAAGCGCGAAAGCGTGGTTAAGCTATCATGAATATAATAGGTGGGCAATAAATGGCGACGGTATGTGGGGGATTGCTGGTGCCGACCGACCTATTCAGGTGCTAACCCTCTGCGCCCCGAAAGCTGGATAGTTGTGAGCAATGGGAGAATGGTAGGTCCGGAAAGACCGGAGGAGACCTCAATGGGCTGCTCCGGCGAGAGATTTGAAACTCCACTAGGCGATCTATTAAAGCCAGAGAATAGCGTCTTTAGCATGGCCGTTCGGGCTCCATATTTTCTCTGAGCAATCTGGATTTTGACAGCGTTCAGCGAAAAGTCCTTGCAGGGTTCGCAATCCGACGACAACGAATGTGATCGGTATTGCTCTCCTTGCAGCCGCCTATCCTGCAAATTGCTTAGGCCAGCTTGTTGCAGGTCACGGTTGGATGTGGTCTTCTTCGTTCTCAGGAAGGCGGCCAGAGGTAGCCAAGGACCAGCCAAAGCATTGCCGCCCCAGAGGAGGATGGATGCGCGGATTTAGTTCTCGGCATGGCATTTTAGCGTCTGCGATCATTCTATCTTCCGTCTCCCTCGGTCTCGGGCCAAAGGCGCAAGCTGCGGACAGTTTTGGCAGTTTTTCCCTTCAATCCGCGAGAGGTTATTCGTATCAGCGAGGTGCTGCCCCGGACGGGACGAGAGCAGAGCGCTTCGAATTACGCTCGGGTGACTGCCCCGCCTCCACTGGTGACTGCCAAAAGGACAGGGAAAGGGTTGAGAAGTGGGAAAATAAGCCAGCTTCACGGCTGGATCACGAGTATTGGTACCACTTCTCGGTGTTCATTCCTAAAGACTGGCCAGCCAGTGGCTCGATCAATACCAAGCTGGGTCAATTTCATCAGTTCGGCGACGGCAAACCGCCGGTTCTTTTCCAAATTCAAAACGGCCGATATATCTTCGAGCTGTCAAATCCTTCTGTGAGGCAAGCGGACCCCATGCGCCCACTTCCCCCCTTACGGCAGGTTGGACTCGGTTCCGCGAATGCAATGAAAGGCCACTGGACGAGCATAACTGTCCACGCGATTTGGTCCAGGACCCAGGCGGGCTTTATTGATGTGTGGGTCAACGGCGCAAAGAAGGTAGGAGTAAAGGGTCCTAATGTCGATCGAGACGTGCCTGTCTATTTCAAGTACGGCGTTTATCGAAGCTTCGTAAGCCGTCTCAAGTCTGATGCCCCTCTGGTGGTCTGGTACAGCAGTATCCGGCGAGGTTCCAGTCAAGAGATGGTGGACGGTACCCAGTAGGGGGCATCATGAGGCGCACCCTCGCGACAATACTGGCCGCCGATGTCGCGCAGTATAGCAGTCATATGGAGGAGCACGAGGCTGCGACATTGTCTCATCTTGCGGAACTTCGTAGTCGGATGGATCCGTTGATTGCAAAATATAACGGACGTATCGCCAATACCGCGGGCGACAGCATCATCGCCATCTTCGAGAGCCCGGTTGAAGCCGTTGAAGCGGCCCTAGAGATACAGGAAGCGCACAAGGCCTACAACGCTGGGGTCAAGGAGCGAGAAAGGCTCCTTTACCGCATCGGTATCAATATCGGTGATGTCACTATCCAGCCGAACGGGGATGTGCTTGGTGGCGGCGTAAACATCGCTGCTCGCCTGGAATCGGTAGCGGTGCCAGGCGGCATCTGCGTCTCTGAGAACGTTTATGAGCAGGTTGACTGCAAGCTACCGACGACACTTACCAAGCTTGGCGAGCAATATGTCAAAAATCTGGAAAAGCCGATCAAGGTCTATGCAATAGGCCCCACCAGCAATAGCTTTGGCCATGCGCTCCAGACGTCTCTCACCAGGGCTGTGAAGCGCCCTTCGATGCAACTGGCAATCGTTAGCCTTGCATTAGTCGCAACCATGTTGTCTGGTTACCTGCTCCTGAATATTCGGACGCCTGACTGGGCCACTCGCGGCGATGAGCAGGGGCAGTTCAATGGCCTGACAAAGCAGCAAATTCTTGCGAAGTTTGATCTCGTTACAACAGGGCATTTTCAGAATTCCGACTACTACATCATCCGCTACTGGGGCGGTCTCACCATGGACGTACTTGAAGAATTGGCTGATGCGCTTGGCGGGCATGTCGTGACGATCAATTCGGCTGCCGAGAACATGTTCCTCTTTGACCTGTCTCTTCAACAGCCTGGTCACTGGATGGTGCAAGACATCAGCGATGGCTCAAAGCAAGTCAGTGGACCGATGATCGGTTTGGTTCAAACACCGGGTTCTGTGGAACCCGGTCAGGGGTGGCACTGGCTCGACGGACAAACGGTTACCTTCACCAACTGGAAGCAGGGAGGCCCGGAGAATTCAAAAGGACATCAGAATCTTGCGCAATTCCGGGCCAACGGAATGACGCCGGTGCCCTATTGGGACGATATCGATGACTGTCAGTGTTGTCTGACACCAGTATCCGGAAAATGTGGGAATCTCCGGGATTGTCCGGGAACGTGTGCAAAGACGCCTGAAACTAGGCTCTTGACTGAGGCGGAGCGGGAGTCCCCGTGAGTTATCTTTGACAGTTCCATTCGCAAAAAGGGCAACTTGTCGAGAACCTGCCTGAACTGGACGTTCTTCTCAAAATGCCTTCGAGAAAACCTCGAACAGCCTTTAAGTACCCTTCGAGCCGACGAAATAAGGCTTTTGAAGTTATGCCTGGCGTAGTGAGTAACCGCGACCTAGCCGCTTTTGGCCTCTCCTGCGAAAAAAGATTTCCACATAAACGCGGAAATCCCCTCGCACTCAAATTTATGCAAAGAAATCAAACGAATGGCCCGGTTTATAGGTTTAGGAGATTTCCACATTGCTTCCTATCATAATAAGGCCCTCAACGTAGGTAGATGCAGGTGCCGCTGGAACTTGATGGCTTATCGCCAACGGCTGCCATGCGGCCTGTGTTCGGAGGAAGCTCCGTTCCGCCTGAAAGCGGACGAATCACCGGCTGCATGCTCACGTTGTGCAACGCCGTGATCCGTCTATTTTCGCGCGAAAAGAATATCAGCCAGGCAGAAAGCCGAACGCATAAACCTGCGGGCGCAGCTTCGCGGTCAGCGCTGCATAGGCGGCCTTAAATGGATCGAAGTCGGTCAGCTCGGTGTCAGCATAAGCTTCGAGCGCGCGTCGAATCTGATACCATCCGGCGTCTGGCCGCCCGAGCTTGTATTCGTCGCGAATTTTACGCGGGAAGCTGGTGGCATGGAAGCGCGTCCAGAGCTTGCGGCCTTCGTTGAGCACCGCTTGCCCCTCCGGCGAGAAGGCCATGCCTTTCACGTGGCGCACCATAAAGTTGCTCTCGAATCGCCCTTTCACGCCTACCTCGGCTTCGCTGAAGGGGATGAAGTGATTGACGAGGCTCCAGTCTTGATCGTTCCAATGGATGCCGTCAGTCCCGGCGGTCAAATTACTGCCGTTGAACAACATCCAGACGAGGCAGTCCGACTTGAACTCGTCGGTCAGCGGCTTACTTGGTTGCAGGAACTGATCGCGATCGTTGAGCCAGGTCGGTTTGATGAGGCGACGGACGCTGAAAACGATGGCGGCTTGCCACAAATTGTCGGGTGTGACGAAAGTGCCTCCGCCATTCCTGCCGGTGTAGATGGACGAGGTAAGAACTGTCCCGGTCGAGGCGTTCTGCAGATCGTTGTTACCCGCAAAAAGATATCCTAGCGCGCCCTCGCACCAGAGCTTCCTGCGGGGATTTCTTGACGGCGTGAACGCGTTCGAAAGCGGGAGTGCTAATTCCCCCCGAGCCTTGGGAGCTACGATCCACGCATTTAAGAATGAAGACGCGGGATGAACGGCAAAAGTCTTCTCAGCTATTAGCGTTCCCGCCCTATCGAGCGCATTTGCTGTAATGTCGCTGATCAGGTCTTTTTTGCTTTGGTCCCATATCAAAAAGCCGATCGGGAATTCGCCCTTTAGTTCGAAGGCGCGGCTGTGGACAACAAAGCCGCCTAGATACTTCGCTTCCCAAACCCTTCGAAACGCTTCGAAATTGGGAGCATTAACGTATTTCAGCTTGCTGAACATTGCGAGTGTCGCGTCGGGCAGTTCCTGTCGGACGCGGATTAGGAAGTGCACGAACAATTCTTTGCTAGCGTAGCCCAAGTTCATTTCGCGCATCCATCCGTTGATGCGCGTTTTCTCCACACCGATCTTGTTCTCGTCACCCTTGCCGATCCCCGACCCGCTCTCCGCATAAGGCGGATTGATCAGGACCAGGATCGGCTTCGCGCCCTTTTTCCCCGTGCGGGCATCTGCAATCGCCTGCTTCAACGCCTTAGGTAGCTTGTTCGACAAGCTGTAATCGATCTCGCCGAAGTCGCTGACGTCGTCATTGAGATAGTCATACTGGAAAATCTCCGCCCCTGCGAAAGCCGGGTTGGATCTCATGATCGTCACGTCGGCCTGGTCGAGCGTTGACATGAACACATTGCGCAGGTTGCTATGCTTCGCCTCGAGATTGCCCACCCCCGCACACATGTCCCACACTATATAGCGGTCCTGCCATTTCTCGCCCAGCGTCGCACGGAGCTGATCATAGGCTTTGTCAACTATGTGCAGCGGAGTGTAATACGCACCCTTGAACTTCTGCTCGTCAATGGGGAGAAGGCTGTCGCGCCTTTCAAGCAGATAGTGGCGGTGCTTCTGCTCGGGCGGGCGGTGATAGATCGCCCAGAAATTGCGATAGCCGCGATCGTTGGCCAGTTCGTAGGTTTGGCCGTCGAGCAGGAAGGTCGGCCCGGCAGCGGTCATCAACAGACGCGCGGGCAGGTTGTTTATCGCCTCACGCTGTCCGTCATGCATAATATCGGCGAAAAACAGCACGGCGTAATCCGCCTGCGCTTTCACGCCCAGTTCCTCACCGATCATCGACACCCAGCGGTCGAAAACCTGCCGCAGATTATCGGGCGTGATCGGTGTGCGGATAATGCGGCGTTTCTTGATCGCGTCCTTCACCGCCATGATGAAAGCGGCCTCGTCGTGCGCGATCTCATATTCGACAATGTGCGTCTGGACGTATGGCGCGATCTGCGCGCCCAACTCTTTGCCGGCGCCCGACCCCGATTTTGGCCAGACAATGCTCTTGTCGTCGAGCAACGGCAGTGCCTTCTCGGTCGGCATGATCGCGGCCTTTTCGCGGTCGATCACAGCCAGGAAAGCTGGAATCGGCTCGCCCCGCTTCTTCGCGGCACGGATATAAAACATCAGTTGCGCGAACATAACGATCGGCGGTGTCGAAACCGCCTTTGCTTCGAACCAGACTTCCTGCGTTTGAATATCGACGAGGTTCTTGGAAACACCCTTGAGCCCCAAGGCCGATATATAGGCGTCCTTGACGTCTTCCTCGGTGCGAGCCTTGGCGAGCGTCTGTGCCAGTGTCATAAAATGCGTCGCTCCCGCTCGTTCATTCATACCAATACTGGCGTTATATGGCTTTTCCGGTGATTCGCTACGCCAAAGCGGACAGTCTGCTATCGGCCGGATGCAGTCGCGCCGAATGTCTGCTTATCTTGGCCGCCGTCCAACAGCGGACTTGTCGGCTTTCCACCCTTCACGGACATCGCAGTGCGCAAAAGAGACCGGCAGCTTTCGACAATTCCGCGGACTGACTTAGAAGGCCGATTTGAAGGCGCATAGCTGGCTTCAGCGCTTCAGACCGAATTGTCCGCTTAGGGCTGATAGCGGCCGTTGAGTGAAATGGCGGGATCGGCAGCTGGTGCGGTTGAGCAGTCGATTGTGTTTGCTACACAATTCATCGCATTGCCCAAGGGCGTCTTTACGCCCTCGGTTTTTTCGATGATCGGCGCTTGTTTGCCTACTGGTTCAGGCCGCGATATCTGCAATCTCGCCGTATTGGCATAGGACACGCGGGCTGCTCATATCGCCGCTTTCCATGTCAACCATTACAGCATAAGCCGCGACGCCAACGAACCTATCTGCCATCGCACCGGCGAGGCGTTCTGCAGCGGCGGGGTTGGAAGCTTGACGCATTTCACCGGGAGCAACGTTCCCGCGCACTTTCTTAAATGGCATAACGATAAATTTCTCGCACAATGACATCGGCAATCCTTTCGTTCTCAAAACCGATGTTCCTATTTTGTTCTCATAGGTTGTAAAGTCAATCAGAGATTTCCGGCGTCGGGGCGGGAGTGTGGATATTGGTTGTCGCCTCGCCTTGTGGCGCGCCAGAATCGACACCTATGCGACCTGTGGACAAGCGGTGGATTATCGAACGGGCATGGGAGCGTGCCCGGTAAACATGATCCGCCCAACGACGCGCAACTCATCGATGCGATCGGCGGTAAATTCTTCCGGTGGATACCCAGCTGCGATGTTATCAGAGGTAAGGAAGAGCTTTCCGTCTAAAGACCATCGAGCGCGCTTCACTAGGGCTCGGTCCATCACATTGAAGTGGTAAATGCGTCCGTCGTCGACCTCAGTCTTCGACGCGTCGGCAATTAAAAGCGCGCCGTCGGGTATCGTTGGCCACATTGAATCGCCGCGAGCTTCCAGAATGTAGCAATAGTCAGGGTTTGCGCCGAGGTTGCGCAGGAAGTCGCGGGCGAAGGCGACTTCTCCGACTGGCATCTCATTTATCGGAACCAAGCCCCTGCCTGCAGAGGCTCGCGCATCAAACCTGGGCAGCCGCACGATGTTTTCGTTCATACCGGCGGGCAGATTTCTGCCAGATGCATCACCTCGGCTGTCCTCGCCCATCAACCAGGCGATGGAAACGCCTGTGGCTTGCCCAATTTCGACTAGCGTCGAGGCCTTGGGCTCGCTCTTTCCCGAAACATAGTCGGACAGCGTTCGTCTGCTTACCCCCGACAGCTCCGCTTCCAGTTTATCCAAACCGCCAATCAATCCAGCTGCTTCGCGGATCCTCGCGCCTAAATCGCCCATGCTTAATCGCAGTTTTCTGCAAGACAGGCAGAAATCTGCTTGTCACATAGCAGAAAATCGCTATCCTCTCCATAAATACGGACCAAATCACCCATGAAAAGGGAGGCCGGCCAGGGCCTCCCTCATCAAAACGAGGATCCACTATGCACCGGCCCCAGCAGGCGGACAAGAAGACCCGAAAGGCGATCGACAAGATTGCTGAGATGACAGCGATCAAAGCTCGGCTTTTCACCGCCGGCCTTGCTCTTCTCGATATCGATCGCACGTATCAGCTCCCGCGTGGAACGGCTGGAACGACGCTCCGGGAACCGAATGCGGCTGGGGAGAGGGCGATCGCTGCAGCTCTCGGTACAAGGCCACATCTGCTGTGGCGGTCGCGTTACCACGCCTCCGGTCTGCGGAAATCCCCTCAACCCCGCGAGAACTATGAGCGTCCGGCCACGATGGCACAACGCCAAAACGGCCCGGCGGCTTAGACATGCGCAACCCCTTCATTCCCTCACGTTCCCCGGTTTGCGAGGCTGCAAATCTGGTCCTGATTTTCGGCGTGACCGTCGCAGGCATTGTGGCGGCAGCAGCAGCCCTGGTCGCGAGTGTGATGCCATGAGCTTGAACGTATTCGACCAGAACGCGCTCTACGACGCGCACCTTCACGCCTGCTTTGCGGCAGTCCGCGAGGGCTTTCCGCATCTTGCGGTTGGCGAAATCGTCGACCCGCCACACGACTGGTTCGATGCGGCCCTCGCACGCCAGGTCGTGATGCACCTTATGGTCACGGAATTAAAGTGGCCGAAGCGGCGCGTCGTTGAGGCCGAGAACCGTTCTCGGGAAGCGATCAACCGAGCGCTCCGCACGGTCGATGCTCGCCTCGGCAGTCTGCGTTTCGCCGCTCACTACAAGACGATGGCCCTACGCGCTCGCGCGCTCATCACCCTCCAAACGACAGCAGAAGAAGAAGTGGCATAATGGCCGAGTTCAAACGCATCCTGATTTCAGACATCGTCATTCCAGAGCGGCTGCGCGCTGTCGAAGAAGAGCATGCGATCGCGATTGCTCAGAGCATCGTCGAGCATGGCCTGATCAACCCCATCACCGTTCGCAGCACGCCCAACGCCAAGGGTGGCAAGTACACCCTTGTGGCTGGTGCCCATCGCATCCGGGCAGAGCAGATCAATGAAGAGCCAGAAATCGACGCGATGATCGTCGAGGGCGACAAGGCCGAAGCCCAGCTCATCGAGATCACGGAAAACCTCTTTCGCAATGAGCTGTCGGTCATCGACCGTGCGGTGTTCGTCCAGTCCTACCGTGACATCTGGGAGCAAAAGCACGGCAAGATCGAAAAGGGTCGGCCAGGAAATAGGATCAACTTGATCCAATTACTTGAAGACGAGAGCGCTGGTGGCTTCTCCAAGCACGTCGCGGATCGCATGGGTGTGTCCGTCGCGGCAGTTAAGCGCCTGAACACGATCGCGCAGAACCTGCATCCGGACATTCGAGCCGCCGTGCGCGGGACGCCCATCGCTGACAATCAGTCTGCTTTGCTCAAGATCGCCAAGATGGAGCCGCAAAAGCAGCGACAGACCGCGATTGCCTTCCGCACCGAGCAGGATCTGAAAAAGGCGCTTGCGCTGGTCGAGCCTGCCCCGAAGCTCTCGAAGGCTCAGATCGAGCAGGCGACCCTTTTGTCTCGCCTTGTCACAGCCTGGGAAGACGCCAGTGAGGAGACGCGCAACCAGTTCCTGAGCCATATCGGCCTGGGCGACGAGCCCGACGCGCTGATGGCAGAAATCCGTAGCGAGGCCGGTGATGAGTAAGCATCCCGCCCAACTGGACTTCTTCCTGCAGCCGCTCTTTCCCGTTCGTCAGGCTGCGGTCACCATCGACATCGAGCGCTTTCGCGCAAAGCTGAAACGGGCGATGGCGCAGGCGATTAGGGAATGCCCGCACAGCCGCGAAGTCGTCGCGGCTCGCATGGCGCAATATCTCGGCCTGCCGAACCTCTCCAAGACGACGCTCGATGCCTACACAGCGGAAAGCAAGGCGTCCCACGACATCAGCCTCGTCCGCTTCAAGGCTTTCGTACGCGCGACGGGCGCTCTCTGGCTTTGGGATCTGATCGTCTCGGAGGACGGACTGATCATGCTTGAGGGCGACGAAGCACGTCTCGCCGAAATCGCACGACTTCAACAGGAGCAGCGGGCGCTCGCCCAGGAGCTGAAGGCTCTCCGGTCCACTCCCATCAACATCAAGCGACGCGGACGATAAGCGTGAAGCAGTTCTACACCATAGCCGAGTTGATTGCGGCCAACCTGCCGGACCTTCCGCGCACGGAGAAGAGCCTCGACAATTTGGCCCGCGCGAAGTGGCGCGGGAACGAGGCGACCGCCCGGCGGGTGAAGGGCAAGACGAAGCCGGTATGGGAATATCACGTTTCGCTTCTGCCGCAGGCGGCGCAAACGCGCTTGTTGATCGTCCATTCCGCTCCAGCAAATGACGACAAGGATCTGAAAGCGCAAGAAAAGAAGGCCCTCTGGCAGCGTTACGAAGCGTTGCCAGCACACCAGAAAACGATCTGTGAAGCCCGTTTGAAGACGCTTCAAATGGCCGATGAGCTTGAGCGCGCCGGCATGTCTGCCAAGGCTGCGGTCCTCATGGCCTGCAACAAGGGCGGTGTCGAAAAGTCGGCGCTCTACGAGTGGCGCAGTATGGTCGAGGGCGTCGACCGCCAGGACTGGCTTGCTGCGCTGGCTCCGAATTACACCAATGAGCGAAGCCGGTCCGTCTGCCATCCGAAGGCATGGCAATATCTGACGTCGGACTATCTCCGCGCCGAGGCGCCAAAATTCTCCACCTGCTATCGCCGCATGCTCAAGGTCGCCGAGAAGCAGGGATGGTCCCCGATACCGCATGAGCGGTCCCTTCGCCGTCGCCTTGACGCGGAAGTATCCGCAGCAGTCCAGCAACTCGCGCGTAAAGGCAAGGAAAGGACGAAGGGGCTTTATCCGGCCCAGCGGCGCACGCGTTCGCACCTGCATGCGATGCAGATGGTCAACATGGATGGTCACAAGCTGGACGTCTTCGTGTCGGTGCCTTGGTCGGAACAGCCGGTTCGTATGTTCCTGCTGGGCATCCAGGACCTCTATTCCGGCAAGATCGTCGCATGGCGCATCTCCGACAGCGAAAACAAGGAAACGGTGCGCCTGGTTATCGGCGATATGGTCGAGCGCTTCGGCATTCCCGACCGTATTTACCTCGATAACGGCCGATCCTTCGCCTCGAAATGGATTTCGGGAGGCGCGGCGACCCGCTATCGCTTCAAGGTTCGGGAAGAGGATCCGGAAGGTCTGCTCGTCACGCTCGGCATCGAGCCGCGCTGGACAAATCCTTATTCGGGTCAGTCGAAGCCAATCGAGCGCGCCTGGGGAGATCTGGCGGAGAACATCGCCAAGCACCCTTATTGTGCCGGCGCCTATACGGGCAACAAGCCGGAGGCAAAGCCAGAAAACTACGGAAGCCGTGCCGTTCCTCTCGAAGGCTTCCGCGCTCATGTCGCCCGCGAAATCGACGAGCACAATGCCCGGTCCGGCCGCAAGTCGCAGACCTGCAAGGGCCGAAGCTTCGACGAGACGTTTCAGGCGAGCATCGAGGCGGGCGCAATCGTGCGCTGGCCGACTGCGGCACAGCGTTCGCTTTGGCTCCTCGCATCGGAAGTCATCCGGGCGCAAAAGGGCAGTGGGGAGATCCACTATCACGGCAACCGCTACTGGAGCCGTGAGCTGAACCAGTATGCCGGTCAGAAGGTGACGATCCGCTTTGATCCCGACAATCTGCACGGCTCGATCCGCGTCTACGACCTTAAGAACACGCTGATCTGCGAAGCGCCTTGCATTGCCGATGCCGGCTTCGACGATCAAGAAGCGGCGCGACAGCACGCACGTAGGCGTCGCGATTATCAGAAGGCAGTCGCCGCCGAGAAAGCCGCGACCGCAGCGCTTACGGCCGCCCAGCTTGCCGACCTTCTCTCCAAGGGCGAGCGCGCGCCGCCGCCGGCACCTGAGCCGATCCGTCCAAAAGTCACACGCCTGTCGAGGGGCAATCTGGCGCTGAAGCAGCAGCCGGCGAGCGATAACGGTGCCTTCGAAGACAGTTTTTCCCGCGCCTTGTCCCGAGTGTCGGGCGAGTACGCGGTCATCCAATTCCCGAAGGGGGATCGGTCGGGAGAGTAGTGCGTCCGACCGGAATAGCAGAGCCGAAATGTAGTGCGTCCGGTTCCGACAAAAAAATAGGGCGGGGTTCAACCCCGCCCGCCAAATCAGCCCACAAAGGGCGAACCAAAGGAACCATAGTATGAACAAACACGTCGACACAAGTAGGATGACAGGCTGGGAACAGCCCGAACCCTCGATCGACTTTCTTTCCAAGCACGTCGACGACATCGACGACTGGCGAGCGATCCGCGAGCAGGTCGCGGAGCTGGCGATCGCCAACTCCTGGAGCAAGGCGGAAGTTACCCGCCGTAGCGCCATGAAGGAGGGGACCTTCAGCCAGTGGTTCTCCGGAACCTATCTCGGTCGCCTCGAAAACATGAATCGGCAATTGCGCCAGTGGGTCGATGCAGTGGTGGAAGCCGCTGGCATGCCTGCCATTCCGACATCCCCGGCGTTCGTCAAAACGCGCATTGCAGCGGAAATTGCCCAGACGCTCCAGTGGGCGCAAATGACAGCCGATCTCGTGATGATCACGGTCGGCGCAGGCTTCGGCAAGACCGCCACCTGCCGGCACTACCGCGCCACTCATCCGCATGTCTTCCATGCGACCGTGAGCCCGCATACTCGGACGGTTCACGGGATGCTCGTCGAGCTGGCGGCCGAGCTGGAAGTTCACGAAAACAATCCGGCAAAGCTCACCCGCGCGATCGGCGCAAGGCTCCAGCGCATTGGAGGCGGATCGCTGCTCATCATCGACGAGGCGCAGAACCTCGTCGATGACGCCATCAACCAGCTCCGACACTTCTCCGACATTTACCAGTGCGGCATCGCGCTCGTCGGCAACGAGGAGGTCTATTCCCGCTTTGCCAAACAGGCAGCGGGCAAGTCCTACGCTCAGCTGAAGCGCCGTATCGGCAAGCACCTGAAGCGGCAGAAGCCGTATGCTGAAGACGTCGCCGCATATATCCGGGCTTGGGACGTCACCGACCTGGACAGCGTAAGGCTGCTCACCGGGATTGGTATGAAGGGCGGCGCGCTCGGTCAGATCGACAAGACGATGAAGCTCGCCAGCATGATCGCGCTCGCCGACGATCGTTCCGTCACCGTCAAGGATATCCAGGATGCCTGGAAGAACCGCGACGTGGAGGATTTGGGATGAGCGCCGCCCTGGTCCTTAGCACCGAGATTGCCAACGCGCGGACGCGCTTTGACGGACTGGTCTCTCCTGACCGCTCCAAAGATGCCGACGTCATCGCGTTTCGCAAGCATCTCCAGATCCTCGGCAAACTCGCTCAGAGCCTTGAACGCGAAGTGCAGATCTACCGCCTTTGCGAAGCCGGCAAGACTGGCCGCGAGGTCGTCGAGCAACTCGCCGCAGAGGCAGCTGCCGCCTTCATTTTGAAAAGCGACGGAAACGTCATCAGACCGGATTTCGGGAGAAAATCATGAGCTGCTTATTGGCATCCACCTGCCTGATCGAAATCCGTGAAGAGCTGAAGCCGTGCCTTCATGGCGGGCGATTTTTCACGAGCGAAGACGTCGGCAATCTCATTCGCCGCCTCAATACAGCGATTTCGCTCGCTGAGGAGATCGAAGAGGAGAAGGCCTCGCTTGAACGACGGGAGCGGCTTTTCACCGGGCACAGCCGTCCCGCCTTGGTTGGGCCAAACGTTGTCGCTTTCCCAGGTAGTCCGACCACCCCTGGTGGCCGCGCGTAGCGGCCTCCACTCCGCAGCAAGCATGCATCAAGCCAAGGATCAATCGAATGGAAAGCGTTATTATCGAACAGCAAACCCGTGCAGAGGCCGCTGCCGGCATCACCGTCGTCAACGGCAGAAACTACATGTCGGATGCCAAGGGCAGTTTAGTGCCCTTGGAGAACGTGAAGGCCGAGCACAAGCTTGAGGACGAAGTCGTCCGCAAGATAATCGCTTTCGCAATGCAGCTATCAGCACAGATTGAACGTTTCCGGGGCCATACCATGACAGATCTCGGAGAGTTCGACGCTCTCCTTGCCCAGGAATACGCCTCGAAGATCGGGGGCGCCAAGGGCAACCGAACTTACCAAACCTTCGATGGCTTAATGAAAGTGCAGGTGGCGATATCCGATTATATCGACTTCGGCCCGCAGCTGCAGGTCGCCAAGAAGCTCCTCGACGAGTGCCTTATGGAATGGTCAGCAGACAGTCGGCCAGAGATACGCGCAGTCATCACCAAGGCCTTCAATACCGAGAAGGAAGGGCAGGTGAATCGCTCCGAGATCTTCATGCTGCTGCGGCTCGATATTGACGACCCGCGTTGGCAGGACGCCATGCGAGCGATCCGCGAAGCCATGCGGGTCACCGGCTCTAAGGAGTATGTTCGCTTCTACAAGCGCGGCTCAATCGAGAAAAAGTGGCAGAACATTACGATTGATCTGGCGAAGGTTTAGCGAGATGCGCATTACCTCCCAATCCGTACTCGCTTCGGAGCCTCTCCAGACCGCAAATAACGTCATCGATCTCGCGCAGGGAATGTGTGAGAGCGCTGTTGTATGCGCTTGCCCAATCCTGAAGGACCTCAACGGTTTTGCCAGTCATCTGACTCGAATACGCAATAGGCGCTATGCCAAGTTTTCCGTCATCAACCAGCGGGTTAACAATATAAGATTCAACCGCTTTCGCCGTTTCAACCAACATACTGCTGTATCGCTGCATTCCCTCGGCGTGAAATGTTGTCAATCCGTCAAGCAGAGGGGCTGCCTCAATCCAAGCTTGACGAGACTTCAACTCGAAGGCCTTGGATCCAAATGTAACTGCGGTGCGCGCACGGCTCTTAGTGTCCTGAAGTGCTGGATCGGAAACGTCGTTGATCTGTGGAATTTCGATGATGCACGTGCGGAGTTTGTCTTTGGCCCTCACGAGTTCGAAAAGGTGAGGGACGATCAAACGCTCAACGATAAGCCTGTCCTTCCGAACAGACATCTCGACAAGTTGATTGTGCCTCTCACGGTTTTCTCGCTCATTTTCTCTCGCGCTGGCAAGAAGTTGGTCATGCCGATCCTGCGCGGCAACATCAGTCGCCTGCATTTGCCTGACGGTTGCATAGGCCGCGACGATGGCTGCGACGCCAGCAATAAGCGTCTGGAAATCATAGATGAAGTTCCGCCAATAGTCGCCGCCAATCTGGCCCGACACGTTTCTAGGTTCACCCAGGAGAGCTGGAAAAATGACCCCTGCCGCGACCGCCGCGGCAATGGTCCATCCGATCTTCGTTCGATTGCTTTTCATATGGCTCCGGCTCCCGCTTGCCTGCCCGGAGCATGGAGCAGCTCTCCGCGATTCGGTAGTCGGGTGTGAGCGAATGACCTCTTCAATCGCTGCGATGCATATCGCGAAGAAACATTTGGGTCTCGATGACGATACCTATCGCGCCAAGCTGGCTCTTATCACGGGCAAGCAATCGGCTAAGGACATGACCGAAGTCGAGCGTCAAAAAGTGCTCACGGTTTTCCGCAATGAAGGTTTCGCGCCTGCTCCGGCGGCTCGGCGCGCCGGCGGGCGAGGGAAGCTTACCGGAAGATACTCGAAGAAGCTCCAGGCGCTCTGGATCGCCGCCTGGAACCTTGGCATTGTCCGCGAGCGTGACGACGCTGCTCTTGTTGCCTTTGTAAAACGTCAGACAGGCATCGACCATACGCGCTTTCTCGTCCATGCCGACGATGCCAATCGGGCGATTGAAGCCTTGAAAAGTTGGATCCGCCGCGAAGCGGGCGTCTCGTACGGCAACGCCAACGGATATGATTGGCTCTCTGCTGATGGCGCCAAGGTTGCCTGGGCGCAATGGAGGATACTGGCACCCGAGGCAAACCTGATGGCGCGCAAGGGATTCGATCAGGAGGCCTTACGTTTGACCGGGGCGGCAATGCTTCAGGAGGTGACGGGCTCCGGCTGGCAAGCCGTTATGAACCATTTCGGACAGCAGATCCGCCAGCATCGCGCGGAGCGCGAAACCTGATGGACGCGCAGCTCCCACTCCTCACCTGGGAAAAGCAGGCGGAACATTTCCGCCTCCAGGAGACGCGTGAGGAGCTGCTCGTCCGAATTTCGAGACTGAGACCGCACGCGCACAAGCGCCTCGCCCTGGAGGAGCGCGTCCGGCAGATCACACTTCGGCAGATGGAACTCGAAAACGAGTTGCACGATCGGACGAGGCGCTAAGCCGATGATCGAGATCCCCGAAAATCTCCAGCCTTACGTCGATGCGATTGGCGAGGACTTGACGCTGAAGTTCGTCATGCGCTTCGGCGGTTCCCCCGTTTACCTGTCGGCCGATCCCCGGAGCGGTGGCGATGTAGTCGAGGTCGTGGGCGTCGACGGGATGAGGGCTCTTGCCAAGTCCCTTGGACGTGGTCAGATTGGCCGCGTTCCGATCGGCCGTGAGTGGACGGTTCGAAAGCTCAAGGCGCAAGGCTTGTCTACCCTTGCCATTGCCCGCGAGCTACGCGTAGCCGACGAAACCGTCCGTCGCATTTTGAATGATCGCGACGGCCGCGATCGGCAGACTTCTTTCCCCTTCTGATCCTCCCCACGTTCGCTAGACCGGTTTTCCCAGCAGAAGTAGGTCAATTTGCCCCTGACTGACACAGGGGCAAATCATGAATTTCGACGCGTGGCTGATAAGCCGCCTCCGCGCTCACGGAGCGTATTCGGGCGTTTCTGACGGTGCCTATGGACGCGCCGTAATCGAGGCGATCAAAAGGGTTCAGCAGGCCGAGGGACTAAAGGTGACTGGCCTGGCTGACGACGAAACCGTCGCAGTCCTCCGCCAGACCGGAAACTCGCGCGACCTGTTCGGTAATGATCCCACAGCGCCTTCTATTCCGGCCGAACCTTCTTGGATGCGTGAAGCCCGCCGTCTCCTCGGCATTCGAGAAGTTTCTGGCCCGAAATCCAATCCCGTCATCCTGTCCTGGGCAAAGGCTCTCGGCGGCTGGGTCGCTTCCTTCTACAAGGATGACGATACGGCATGGTGCGGCCTGTTCATGGCGCATTGCTTCGGCCTGACCCTGCCGGGCGAACCACTTCCGTCCAACCCGCTTTCCGCCCTGGCATGGGCACAGTTTGGCCAGGGGCTGCGTGAGCCGGCGCTCGGCGCGCTTCTCGTCTTCAGCCGCGAGGGTGGCGGTCATGTCGGCCTTTATGTCGGGGAAGACGCCGAGAGCTATCACGTCCTCGGCGGGAACCAGAGCAATTCCGTTTCGATCACGCGGGTCGCAAAGGCTCGTTGTGTCGGGATCCGCTGGCCGAAGACCGGCGAGAGCGCAGTTGCTGGCCGCATCCGTCTTCAGCCGAACGGCGAGGTCTCCCACAATGAAGCCTGATCACCGCTCTTTGAAGCCGAGCTATACGCTCACGCGCCGGCAGCTCTGGGCGTCCTTCTGGCTGGCATGGCTCGCAAACACATTCATCCTGATCGGCGCGATCGTCTACCACTCCTCGGAGGCTGTCGCCTTGGCGCCAGTCATAACACCGAGCACCTTCCTCCTCATTGCCGGCATGCTCGGCATCCATCGCATCACCGGCGCACAAGACTTCCGCGCCGCCGCAGAAATGGCTTCGACCGCAGCGCCCTACAATCCGAGGGACGAGCCGAGCGCGTCCGGAGAAGTGCAATGATCGAGTTGTTTTCGAAGCCGGCGGCTCGGTTCATCGGAGCGGCGGTCCTCGCGATCGCCGTACTGATCTTGGTCGTGCTGGGCCTGCGCGAGCTGCGAGGCATGATCGACGATGCGGTCGCGCTGAAGGGCAGGGAACGAGACAGTTTTTGGACTGCCAAAATCGAGAAGTCGAACGCTGACCTCAACAAGCGAGCTGCCGACCAGGCCGCTGCAATCATCAGGATCCAATCGGACATGGCCGACAAAAACCGTGCCGATCAAATCGCGCTCCACAAATTGAGGGAACAGAATGCGCTTCTTCCACATGGCAACGCTTGTGGCCTTAGCGGCGATCGTGTCGGCTTGCTCCCCGACTGATTGCGAGCGGCCCGTCGTTACGATCGCGGCAAGCCCTGCCAAAATTCCCGTTCCCGATGAATGGCGGCGCACTTGCGTGACCGCTCCAAGGCCCGAGGTCGATCCGGCCACTGGCAACGCACCTGAAGACAAGGTTTTTGACATGAGTTCAGCCGATCGCTTCGAGATCCGGTCCTGTGATCGGCGCCGTGCCGCCGCAGTGGCTGCGATCGATGCCGCCGATGGAGTGGCACCCTGATGGAGCTGAAGGATCTCTTCATGTGGGCATCGATCATCAGCTCACCGATCCTGTCGGTCATTGCGATCGTCGGTCACCTCAATCGCTGGGCTTCCTCGGGGGAAGAAGCGCTTCGGACGAAACAGGCGTCGCAGGAAGCGAAACTGATCGACCATGATCGCCGCATCCAGTCCATCGAGGGCGAGCTGAAGCATCTGCCCACAAAAGACCAGGTCAACGACCTGAAGCTGGCGATCAGTGAACTTGGCGGTGCTGTCGGCACCATGAAGGAAACAGTGGCCAGCGTTCAACGGACGGTGCACCGCATCGACGACTGGCTGAGAGAAGATAGCAAGGTTGGATAATGGTCTCCTTTGAAGAACATTCGGCGCGGGACGCTCGCCTCATCATCCTTCGCGGCCTGAACGATCAGACCGACGGCCGCATGAACGAAGCGCTTCTGACGCAGCTGTTACTCACCTTCGGTCACAACCGCAGCCGCGAATATGTCCGAACCCAGCTCAACAAGCTGAGGGAGCTGGACGCCGTCACTGTCGTCCTGGCGGGCACGGTGATGATCGCCAGCATTACGCGCGCCGGCATCGACCACGTCGAGCGCCGATCGGTCATCGAAGGCATCGCCCGCCCTTCGCCGGAGGTGTGAGATGGGACGCAGCCGCCTGTCTGGTATCGAGCTTCTGCCGGAAGAGTGCTCTGAAATCGTCGCCTGGGCAGCGCGCGAGCTGCAGGACCGCGACCGTACGCAGACGGATATCTACTCCGAGTTCGTCGGCAAGATGGAAGCGCTTCAGCGGGAGTTCCGCGGTGAGCTGGAGTTCCGTATTCCGAGCTTTTCGGCCTTCAACCGCTACAGCATCAAGCTTGCGACACTCTCCAGCCGCCTCAACCAGACGCGCGAGATTGCCGCCACGATTGCCGAAAAGTTCGATGCCAAGGCTTCTGACAACCTCACCTTGATCGCGGCCGAGGCCATCAAGACGCTTGTCTTCGAGCTGCTCACCAATGCCGGTGAGGCCGGGCTCGATCCTAAGGGTGCCATGTCTCTCGCGAACGCGTTGCGATCTGCCACCCAGGCACAGGGTGTTTCCCTTGCCACCCGGCAGAAGGCTGAGGCTGAATTTGCCGACAGGGCCAAGGAAGCCGTCCAGGCCGTTGCCAAAGTCAAGGGGCTCACCGAAGACGGCGCCAACGAGATCCTCGATCGCATCCTGGGCGTTACGAAATGACGGCGCTCCCGACAAAAGAGGAATGGGCCGAGCTGCGGCGGCTGTCGAGCGACACGGTCCTCGATCTCGTCCAGCAGCACGGCGAACGGCGCGCTCTGCTGGGCTATCAGCGGCGCACGATCGCCCTTCTTGAAAGTGCCGGGTGTCGCGTTCTCTTCATCGAGAAGAGCCGACGTATCGGCCTGACCTGGGGCTTTGCCTCCTATGCCGTTCTGCGCGCCGGCCGTGCCAAGCAGGCCGGCGGCATGGACGTGATGTATATCTCCTATTCGCAGGAGATGACGCGCGAGTTCATCGACGCATGCGCGATGTGGGCGCGGGCTTTCTCCAGCGCCGCCTTCGAGATGGAAGAGTTCCTCTTCGACGATGGCGACGACGAGGGGCAGCGGTCGATCCAGGCGTTCCGCATCCGGTTTGCCTCCGGCTTCGAAATTATCGGCTTGTCTTCGGCGCCGCGATCGCTACGCGGTAAGCAGGGCGTCGTCATGATCGACGAGGCCGCCTTCGTCGACAATCTCAAGGAGCTTTTGAAAGCTGCCCTGGCATTCCTGATGTGGGGCGGCCAGGTGGTTGTCTGCTCGACCCACAACGGGACCGAAAACGAGTTCAATCTGCAGATCCAGGACATCCTTGGCGGCCGATCGAACTATCAGCATCTGCGCATCGATTTCGACCAGGCGCTGCAGGAGGGCCTTTACGAGCGCATCTGCCTCGTGACCGGCAAGCAGTGGACGCCGGAAGCGGAAGCCGAGTGGCGGCAGGAGATCATCAAGTTCTACGGCGACGGTGCCGATGAGGAACTGTTCTGCATCCCGACGATGGGTAACGGCGCCTGGTTGACGGGACCGCTCATCGAGGCGCGCATGACCTCGGATGCGCCGGTCCTGACGCTGGAGCTGCCGGCGAATTATCTGCAGCTCGACAAGCTCGCGCAACAGGCGCTGATGGGGCCGTTCCTGGAACAGCTTCATGAGGCACTGGCGGCGCTCAATCCGTTGCACCTTCATGCCTTCGGTTTCGACTTCGCCCGCGTCTCCGACCTCTCGGTTGCCACGCTGCTGGCGATCACGCTCGATATGCAGCGCCGGAGCGCGCTAACCGTCGAAATGCGCAACGTTCCGGGCGACGAACAAAAGCTCGTCACGCGCACCATTCTACAATCGGCAAAACGCCTCGTCGGTGCTGCCTTCGATGCGACCGGGATGGGATGGACCGTCGCCGAAGACATGGGGCGCGACTTCGGGCTGCGCACTGCGGAACAGCCGGCCGGCCTCGTCGAGGCAATCAAGTTCACCTCTAATTCGGATTGGTACCGCACCGAAATGCCGCCGCTCAAAGTGGCATTCGAGGACGGCGCGATCTCGATCTCGAAGAACGCCGACCATATGTCGGACCTTCGCCTGGTGAAGGTCATCCGAGGCATCCCGCGCATTCCCGATGTCAGGACCGGTGGCGAAAGCAAGAAGCGCCACGGGGACTATGCGGTTGCCCTGGCGCTCGCCTACTACGCCAGCCGAATGCAGTGGACGGAATTCTCCTATGTTCCCGCGCCGCCGGCCCCTTCGAAATTCGACACTCCCAACACCGATCGTGACGATGGAGCGCCATATCGGCTTGCGTCCATGCGCCGATCGAGAGGACTTTATTGATGGCTCCGCAGCTCCTCGACCAGTACGGCAATCCGATCAGCACCGCAGCGTTGAAGAAGGAGCAGGCCGCGCCGACAATGGCCGGCGTGCGACGGCCGAACACGGAACACCAGGCAAGCGGCCTGACGCCTGGGAAGCTCGCCCGGCTGTTGCGGTCGAGCGTCAACGGAGATCCGGAAGCCTATCTTGCGCTTGCCGAGGACATGGAGGAGCGCGACCTGCATTATGCCGGCGTGCTAGGGAGCCGTAAGCTTCAGGTGTCCGGACTGGAGATCACCGTCGAAGAGGCTGGCGAGACGCCGGAAGACATCGAGAACGCCGAGATGATCCGGCAATATATCAAGCGGGACGCCTTCGAGACCGAGCTTGTCGATATCCTCGACGCCATCGGCAAGGGCTTCTCCTGCACCGAGATTATCTGGGACACTTCGGAAAAGCAGTGGCAACCCTCTGCCCTGAAGTGGCGCGATCCGCGCTGGTTCCGATTTGCCGATGAGGATGGCGAGACGCCATTGCTGCGCGATCCGGCCGGCGACCAGCTGCTCGCGCCGTTCAAATGGATCTTTCACCAGGCGAAGGCTAAATCTGGCCTGCCGATCCGTGGCGGTCTCGCGCGGGCTGTCTGCTGGACTTTCCTGTTCAAGAGCTTTGCGGGCAAAGATTGGGCGATCTTCTGCGAGGCCTACGGCCAGCCGCTTCGCCTTGGAAAGTTTGGACCGGGTGCCAGCGAGGCGGACAAGGCGATCCTCCTGCAGGCGGTGGCCAACATCGGCGTCGACTATTCCGCGATCGTTCCGGCGAGCATGGCCGTGGAGTTCGTAAAGGCCGATATTTCCGGATCGCACGAGCTTTACGAAAAGCGTTCGGACTGGCTCGATCGACAGGTGTCGAAGGTGGTCCTCGGCCAAACCGGCACCACGGATATGAGCGGTTCCAGCGGCTATGCCCAGGCGAAGGTCCACGATGGCGTCAAGGCCGACATCGAGCGGTCGGATGCCAAGCAACTCGCGGCCTCGCTCAATCGCGACCTGGTCAAGCCCTACATCGACCTCAACAAGGGACCGCAGAAGAAGTATCCGCTGATCAAGATCGGCCGCCCCGAGGCGGTCGACCTCGACAAGTGGATGGGCAACGTCAAGACCTTCGTCGACATGGGCGGCAAGGTCGGGCAGGGCGTCGTCCGCAACAAGCTTGGCCTTGCCGAGCCGAAGTCCGACGAGGAGCTGCTCGTTGCCGCCAGTCGCGCGCCAGCAGCGCAGGCCGACGAAGGTGGAGACGAGATCGAGCCGCCGCAGGGCAAGCGGAAGCCGATCGGCATCACGGCGCATCGAGCAGGGGCAGTCACGCCTCCCGCTGACGCGATCGACCGCTCGATCGACAGCATGATCGAAGATGACGGCTGGGCCGTCGCACCGATGATCGACGGACTGGAGGAGAAGCTCGCGAACGCGGGCGGCCTCGACGATGCCCGCCGTATCCTCGCCGACCACTTCCGGCAGATGGACGTCGACGCCCTGGCCGAGAGACTTGCCCGGGCGGTCTTCGCGGCGCGGCTTGCCGGGTTCGGTGACGATCCCTTGAGCGATGAGGCCTGATCTTGGTTGTCGAGCTGAAGTCGGTCCCTCCTGCAGAGGCGATCGCCGCCTTTGCGCAGCGCAAGCCAAACCTCGTCGCTTCCTTCTCTTGGCAGGACGCCTGGCAGGAAGATCACGCGACGATGTTCACAGTCGCGAAGTCGGCCGGCTTCGACATTTTGAGCGACATTTCCGACGCGCTTGAAAAGGCTTTGAAGGAAGGTCGAACCGTCCGCGACTTCTCGCGTGACCTGAAGCCGGTGCTCCAGGCAAAAGGATGGTGGGGCAAGCAGCTCGTTGAAGATCCGGCAACCGGCGACCTGGTCGCGGCGCAGCTCGGCAGCACGAGCCGGCTGAAGCGGATCTTCGACACGAATATGCGTGTCTCTTACGCAGCCGGGCACTGGGCGAGCTTTGAGCGCAACAAGGCAGCGCGGCCATATCTGCGCTATGTCGCGCTCCTGGACGATCGGACCCGGCCGGCTCACCGCGCCAGGCACAATCTGGTGCTGCCCGTGGACGATCCTTATTGGGATATGTGGGCACCGCCTTGCGGTTGGAATTGCCGTTGCACGCTGCAGAGCCTTTCCCAGCGTGACGTCGATCGACTGCAGCGCCAGGGCGAGGATCTCAAGTTCGAACCGCCGCAAGACACGTTCCGCAACTTTGTGAACAAGCGCACCGGCGAAGTGATGCGCGTGCCGGATGGCATCGATCCGGGCTGGGCATACAATCCGGGCCGCGCCGGTTATGAGGCGCGCGTCAACCAGACCATTGCCGAGAAGATCGCCGACGCGGCGCCCGAGCTGGTGGACACCGCAGTCCAGGAGCGGGTGGCGAGCAGCGCGTTCGAGCGGTTCATCAATCGTCCGCAGGGCAGCATGCCGGTCATGGCGATCGCGCCCGAGATCGCTGAGGCCCTTTCACTCGATTCCCGCGTGGCCCTCCTGTCGGCCGATACGATGGCCAAGCAACTGGCGCGTCATCCCGAGCTGACTGTCGACGACTATCGGCTGTTGCCGAGCCTCTTCTCGGCGGCGACTGTCGCTGTCCAAGATGGAGCGTTGTCGATCGTCTTCCTTCGCTTGGCGAACGGCCGCTGGCTGCATGCCGTGATCAAATCCACCAAGAGCAGGAAGGCCGCGTTTCTGACGAGCTTCAGGTTCACGACGGAAGACAGAATTCCGGCGATCGTGTCGCGACCAGGCGCGAGGGTCATTTATGATCGAAGGAAGGAGTGACGTGCGCGGTAGGGCCTCGCTCGAACCCTACATGATGCTCCCATCCGAAGATGGTGCCACGGCCGCGAGAGTATCACCGTGTCACGCGCACAAGCCGTATATAGCACGCTCAAACCTCTCCTTCAAATTCTGCCCGTAGACGCGCTTTCACCCCCTCCGATAGCCGGTTGTGGCCGCCAGACCTTCAAAACGCGTCCACGGGCTTCAAATCGGCTTCAAATTTCGATCCCCTCCGGCATTGCCGATCGGTTTGGCGCACGTTACCTTTGAACCCATCCCCTCTCGCATTTGATCTGACTTCACTCCCACGTCCCAGGGAATTCTATGGGCTATGGCCGACTGGCATTGTCGGACCATGCAAAACGCTCTCGCTCTCCTCGCAGCCTCCCTGCTGTCCGCTCACGTCGTCGACATTTCGGCGGCGACCGCTGACGGCATCTGGATCAAGCTTATCCCCGCCGGCACCTTCAGCGGCCGCGACGGTCGCGGCCCGTTCAAGGCTGGCGATGAGAAGAGCCTGCAGCGCATTGCCGAGATGACGCGCCGCTATCACGGTCAGACGGATATCCTCGTCGACTACGAGCACCAGAGCATTAAGTCGCAGGAGAACGGCAAACCCGCGCCGGCCTCGGGCTGGATCAAAGAAGTGCAAGGCCGCGCCGATGGTCTCTATGGCCGCGTCGAATGGACGGCTGCCGCTGCCGCCGCGATCGGCGCCAAAGAGTACCGCTATCTCTCGCCCGTCTACTTCCACACCAAGGAAGGCGAGATCCTCGCGCTTCAGAACGTAGCGCTCACCAACTCGCCGAACCTCGACCTGGGTGAAGTCTCTGCCCATTCGATTTTTTCAGCAGCCAACCAAACAGAGGTATCCATGAAACAGATACTCGCCGCCCTCGGTCTTGCCGATGGCGCCAGCGAGAATGATGTGCTCGTTGCCATCAACTCGCTGCTGACCAGCTCGACGGCAATTGCCGTTGCTGCCGGTCTGACAAAGGACGCAAAGTCCGAGGCGATCGCCACGGCCGTCCAGTCCGCCATTGCCGACCGCAAGAAGATTGCGATCGCCGCCGGCCAGAAGGAAGACGCGACGACAGACCAGATCGTCTCGGCTTTCCAGTCGGCCCATGCCGCCGGCGCCGTCGATCCGACCAAATATGTGCCGATCGCCGAGGTCCAGGCCATGCAGGCCGATCTCAAATCGCTCATCTCCCGGAATGCCGATGCCGACGCTGAAACCGCCGTGGCCGAAGCGATCCGCGACGGCAAGCTGGCGCCGGCGCTGAAGGGATGGGCGATCTCCCTTCACAAGTCGGACCCGAAAAAGTTTGAGGAGTTCACCGGCAAGGCGCCGGTGCTCACGTCGGCGCAGCGCGCGACCGCCAAGGATCCTGGCGGCGACAAGACCACGTCTCTCGGTGAGGCCGAAGTCGCCATCATGCGCCAGATGGGTCTTTCCGAAGAGGACATGAAGAAGTCCAAAGCCAGCATGGAGGCAGGCCAGTGAGCGCTCTTTCCGCAGATCGCAACACGCCACGCGTTGAGCGCGGCGTCCGCGTCTTCCCCGTCGCTGCAGGCGCCGTTCTCTTTTACGGCGCCCAGGCCGCGATTAATGCCGCCGGCAATGCCGTGCCCGTCACCACTGCGCTCGGCCTCAAGGGCGCCGGCCGCGTCGAGAAGCGTGCCGACAATACGGGTGGCGCCGCCGGAGCCATCAATGTCGAGGTCGCCATCGGCACCTTCCGCTTCAACAACTCGGCGGGCGGCGATCTGATCACAAAGGCCGATATCGGCTCCGACGCTTACGGCGTCGACGATCAGACGGTGGCCAAGACTTCCGCCAGCAACACCAGGTCCGTCGTCGGCAAAATCTATGATGTCGACGATCTGGGCGTCTGGGTCATGTACTCTTAAAGGGCTCCCACGATGGACATCAATTCAATCAATCTCCGCGCGGCCGGCGTTGGTTTCAATGCCGCCTTCCAGCGCGGTCTCGGTGCAGCGCAGCCGATCTTTGAGCGCATCGCCACCACTGTTACGTCCTCGACCGCTTCCAACGAATACGGCTGGCTGGGCGAAATCCCCGGCTTCCGCGAATGGATCGGCGACCGCGTCATCCAGTCGATCGGCAACAGCTCCTACACGCTGAAGAACCGCTCCTTCGAGAGCACCGTGGGCGTGAAGCGCGAAAACATCGAGGACGACAATCTCGGCATCTATGGCCCGCTGTTCGAGACGCTCGGCCAGAATGCCCGGATGTTCCCGAACACGCTCGTCTTTGCACTGCTGAAGGCCGCCTTCACGTCGAAGTGCTACGACGGCCAGTATTTCTTCGACACCGATCATCCGGTTCTCGACGAGAAGGGCAACACCATTTCGGTTGCCAACACGGACGGCGGCAATGGTGCGCCCTGGTTCCTGATGGACGTATCCCGCCCGCTGAAGCCGCTGATCTACCAGAGCCGCAAGCCGTTCACGAACCTCATCCGCAAGGACAAGGAAGAGGACGATAACAACTTCTTCAAGAAGGAATTCGTTTACGGCGTCGATGGCCGCTGCGAGGTCGGCTTCGGCTTCTGGCAGATGGCCTGGGGCTCCAAGCAGACGCTCGACGTCGCGCACTACGAAGCAGCTCGTGCCGCTCTGACCGGAATGAAGGGCGATTACGGTCAGCCGCTGGCAATCAACCCGACGCTCCTGGTCGTAGGCCCGAGCCTCGAAGGCGCCGCCAAGCGCATCGTCCAGAGCGTCCTTGTCAATGGCGGCGAGAGCAACCCATGGGCCGGCACGGCCGAGGTGCTGATGGTTCCCTGGCTGGCGTAGGGCAGACGCCACCCAGCTTCCGCCCGGCATCCTCCCGCCGGGCGGGAATTTCGAAGGGGATCGATGGCGATCCTCTCCGCAACTCCCGAAGGACACTTCCATGGCTTCTTCAAAGAATAGATCCAATTCCAAGGCTCCGGCCAATGCGTCGGCACCGTCCACCACGACGGAAGCTGATGTTCATTCGGAGCACGACACTGCTGACGCCGGCGGCGTTGCAGTGTCCCCGCCGGGTACGAGCGAGCCCGGCGGGACCAATACCCGCAGCGAAGAGAGCGGCGATGCTGCCGGCGCGACCTCGGTCGATCTGGTGAAACCGTTGGAGGGCGCGGAACCGACCCAGGCCAATCCGGCCGAGGCGGCAACACCGACCGTCTCCAGCATTCTCCCGGAAGCGGAAGCATCGGCTTCCGGGACCAATTCCACCGATACCAGCGAGGGCACTGAGGCCGCGGAAGTCGGGGCTGGCGATATGGCCAGCCCCGCTGCGGCTCCAGCCTGGGCGCGGCTCTCGAAGGACGAATTCAAGGTGGCCTATCCGCTCACCTTCGCGTTTCTGTCCAATATCGAAACTGACGTCGCCAGCTCCGCCTCGAGCCTTCGCGTCACTTCCAAGGGCGCCGGCTTCCGGCGCGGCGGCATGGCGCATTCTGCGACTGGAACGGACTTCAATCCCGGCGAGCTGACGCCTGACCTGATCGAAGCCTTCCTCGCCGAGCCCATGCTGACTGTCGAGATCGTTTGATGCCCTACGCTTCCCAACAGGACCTGGTCGATCGCTTCGGCGAGCAGGAGCTGGTGCAGTTGACCGACAAGGTCAACCGGCCGGCTTCGACGATCGACCCGACGCCGATCGCGCGCGCTCTCACCGACGCGACGGCTCTGATCGACAGCTATGTCGGGAAGCTCTACCGCCTGCCGATCTCGGCCGTTCCGGCGATCCTGGTCAAATATACCTGCGACATCGCCCGGTATTACCTTCATGGCAAGGCGGCGGAGAAGGACGACGCTGTCACGCGCGGCTTCAATGAAGCTCAAACGTGGCTTGCGGACGTTTCGAAGGGTCTCGTCACGCTGGACGCCGAAGGTGTCCCCACGCCTCAGAGCGGTGGCGGTTCCGTGCGTGCTGTCGCTCCGAACAGGGTTTTTACGCGCGATAGCCTGAGGCACCTCTGATGGCGATCGCACCGATCATCCTGGACGACACGGCCTCGGCCGCAGTCGAGAACATTGTCTTTCGGGCCACCCATCCCGGAAAGCTGATGTCGTTCATCGCGGCCTATATGCTTTCCAGCACCCAGAGGCGCTTCGAGACGGAAAGCGGCCCAGACGGCTCACGCTGGAAGCCGCTCTCTCGACGTACACAGAACCGTCTGGTTGCTCGCGGCCGCAAGCGCGGAGCCTTGAACATTCTGCGCGTCACGACGGCTCTCTATCGCAGCATCAGCGAGCGATCCGACGAATTGTCGGCCGAGGTCGGGACCAATCTTCTCTATGCGGCCGTCCATCAGCTCGGTGGAGAAATCCAGCACTTCGCCCGTAGCCAGCGCACCACGCTGAAGAAGGTTCGTGGCGGCCGGCAGCGCTTCGTTAAAGCCGGCACCAAGGGCGGGATCGCACGCAACATCACCATCGGCGAGCACACGATCACCATTCCCGCTCGCCCGTATCTTGGATTTTCGAACGAGGACGTCCGCGAGATCCTTCAGATCGGCCAGGACTATCTTGAGGAGCAGCCTCAGTGATTAAGAGCATCATCGATCGCCTCCTCGAGTCCGGAACGCCATTCGCGATTGCTGGCGGCGCCGGTAGCCTGGCGGCCGTGAAAGACCGGCCGCTGCAGGTCCCCGCTGTCTTTGTCTACATCGCATCCGAGCGATCCGCCGCCAACGATCGGATCACCGGCGTCCTGCAGCGCAGCGGCGTCGACATCAGTGTCGTCATCATCACCGAAAACCTTTCCGGTACCGACGATTTCGAGGCGGCGGAAGATATCGAAAACCTCAAAGCCTACGTGCGTCGCAAACTGATCGGCTTCATGGCCGATGGCCTGGACGATCCACTGGAACACGTCACCGGCGAACTTCAACAGGCGATCAGCGGCACGATCTGGTTCGAGGACGTCTACAGCTCAGCTCGTTACCTGGAGGAACAGGACTAATGGAAAAGCATGAAGGGAAAGGCGGCTCCTACGTCCGCCAGGCGGACGGCTCGCTGAAGCTCAGCCAGCGCACCGACCATCCGGACACGGTCTATCCCGTACCGGCCGAAACAACCGAGGACGCTCCGGCACCGCAGCCCGAGGGCACCGCTAAGGGCAAGGGAAGCAAGTAAATGGCAAAGCGTTTTTTCCGAAACCGTGCGCTTCTGGTGAAGCCGGAAACCGTCTACGGGACGGATGCCATTCCCACCGGCGCCGCCAATGCCATCCAGGCGACGAACGTCAACTTCACGCCCTCGGTCGGCAGTGAAGTTTCCCGCGACCTGGTGCTGCCTTACATGGGCCATCAGGGCGTCATCCTGACAACGACCTATGCAACGATTGCGTTCGATGTCGAAATCGCCGGCTCTGGCGTAGCAGGCACCGCGCCGGCCTATGGCCCGCTCTTGCGCGCCTGCGCCATGGCGGAAGTCGTCACGGCCGGTACCGACGTTCAGTACAAGCCGATCTCCTCGGCCCAGGAGTCGGCGAGCATCTATTTCAACGTCGACGGCGTGAATCACATTCTGCTCGGTGCGCGCGGCACGCTGCAGTTCGGCTTCAGCCCGGCGCAGATCCCGCGCCTCCAGTTCACCATGACGGGTCTGCTCGGCACGATCGCCGATGCCGCAATCCCGGCACCACTGACGCTGACCGCGTTCAAGAAGCCTCTGCCGGTCAACAAGGCCAACTCGACATTGTCGCTGTTTGCTCTCACGGGCGCCTGCGAGGGCGTGACGTTCGACCTGGCGAACCAGATCGAGCCGCGCTTCCTGATCGGCTCGGAAAGCATCGAGCACGTCGATCGCCTGATGACCGGGTCGGCCACCATGGAAGCTGTTCTGCTCGCCACGAAGGACTGGTTCACCATCTCCCGGACCCATCAGACCGGAGCGCTGGCGCTTCAACACGGCACGGTCGCCGGCAACATCTTCAAGTTCGATGCGCCGGCAGTGCAGATCGGCCGCCCGACGTATGGGGAAAGCCAGAAGATCGTCAACAACACCCTTCCGCTGATGTTCACGCCGCCGACCGGCAACGACGAGTTCACCATCACCGTGAAGTAACCGAGGCGGCTTTGAAGGCCGTTTGAAGAGGGCACATGTTTAAGCTTGTTCAAAATCTGACTGTGTGGTGGCCGGTGAAGGTCATCGAGCCCGATCCGGAAAAGCCGGGCTCCTTTGTCGAGCATAGCTTTGAGGTCGAGCTCGAAATTCTCGATCGCGACTATTCCAAGAACCGTGACGCGATGCGCGTGGAGCTGCTGAAGGCGGCCGAGGCAGATCCGAGCGAGGAGAACCTCAAGCGCGTCCAGGGCGAGCTGGATGCATTCGATACGGCGTCGTTCACCCGCGTCGTGAAGAACTGGCGCGGTGTGATCGGTGAGAAGGACGAAGTCATTCCCTTCAGCAACGAGAGCTTCGCGGCCGCGCTGAAGCTGGAGCGTATCCGCGTGGCTCTCAACCGCGCCTATCAAGATGCGATCGACCAAGACAAGGCTCGCCTGGGAAACTGAGACAGGCGGCCGAGGCATGGGCAAACCAACGCCTCGGCCGCTCCGATCGGGCGAAGGCCACGCCGATCGCCGAGGAGACAGCCGCCCAGTTCAAGCAATGGGGCGTCGCGTTCGAGGCCGAAACCACCGAAACCGAAGATGAATTCATGTCGATCGCGTCCGCAAATTGGCCTTCGCTAATGGCGTTCCTTGCCTGCGACACACAGTGGCGTGTCGTCGGCTCGATGGTCGGTTTCATGTGGATTGGCCTGGACTGGGCCGGATGCACCGCTCGGCTCGCACATCGGCCTTCGAGCGAGGCGATCTTCGCAGACATGGCCATCATGGAAGACGCGGCACTGGCGATCCTGAATGGGGGAGTGGACTGATGGCGCAACCGTACAAGCTCGCGATCGGCGTCACCATCGATCCCGCCGGCGCCAAGGCCGGCGGTGCCGCTGCGCAATCGGCCGTCGCGGCGATCGGTACCGAGGCGCAGCTTACAGCGACAAAGCTGCAACAACTCATCAACACCTCGGTCGGTCTCAATACCGGTGCGGCCAACCAGAATGTTCGTGAGTGGACCGGGGCGCTTGCCGCCCAGGGCAAGACGATCGACGATCTCAGGGCCAAATACAATCCGCTGTTCGCCGTCATCAGGGAATACAAGTCCAGCTTAACCGAGATCCGGACGCTGCATGCCCAGGGCGTCCTTTCCACAAATGAGATGGCCGCAGCCATTGGCCGTGAGCGCCAGGCTACGCTCGCCTCGATCGACGCGATCAAGGGCCGGAGCAATGCCCTGCGATCCGGCCAGAACGACAACAACGCGGGCTTTCGAAGGCAGAACCTCGGCTACCAGCTGACGGATATCGCTCAATCCGGTTTCCTTGGCGCTCCCGTTGGCATGATCGCCGCTCAGCAGCTGCCGCAGATCGCCCAGATTTACGCGGGCAACGGCGGACTTAAGACAGCGCTCGGGGACGTAGCCGCTATTGCCGGGACTGCGATCAGCACGGTCGGCGCCTTGCCGCTTGCGCTCGCTGTCGCCGGCACGGCCGCCGTTGCCTATTTCAACCTGGCCGGAACGTCCGCGAAGTCGGTCGATGAGGTCCTTGAGAAGCACAGAGAGAACATCAAAGCGCTCGGGACAGCGTATGGCATTGCCGAGGAAGGGGCGCGTTCTTATTCGTCGCAGGCAAACCGAGCCGTCGCGCGAGCCTCGACCGAAGGTAGCCTGGACGATCTCGTCAAGAAGCAGGTCGAGTCCGCGCGGCAGCTTCGATCGGAATTCGGCAGCATTGTCACACCTGGCCGAACTGCACAGACGTTCTTCAACCTGAAGCCGGATTTTAAGCCGTTTCAAGCCGCCTTCGACGATCTCGATCGTGGTATCCGGAGCGGTCGAGTTGAAGGCGAGAAGTTCATCGAGACAGTGCAGCAGATCTCAAAGGCAAATCCCGCCTATGAGGAGTTTGCCAATAAGATCCTCAAAGCCGCCAATCAGTTCCTTAACGTCAACACCGAAATCAAACGGTCTCAGGATCTTCTAAATCAGATCGGCGCATCGCAGCGCGGCTTCCTGGTCAACTCTCCCGGCCAGGATGCCTATTTCGAATACACCGATCGCCAACGAAAGGCGCTTATCGAAGGCCAGCGTGATTTTGACAACTCGATCTTCTCGCTTGATGCCCGTAGCCCTGCGGAGCGCGCAGAGGCAGCACGTCGCGAAGCGGCCGCAAACAACATCGACGGCGAAGGCATCGACCTTCGAAACCAGCGTATCGAGAACGCCGCGACCCTTGCTCGCGTCCAAGCAGAAAAGCAGCTGAAGGATGCCCAAGACGAGCGCGCCCGATCGCTCGAAGCTTCGTTGAAGTCAAAGCAGCTTGAGCTCTCCCTCATCGGGCAAACCGTCAGCGAGACTGAACGGCTGCGGATGGAGCAACAGCTGATCAGCCAGCTGGAAGCCGAGGCCGCCAAGAACCATACGACCGTCGATCCGAAAGAAATCGCCGCCATCAAGGAAAAGGCAGCGGCCTATGGTCAGCTCGCCGAACAGATCGCCGCGACAAACCTCCTTCGCGATCAAGGCCAGCAGATCGACCGCCTGAAGGCTGAGGCCAACCTCGTCGGTGCGACCGATGAAGCGCGCCGGCGCGGGCTTGCCAGCCTTGAAGCCGAGCAGACGCTTATCTCGCGCGGCATCGATCTCAATTCGTCCTATGCCGAGAGCTTCCGCAAGAACGCCTTGGCGATCTCGGACATGACCAATCAGCTGCGGAAGCAAAACGAGGCATGGGACAAGGTCCGCCAGTCCGGCGAAAACACGATCGACAGTCTCGTTGACGGTTTGACGAGTGGCAATATCAGCGATGCGCTTGGTGACATTGCGAAGGACATCGCGGGCACGTTCACCGATCTCGCCATCAAGAACCCGTTGAAAAACTCGCTGCTCGGTACCGATTACGGCACATTGAGCGACGTCGGCGGCCTTGGCGGTATTTTCGGCCGGCTGTTTGGTGGTGGGGACACGACGGCAATTCCCGGTCTCGGCAAGTCGGTCGGCTCTATGTCGGTCAACGCCGGTACCGTGATGATCAATGGCGGCGTTTCTGGACTGGGCGCCCTCGGCTCCTCGGGAACAGGCGGCGGTATCCTCTCCAAGATCTTCGGCGCCAACGACAATTCCAACGTCGTTCCGTTTCCCGGCGCCGGCACCGACATGGCCGCGTATCGGGCAGCGATCAAGTCGATCGAGAGCAGCGGCAACTATAATGCGCTCGGCCCGCTCACTGCGAACGGCGACCGTGCCTATGGCGCCTATCAGGTCATGGGCTCAAATATCCCGAGCTGGACACAAGAGGCGCTCGGCCGGCGCCTGACGCCAAACCAGTTTCTTGCCGACCCCAGCGCTCAGGACAGCGTTTTCGATCGGTTTTTCGGAAAGAGTGTCGGCAAGTATGGCAACCCGCAAGACGCGGCTTCGGTTTGGTTTACCGGCCGGCCGCAAGCTTCAGCTCGCAATGCATCCGACATTCTCGGTACGACCAGCACGCAATATGTCGATAAGTTCAATTCTGCTCTTGGCAAGCTCGACACGACGGCGGTCGGGGCGACCAATAGCCTCGGAAGCTTCGGCAGTGGTCTCGGACAGTTCGGCCAGAACCTCGCCAATTCGTTTCCGGCCGCCCCGTCAGGCGGCGGGAACTGGTTTTCCAACCTGTTCGGCGGGCTCTTCGGTGGCGGTGGCCTGAACGCCTACGGCAATTCCGTTCTCGGCAGCTCCTCACAGTTCGCGGGCGCGTGGGGTGCCGGCGGCATAGGACTTTTCGATCGCGGCGGCTGGACCGGACCCGGCGCCGTCGATGAGCCTGCCGGCGTCGTTCATCGCGGCGAGATCGTCTGGAGCCAGAAGGACATCGCTCGACATGGCGGTCCGGAAACCGTCGAGGCCATGCGCCTTGGCCGCCGAGGCTATCTCAGTGGCGGCGTTGTTGATGGCAGCGTCAGCCCGGCTAATGGGCGTGGCGCCGATCGCCCGACCTTCCAAATCATCAACCAGACTTCGACGCCGATCACTGGCCAGGTCGAGGAGAGGCAGGACGAAAGCGGCCGGCGTCAGTGGCAGTTGACCCTGTCCGACCAGATGGGCGTCGCGGCGCAGAAGAAGGGCGGAGATTTCCGCCGCACCATGACCCGAGAGTTCGGGGCCAAGCCTAGAGGTATCGCACGATGACCGTTCCAACCTGGCCGGCCTCATTGCCTCGTCCGGAGCGCAACACGTTCCAGAAGGTCGCTCTGGAAGCCAGGCTGAAGCGGCGCATCGATGCCGGCACGCCTGGCTATCGCCTTCGCTTCAGTGGCGTCCCGTACCTCGTCAACATGTCGCTCCTCCTCACGCGTGCGGGCAAATCCGTTTTTGACTTGTTTCATGAGGACACGACCCGGTGGGGCACCTTGCCGTTCTGGATGCCAGATCCGACCACGGACGGCTGGGCGATGACAGACACTGACGGCAATCCGCTGTTTGACGGCAGTGGGAACCCGATCCGCATGGCCGGCACCTGGCTCTGCATGTTCGGAGACGGCAACCCGACCGAGACCGTCCAGGGCATCGAGTTCCGTAAGACGTTCTCATTGGTGGTTCTGCCATGAGACGCGTTTCGCTCAATGCCCGCCTGGCGCAGGATGCCACATCGGCCGACGAGATCTATGTCGCGCTGTTTTACATCTCGCATCCGGACCTTGAAGAGCCGATCCGGATCTCGACCGACAATACCGAGCGCCTGTCGGTGGAGCCGCTGCTCTACGGCACGCGCTCGACCTGGATGGGCAGCAATCCAGCCACCCAGCCGTTCCTTTTCGTTGCCGCCTCGACGCTTCTTCCTTCCGACGTCGAAGACGCGCCGCCGGCCGGCAACATCATCATCGAGAACTTGGACAACGACATCGCCAAGCTGCTGCGGTCCTTCTCGGATCTCGCCACCATCAACATGGCCGTCGTCCTCGCTGATTCCCCGAACCTGATCGAGGCGCAGTGGACCGACCTGAACATCCTCACGGCCGACATCGATGCCGGCGAGGTCATGCTCTCCTTCAGCCGCGAAGACATCACCGACGAATATTTCCCCTCTGGTCGCATGACACGCGACCGCTTTCCAGGATTGCACAGATGATGCATTGGTCTGCCTCCTATATCGGCACGCCCTATAAGGATCACGGCCGCGATCGCGCCGGCGTCGACTGCTGGGGTCTTGCGGTCCTGGTCTACCAGGACGTCCTTGGCATCAAGCTGCCGAGCTATGCCGACGATTATATCTCGACCGATGAGCGCGGCGAGATCGCCGAGCTTATCCAGGATCGCCAGCAGATCGGCCCGTGGTTCGAAGTCGAAGAGCCTCGCGAGTTCGATGTCGCCTTCTTCCGCCGTGGTCCGCATGCAAGCCACGTCGGCATCGTTGTGCGGCCGGGAACCATGCTCCACGTCCCCTTCGATCACGCCAAGCTTGAGCCTTACACATCCGGCCAATGGCAACCGCGTTTGACGCGCATTTATCGCCACGTCGAACTGGCTTCGAGGGGCGTTTAATGACCGTTCAAACCCCGATTGTCCCGGTCCTCATGGCGCCGATCGTCGCCCAGGAGAGCAACCGCATTCGGATGGAGATGCCCGAGGGGCTGACGGTCGCCGAGATCATCGACATCGTCTTGCCGGCAGTCGGCGAGAGAACGCGTGAGCTGGTTCGCGTGACGCTCGTTTCTCCTGACGGAAGAAAGATGGCACGCGTGCCGCGCGCCTACTGGCACCGTGTCCGCCCGCATGCGGGAACGCAGGTCATCGTCAGGATCGTACCGGGAAAGAACTTCTTGCGGTCTGTGCTGTCGATCTTCATCGGCATCGCGGCGATCGCCCTCGGCGTGCTCTGGGCGCCGGCGTTGGCGGGCGCGATCGGGATCTCGACCGGGCTTGCCGCCGCCGTCATCGGCCTCGGCGTTACTGTCCTCGGCAACATGCTGCTGAATGCGTTGGTCCCGCCGCCATCGGTGGATGCCCCCGGCAAGTCGGACAGCAAGAAGGGGCGCTCGACCTATGCCCTCAACGGCTGGCGCAACGAGGCACGGCCGGACGGCGTCATTCCTTTCGTGTTCGGCACGCACCGCTATGCCCCGCCTTATGCGGCGCCGCCCTACAGCGAAATCGTCGGCGACCTGGTCTTCGTTCGAGCGATCTTCAATTGCGGGTATGGGCCGCAGATCCTTGAAGATATGAGGATCGGCGAGACCGCGATCTCCGAGTACACGAACGTCCAGATCGAGCCTCGCAACGGCTGGAGCAATGACACTCCGATATCGCTCTATCCGCGACAGGTGGTCGAGGAAAACATCAATGTCGAGCTGACGCGCCCGCTCTTCCGCAACGCTGCCGGCGACCCAACGGGCGGCTCGAAGGACACCCCCGTCAAGCGCGCGACAGGGCTCGATGCATGGCAGGTATCGGCGATTTTTTCCTTCCCGGGCGGGCTGATCCGGTTCGACGACAATGGCAAGCCACAGTCGATCAGCGTCCAGATCCGCGTTCGTCAGAGGCCCGCTGGAACGACCGACTGGCAGATGGTCAACACCTTCACCTTCAGCAACAAGAAGGCCGAGGGCTTCTTTCGGCAGGTGACCTGGACGCTGCCCAGTCGCGGCCGATGGGAAATCGAATTCGACCGTCTGACGGACGAACACATCTCCTCACAGATCCAGAGCCGCTCGGTTCTGGCGGCGCTGCAGACGATCCGGCCCGAATATCCAATCAACATGAACCAGAGCCTAGCGCTGGTCGGCGTGCGCGCCCAGGGCAGCTATCAGCTCCAGGGCACGCTAGACAGCTTCAATCTCAAGCAGAGCAGCTTCTTCTTCGACTATGACGTTGCAACCAATACGTGGATCCAGCGGCAGAGCCGGAACCCGGCAAGCCATTTCCGCTACGCCCTGCAGTCCGGCGCCTTCGCACGCCCGGTTGCCGGCGCCGGCATCGATCTGCCCAACCTGGTAGACTTCCACAATTATTGCCGCATCCACGGCCTGAAGTACGACCGCGTCATCGATACCGAGATGACGCTCGACGAGGTGCTGAAGGAAATTGCCGCTGCCGGCCGGGCTCGGCCGAGGCATGACGGCGTGCGCTGGGGCGTCGTCATCGATCGGCCGCAAGACCTTGTCGTCGACCACATCAGCTCCCGAAACTCCTATAACTTCAAGGCGACGCGCATCTATTCCCGCAAGCCGCACGCCTTCCGCGTTCCGTTCATCGACCAGACGAAAGACCACCAACCCTCAGAGCGTATCGTCCGGTGGCCGGGATATACCGGCTCGATCACGCTCACCGAGCAGCTGGAAATGCCCGGCAAGACCGATCCCGACGAGATCTGGATCGAAGCCCGCCGGCGCATGTACGAGGCGATCTATCGGCCCGATATCTACACGCTCACCCAGGACGGACCGATCCGCGTCGCAACGCGCGGTGACCTGGTCATGGGCTCGTTCGATGTTCTGAGTTCGACCCAGCGCGCCGCCCGCGTCAAGGCGATCGAGGGCGAGATTATCCAGCTCGACGATGAAGTCGAAATGGTCGCGGGCGAAAGCTATGGCTTGCGCTGGCGGACGTTTCCCACACCTGGCGACACGATCGGCATCAGCGTCCTTCATCGCGTCGTGACCGTTGCCGGTCGGACAGACGTGCTTCTCCTGGCTGACACAGACGAGCGGCCGGCGCTCGATGACATCGTCCATTTTGGGCTGATGGCTTCCGAGAGCCTGCCGCTGATCGTCGCCGGCGTCGAGGCGGGCGAGGACTTTTCCAGCCACTACAAGCTCATCGACGCGTCGCCGATCATCGACCAACTGACCGACGCGGAAGTGGCGCCGCCTTGGAACGGCCGTGTCGGTGGCGAGATCGATCCGCCAACCACTCCGCCTGCCGTGCCCGTCTGGGTTTCGATCGATACCGGCTTCACCGGAACCGGAAGCTCGAATGGCCTCATTGTGACTTTGGCACCGGGAACGTCGAGTGCCACGGAAACTCAGTTGATCCAGATCGAGCATCGGCTTGTCGGTGCCTCTGTCTGGTCGATCCTTCCGATCGATGCGGCTGCAGGTGGAACGCCGATCAGCGGCTACGTGCGCGGCGATGCGGTCGAGCTGCGCGCCAAGGCCATTGCGGCGGGCAACATATCGAGCGGATACACCACGACCGCTAGCGTCGTTATTGGTGCCGAGGACGGCGACATTCCAGGCGCTGCGATCACGAACGTCAATGTGACTGCCTTGCTCGGCGCGACCAGCATCGCCTTTCAAACCACGGATGACGCCTCGATCGCAGCCGTGCAGATCTCGCGGGCAACGACCACCAACTTCATGGACGCGGCACCTGTGGCCGCTGCCATCCCGGTCGAACGATCGCGGCCCTATACCGTCACCGATGGTGATGCCACCCGCTCGACCATCATCGCTCTTGGCGATTTCTCCGCCGCCGGCACTTGGGCCTATGGCAACAACTGGTCGCTTTCGAGCGGCAAGGCCGTCCATGCGACGGGCCTGCCTGGCAACCTCGCGCAGACGATCGCCAGCCTCGCTTCCGGCAAGGCCTACCGGATGTTCTACACGGTCAGCAGCCGCACTGGCGGAAACGTTCGGCCGGTTCTGAGCGACAGCGCCGGCGGCAATCTCGTCAACGGCATTGCGGCAGCCGACAACGGTAATTTCTCCGATCGCATCGTCGCAGGCGCCACCAGCGCGCAGATCCGCTTCTCCGCCTCGTCGGACTTCGCCGGCGCGATCGACGATGTCGTTGTCTTCGCCGAGACGAGCACCTGCCTGCCGGCGGGCACTCATTATTACTGGCTTTCCCCCCTTAACTCGATCGGCGTGCCTGGAACGGCTGTCGGTCCATTTGCGGTGACCATCCGATGACTACGACTGCACAACAGCCCACTTCATCTCTCATTGACACGCTCCTCGGCAACCGGAATGGCACAACGGTCCAGATCGAGAAGGATAAGCTTGCCCTTCAGCTCGCCGGCAGCGGCTTCATTCCCGGCGAGATGGTCTATGCGCAGACCTGGTTGACGCTCATGTCGATGGCTGGAGCCCGCAACGGCGCTGGCGGCGAGGTGATCGAGACCGACACCGGCATGCACCAGGACGCCACGGCAAACGGCTACAACGGCGCCGTCGTCCCGAATGCCGGCCGCTACATCTACTCGTCTGCCTGGGCGCGCTGGGTCCGTATTGGCTCCTCCGGACTCGCCTCGGTCATTGCGGCACTGGATAGCAAGGTTTCGGGCGGGGTTTATGAGACCACCGACGAAAGCGACGAGTGGGTGTTTACCGACGAGATCGGCCGCGTGCTCTTCACCAGCTCGGATCTCAAGAATGCCGGCGCCAGGGGAGAGATCTACGAGACCACCGATATCTCGGCCGACGTGATCTTCATCGACGAAACCGGCCGTATCATCGCCTCGATCGGCGGCAAGAGCGCATCGGAAGAGATCGTTGCCGCCAGAGGTAATAAGGCAAGTTTGCAAGCGCGTCTGGACGTCTCGACAGACAGCGACGGCTTTCCGATCGACTATATCTGGGGCGCCTGGAACTTGCGCGAAACCCGCATGCGGCTTCGCCAGCTGAAGCGTGCCGAGGCGTCTCAGTTCGCGATCGCCATCTTCGGCGATAGCTGGAGCCAGGCCGCCGCCCGATGGAGTGGACCAGTCGCCGACGCTCTCGTTGCCGACTATGGCACCTATGGCTCCGGCTGGATCGGTTGGGCCTATCCGGAAGGTTCGTCCTTCCTTCGCAACGGCAATGTCCGGCCGGCCGTCTATCCGATCTCGGCCGCATCGGGAACATGGGTCGGAACCTACAACACCGCGCCGACTGCAGATCTCGGCTACCTCACGTCTTCGACGGCCGGCTCGCGCGTCAGTGCCTCAGGGCCGACCGAAGACACGACCTTTGCGCTTCACTATGTCGGCACGGCTGACGGCGTGGTGCGCTATCGCTGGAACGGCGGAGCCTGGAGCGGCAATCTCAACGTCCAGGGCGCCGACGTCCAGACGGCAGTGGCATTGACCGGCAAACCCGCTGGCGCCTGGGCGCTCGATGTCGAGGTCGTCTCCGGTACTGTCAAGCTCTGCGGCCTGGTCGCCTCGCGTTCCGGCAACGGCGTGATTGTCCATAAGCTTGCTGGCACCGGCTCTCAGACCTTCAATTGGGCAAGCCAGGACGAAACCAAGTGGAAGGCCGGCTATGGCGCGCTTGGTCCTGTCCAGCTCGCGATTATGATGTGGGGCACCAACGATCAGCCCTTCATTCCGCCGGCGGACTATAAGACCAACCTGCTGACGATGATTGACCGCCACCGCGCCGTTAATCCGATGTCGGACGTCCTCCTGGTGGCGCCTTGCGAAAACCAGCGCACGACCAATCCACGACCGATGTCTGAGTATGCCCGCGTGATGCGCGAGGCGGCCGTCGAGCGCAAATGTGCGTTCCTCAATCTTCAATACGTCTTCGGCGACGACGCGGCTGATTACGCCTTCGGCAGCGCCAGGCCGTGGTTCGCATCCGACCTTATCCACCCAGATCCGGCGACCGGTGGGCGAGCGATCGCCGACGCGGTCCTTCATCTTCTCACCCAGCAATAAGGGCTTCCCATGCTTTCGATCACGATTCCTGGCGTCAGCGCCGACCTTTCCAAGCCGCTCCGCAAGCGCGATCCGCTCTGCAAGTTCGACAATGACGGCATCCGCTTCCTCTTCGATGCGGCGTTTCGCTGGTGCTATGCCGATGGCACGGCCAATGCCAACAAGGCCGTTCGCGACGTCGCAGAGCGCAAGGATACCTCGCTTCTTGTCCGCGCAACGCAGTCGATCCCGCTCGTCGGCAACGGGTTGGACTTCTCTGGAACAACACTGCCGGGAAGCTATGTCGAGATCCCCGCGAGCGTTATGGCCGATGTCTATGCCGATCAGCACTTTCTGATCTGCATGTATATGACGCTGCCCTCGTCGGATGACTGGCCGGCGGCGGCGTCAGCGAAGGCGCTTTTCCAGGGGTCGAGCAACTCCAATTCCTTCGTTTCCGCTCCGGACATGGCATTCATCGGGTTCGGTGCGGCCGCGAAGTCGATCTCGTTCCGCCGGCAGACGGCAGTCGGCGCCGCCGCAAGCCTCACGATCAGCCCCTCTGGCCCTGGCTTCGGCCAGTTCACCCAGATCGCAATGTGGCGCACGGCGGCCGAGTTCGGCGCCCGCATGAAGACGCCAAGCGGCCAAACGGTGACCAGCGGAGCCGCCGGCGCAAACAACACGGCCGACTTCTCGGCCGCGCTCGGTGGCTTCGGCCTCCCGCTCGGTTTTTGGACCTTTAACGGGCTCGATACGACAGAGCTGAAGGCCAACAACTACCGCCTCCATCGCGCCTTTATCGAAAACCTCGAACGCAGCGGCCGAGATCCCCAGGACGTCCTCGATGACGACTGGCAGCGCCAGATCGATCGCGCCGTCTTCGCCTAAGCTAACCAAAGGAACAAACAATGACTGAACGCCTCAACACAACGGACGCTAACGGCGAAACTGGGACTTTCGCGGTCGCTGCCGGCACCGTTATCCAGGTGGCCGGAGCGACCGGATCGAAAGCGGTCGTCGAACTTCAAGGCCGGATAGAGAACGCCGCGCCATGGGCTTCCATCGGCTCGATCGCAATTGCCAGCCAGACTTTCTTGGTCATCGATGTCGCTCTTGCGGAAGCAAAGCTTGTCTGGACCACCAACAAGGCCGGCGATGCCCTGAAGGCGTGGAGCGTCTGATGGCCAAGCCCGTAGTCAGAAAGACGCTCGCCCGCTCATTCGGTTCGCCTGTCGTGCGGGACGGCGTTCCGCTTCCTGCGTTGCCCTTGGCGCTTGGCGCTAAGATCATGGGGCTCGGCCATAGCTTCATCGGCCTCGGCGCCGCGCAGACCTACACGGCCGGACAGACGGCAACCAACGGCCATACGGGCTTCTACGAGAACGGCCGAACAGTTCTGTCGTGGATCAAGGCGGCAGACGGGCGGTTCAACATCGACATGTTTGCCGAGCTGAACCATCCGTTCTTTGCCCCGGTTTCCTTCGCGGCCTTCTCCGGCGCCATGGGCGGCAAGTCTGGGGACTGCCTAAACCCTGTCGCCGGCCTGGAAGCGCAATTCCCCGGCACGCTTGCCCGTACAGATTACGCTCTGAGCCAAAAGCCTGACATCATCTATATCGACATCGGCTACAACGACATCGTCCGCAACCGGAGCCTTGCCGATATCCTGGCGGACTTCGAGACACAGGTCCGAAGGATCACCAAGGCGGGCGTCTATGTCATCCTGCAGACGCTGAGCTGGACCAGCACGCTCAACGATCAACCAGGCTCTGACGATCCGGCCTGGCCTGGCATCCTCGATGGCATCAATACGTGGATCCTCGCGCAGGCAGGGCGCAAGGGTGTCCGCCTCTGCAATACGCTTGCACTCGATGGGCCTCTTTCCGGCGTTTCGCCAGCTCTCTTTGATGCCGGCGGGCTTCATCCTCTTCCGCCGCTCATGGCAAAGCGCGCCGACATTCTCCTTCCGATCCTGCAGGCGATGGTTTCGGCTGGAGAAACGCGATCGCTCGATCCGCTTGCCGCCTACAACATCTTCCCGCCGAAGGGCACGCCCGGAATTGCTGGCGCAAAGACCAATGTCACCGGCGACGTTGCCGATGGCATGCGCCTGGTTCGCGGCACCGGCACGTCGACCTATGTCGCCAGCAAGGAAGTGGTGGCGTCCGGAAATGAAAAGCAGGTGATCACGATTACGCCGGTCAATGACGCTGCCGCCGTTCATACCGTCACCTATGGCCTGCCCGCGAATCTCAGCCTCCCAACCCTTGGCCTGGTCGCCGGCGACTGGCTTGAGATCGAAGTCCCGGTCGAGCTGAACGACTGGGCTGGCTGGGACTATCTGGACAGTTCCATCCGTGGGCCGGTCCAGATCGCGAACACCGTCACAGTCACCGGCGGCGGCTGGACGGCGGGCAACTATGTCGGCGGACGCGGTCGGTCGCTTATCTGTGGCTCGAAGCTCTGGCTTCCCCCTGGGCTGACCATGACGAACATCCGCCTCGATAACCTGTTGGTCCTGAGACACCTCTGCAACACGGGTGGCACCGGCGTCGCAAAGATTGGGGCGCCAATTATTCGGAAGATCGCGAGCCCGCGCGCGGCGTGGCAGTTATCGGCTTGAAATGCGAAACCCGCCGGAGGTCACGGCGGGTTTCAGGAGAGCAGCTAGTAGGGTTCGCGAGTCGCTGCTCCCCAGCTGAAAGCTGAGGGCTCTTCAGCAGAGCGTGATTTAAGGAACGAGCGGAGTTTTTCCAGAGGTTTCGGGAGAAAAAACTCTGGCTAAGTTAACGGCCCACGGCTCAAAAAGTTCGGCCGCCTGACCGGGTGGCTACGGTGCCAGGAAGCACCATAACGACGGGCCTTAGTTTGGCGACCAGACCCGTCCGACAGCAGCTTTCGATAACCGTCACACCCGTACCCTGCAGGGCCGGACTCCTGTGACTGAGTCGATAGGTTTTTGAAATGGCGAATAATGAAACGTGGCGGGAAGTCCCCAACACGCAGCCGCCGGCAGCATGGATCGGCGGCAAAAGGGCGCTCGCACCGCGCCTCGTAAAGATGATCGCGGAGATCCCGCACACGCTTTACGCAGAGCCTTTCGTGGGGATGGGCGGCGTCTTCTTTAGGCGACGCAACGTCCCCCGGGCAGAAGTGATCAATGACCGGAACGGCGAGGTTGTGAACCTGTTCCGCATTCTGCAGCGGCACTATCCGCAGTTCATGGACACGCTCAAATTCCAGGTCACCAGCCGGCGGGAGTTCGAACGGCTGAAGGCTTGCGATCCCGGCACGCTGACCGACCTGGAGCGGGCAGCGCGCTTCATCTACCTGCAGAAGCTTGCCTTCGGTGGGAAGGTGGCGGGGCAGAATTTCGGGGTGGTGACCGATGGTGGAGCAAGATTCAACCTGACGCGGCTGGCTCCGCTCCTGGAAGATGTCCACGAGCGTCTTTCGGGCGTCGTCATTGAGAACCTGGACTGGCTGGATTTTATCGATCGGTATGATCGGCCGGGAACGCTGTTCTACCTTGATCCGCCATATTTCGGCAGCGAGGGCGACTACGGGAAAAGCCTGTTCGGTCGCGAGCAGTTCTCGCTTATGGCGGAGCGTTTAAGCCGACTTAAAGGCCGATCAATCCTCTCGATAAACGATCGCCCAGAGATCCGCGAGGCGTTCGCTTCTTTCGAGCATCTCGAAGCCGAATTGACCTACTCTGTGGCGGGCGGTGAGGGTGTTCCAGCGAGAGAGTTGATCATAACCGCATGAAAGATTTCCGCCGCGCTCGGACGCTGGTTAGTGCGGAGCTGACGGTCCGTTTCCAAGCAAACCGCCAGCGCCTGCGCCGTGGTAACCAACCATGCTCGGCGCACTTCAAGTTTGCAGCATCCGGTGACTGATATATATCCCTAAAAAGACGGGGATTTTGCAAAAAAGAAGCCCTCCAAAGCGGGCAAAGGGGAGTTAGTCGGTTGAGTAACACGTTTGATCAGGCATAGTCGCAGCATGCTTGATCTGTCGTTGCCTTGGCCCATTGGGCCCGTCCCTATAGCCCTGACCGCCTGGGCGTGGTGCGGGCTCTACCGTGCAGTTGTGACGCGAGACGGGCTTACGTCGGTGTCCGCGGTTTCAGTACTGGGGCTGGTGGCATTTCTGGCCGCAGCCATTGCCCACATGGTTAGACCGGCTATTGATCAGATTTGGGTGATTATGCTTGCCCAGTTTATCGGAACGGCTGTGTGCTTGCTGGCAGGCAACTTACTCTGGTTGGTCAAAAGAAAGAAACCGGAGCGGCCGCTTAGGAGGCGAGCAGACGGAAAACTGCTTCGCGGCATGGCCATCTGCCTTGGCTTCCTGCTCGTTATGGACGGGGCTTTCTATTTATTCCCCAACGCCGGCAAGTGTAACCATTTCACGGGGTACATGGCGAATAAGTGTGCTGCGCAGGAATTGTTTTTCGGAGTTCATGACCTGCCGTTGTATATTTATTGCGGTGTTCTTTTGGGCGTTCCTACGCTCGTTGGGCTGATTTTCGGCGTTTGGACGGTGATCAAGACAGCGGGACTTCCGAAGGCCGATACATCAAATGCTGAAGATGGTGCCGGTAGGTAACGGGTATTGTTCTGCCTCATTCACCGGATTGCCCAAGAAGGATATTGATGGGCGCCCGGCAGCGAGGCAAAAGAGCTGATTATCTTACAGTGACGACCGCACGATTTCCTTGGATTAGTCCTGACTCGGATTGGCGGCTGTAGCGAATTCGGAGATCATTCCGCGTTTCAACTTGGAGATCGAAATGTTGAATGAGTTTTGGACTCTTCAGGCGCCGGTCCAAGCAGCTCTTATAACAGGGAGTGCTACATGTCTGGCGGCATTGATCGGGTTCACCGCCGTCTTCATTCAGATCGGACGCCAGGGCAGGAACGCCATCAAGGCCAACACTCAGAATGAGAAGCTAAAGCGCAAGGTCGAGATCTACGAGAAAACCCTCAAGATCACCCAAGGCGCTCAAGAAGCTATCCAGAGTTTGACGAGTTACTTAGGCAAGATCGAAACGAGCTTCATGCTAGCGCGGGTATTTGAGGGCGAGCGGCGGATAGTTCCGGCAGAGCGTTACCCAGAATATTCCGATCGACGATCAGCCGCGCTCGATGCAGTGATCGAGCTGGTTTTCCTAATCGAGTCGTGGCTGATCATAGAACCGAAACTGGATGTCTTCAGACTAGCAATTGGGCTCGGGCTCGATGAACATCGAAAGGTAGCATTCGCCGGTGGAGATCCCCTGATCTACGCCCTCCCTGTGGACGGATTTGCTTGGGAAATGCCTACCGAAGAACGGCTGGTTAGCATTGAAAGCAGGATCCAGGCTGAACGATATCAGGTGGAACGGCTTTCAGCTTGGATTGGCGATTTCAAGGTCGAGATGCAGTTATTGTTACTTGGGGAGCTGTTCCCTAACGCCGTGGAAAGACGCGATCCGCCCGATCCCGACCAGTTTTGCATCCGATTGGACAAGTACGACCAAATTGTTGGCATACTCGACGCGACCGATTGGCGAAAACGGAGCAACGAACTCGAAGCTGAAGCCTGGGCTCGATTTGCTGACAAGAACGTCGGGGCCGGTCGTCATGACAACGCGAGTCCGCGTCCTTAGGTTCTACGGGTACTAACTCCTATCTTCCGTGGATAGCCTTCAGCTTGTTGTGATGTTTCTCTGCCCTGCGCGAAGCCTCTCGTGCCGTCTCTTCCCAACCCTGCTGGGGCATGATCCTTTTGCGAACCCATGACTGGAAGCCGCCATTCCATCGCCATAGGCCCGTTCGATTTGAGGTAGTCTGATCGAGCTGGATGCGGCCGACAACGTCTTCGCCGTCGTAGCCTATGAAGTCCTGCTTACTCTCACCCGGCCATGTTTCCTGCCACTTGTATCTGGGTCGATACCTTTCAGTCACGATAGCCTCTTCGCTTCAGGGGTGGACGCAGCGACGCGGCGATTCCAAGCACCTTGTTGGCGCCTTCGAAATAAGGTGATTTTAACGCGACTTCAAAAGGGCTTTGAGCGGCCTTCAAACAGTCGAGGGAATTTTTTGAAAATTCCGGAACCTAGTGTCAAAATTCCGATTTCTCGCGTCCGGCTACAGTCAGGATTCCGTGATTATCGAGGTTCCCGCTTCGGTTGCCGTAAATTGATCGCACAATGGACAAAAAATGGTGGGCCCGGAGGGACTCGAACCCCCAACCAAGCGGTTATGAGCCGCCGGCTCTAACCATTGAGCTACAGGCCCGGCACCCAGGGTGCGGTCAGCCGGGGCAATGGCACCCGCGGCTTTTGTCCGCTTAACGCAAATCCGGGACAGTCACAAGCCATGAGCGCAAGCATCTGTGGACGATGCATATTTCCGGTTTGCCCTCTGGAACCTTCGCACGCGGGCTACATTTACTCCTGTCAGACTAGATCTGAAGAGGGCAATCGCAGAATGGTGGCTTCCCAGGGTGCCGTGGTGCTCATCGTCGAGGATGAGCCGCTGATCAGATTTAATATTCTGGATGTGCTTGAAGAAGTGGGGCACGTGGCGCTCGAGGCTGGGAGCGCGGATGAGGCAATGGTGCTTCTGAAGACCCGCGACGATGTCGATGTCCTCTTCACCGACGTCAACATGGCCGGTTCGATGGATGGCATCCAGCTCGCCAAGCGGGTGAGGGCGATGCGGCCGAATATCGGCATCATCATCACCTCGGGCCTGGTGCGGCTCGATCCCATGTCGCTGCCGGCCAACACGGCTTTCCTGCCGAAACCCTATCAGCACGAGGCCTTGATCTCAGCGATCGCTTCCATGACGCGGTAGCTCAGGCCAGAGCGATCAATCGGGGCTCGCCATCGACGGCGGCGGGAAGGGGACGCCCGTTGCCCCGGTCGCGGTTTCGATTTCTTCGATCTGCTCGCGAGCCTGTTCGTTGGCCTTTGTGGGTTCGCCACGCAGTTCGGCTTCCGCATCGCTGCGATGGCGCAAATCTTCGCCATCCGGCCTGCCTTGCTTTTCCCAGATTGCGTAGGCGTGCTTGCGCACACGGTCCTCATTCCGGTCCGTCATGGCGATCTCCCCTGGTTTTTCGATCATCGTAAAACCGGCCGGGGAGCCGAATGTTCTGACAAGGCGCCTGAGATCGAGAGGCGCAGCCGAGCCTGAAGGGGAGGTCTGCTTCAAGCCCGGCCGCTGGCCCCCGGGGGAGCCGTTAATTGTAGCTGCTTTTCAGCAGGTCGTTTTCCTGATGCGCCTTCTTCTCATAGATCGTGAAGAGGGCCATCGAGAGGAGATAGGAGAGGAAGGGGTCTCCCATCTGCGTGGCGATATCGCGGGATGCGAGGATATGTCGTTCCAACGCACCGATATCTTTTTGTACGGTGGTTTCACTCAAGCGGTTCATGCTGCCATCTCCAGGAATTGCGTCACGACGGAACGCGTCGGGACGTAGCGGGTGTAGAGGGGGGTATCGATGCCGAGGGATGCACGCATCCTGTCCAGCACGCGTTCGGAAACTTCGAAGGCGCCGCAGCAGACCGGATATTTGCCGTAGCCGTCGGCGCGACCGAGTTCATCGACCTCGGCGCCGGCGCGCTTGTAGACGCGTTTCAGGTGGGGTTCGTAGTTGGAGATCATGGTGTGGATGCCGTGATCGAGGGCGCATTCGCAGAGCGCCAGCAGCAGCATGGAGAAGGCGCGGCCGGCATCGACATCGGGAAAATCGTCGGCGATTGCTTCCTCGTCAATACACATGCGGGTGCCTTCCCAGATGCCGGGGGCGACGAGATTGGCTGCCTGCGGGAAGGTTGCGCGGAAGACGTCATAGAGGAGGGTCGGTCCGGTCGTCGGCATCAAGCGCATGCCGCCATAAAGGCGGGTGCGGGTTTCGTCGCACCAGACGAGATAGGCCGGGCAGAGCGAGTCATAGCTGTCGCGCTCGAAGGGGCCGATTACCGGAACGTTCCAGCCAAGGGTGTCCGCAAAGACTTTCTTGCGCAGGCGGAACATCTGGTCGAGTATGAAAGCGTATTTCTGATACTCATGTGCCTGAATGATAACGAACATTTTTCCCTCCAGCGTGTTGGGTTCGTGAGGGCAGAATGGTTCAGGACGGCGGGATCGGAAATTCCCTCATATGGGTGCCTACAGATGAGCCCCCGCATATGAGGGGGTCGTTTGAGGGTCTTTCTGGTCAGCTTGAATCATTCCATTGGCTGAAACGGGCTGCCTGATCGGCCGGCCCGTTTCAGCTAACAGAATGCTTCAATCTGGTTGGGAAAAGCCTAGGGGTTGATGATGCGCAGCTGCACGGCCCGCGAGGCGGCAGCGGAAATCGTGGCGCAGCCGAGCTTGAAGCGGGCGGTTTTCAGGTAGTCGCGAGTCGTATGCTCGGAAATGCCGAGGATGACGGCGATGTCCTTGTAGTCCTTGCCGAGCGCCGTCCAATGCAGACATTCGATTTCGCGCGGGGAAAGAGCCGGCACCGGGTCATTCTCGCCGTGAAGCTCGTAGATGGCCTTCCGATGGATGACATGGGCGATCTCGATCCACTCATTGCGATAGAGCTTGACCATGGCGGTCCAATCATCGAGCGGAATGCGGGCATTGATCGAAAGCAGCGCGCGACGCTGCGCCTTGTCGGCAACGGGGATCGAATAGCCGTTGCCGCCGATCCCGTGCTTCTGGGCGTCGACGAGCATGGCATAGGCTTCCGGCGTCGGCTCCACCTCGCTCCAGTCGAAGGGCAACTGACGCTCGAAGCCCTGTTTGACGATCGGATCGACCTTCACATAGCTGTTGAGCAGATAGCGTGACACCCAGGCATCCGGATAGGTGGTGCGCACGAAAGGGGCGTCGATCTTTGCCGCAATGGTCTGAGCGAGGTGATAGGTGACATAGTCAACGGCATACTCCGCCTGGAAAATGCGGATGGAAGCATCGACATTGATTGCAGCCTTGATTTGTTCGAAAACGGTTTCGAACTTTTGGGAATAACTATTTTCCGTCATCGTGCCGCCTGTCTCAAACCGTTCAATCCTACCGCGAGGAATGTCAAAAATACAAGGCATCCCCACATATGCGGGGAATGACTTTTCCAGATCCGTCTGTTAGCGCCTTTTTCGGGGAGGCTCCAGATGGACAGTAAGAGAACGTTCGATATCGCCGAGTGCCATCAGGCAGCCAAAGGGCTGAGATCGAGCTGGCAGGACATGGCTGGCTCCGAGGCGCTGATCCGCGCGCTCGTCGCCGAACGCAACGGCGATACGTTGCTCGCCTTGTTCTGGACAGAGGTTCACCGGACGCTCTGCGAAGAGAAATAATCGCTCCTTTATCGCTACATCAGTCACGCATTTCTTCGAGACGGGATCGGCAAGTGCTTGCCGGACAGGTCGCGGCGCCATTTTGACGCCGCGCAACTGCCAGAAAATCGGCCCGCCCGGATAAGGCCGTGTTGGAATCTCCCAGCGCAATCTCGCGCGGGAGAAGGAATTCGTGCGCCTGATCGGAACGCGGGACATGGACGGTGATTTCGATCATGGAGGCCATTGGCAAGAGGTCCGGGCTATGTCGTGTAAGGCAGCAAGATGACAAGTGTATCGCGAGTTCAACGCCTTGGTCAGTCAGGTTAATGGCCTATGAACACGTTTTCACATTTTGTAGCCACTTAATTTGCGTTGCCTGCCGGAAGCAAGGTGGGCAGAGTCCAGCTTGATGAAATATCCAGCATATTCGGGGCTTCTCAAGCAAATATGCTTGACGGATCGTTACCACAAAGCGCAAAGGTTTTTGTGGAAACGATTACACAAAATGCCATTGTGCCATATTGGGAGGGCATCGGGATTGCGTGTCGAACGCAAAATCATTTGCGTTGCGTCTCATGAGAGCTGCTTGACGACGGCAGGACTGATCTAGCGGAATGCAGATGACGGAAAAGCGCGTGCACCTGGTCTTCAAGACCCATCTCGATATCGGTTTCACCGACCATGCCGAGAAGGTTCGCCGTCAATATCACGAGCGCTTCATTCCGCAGGCGATCGAGACCGGGGCGCATTTCTATGCCGAAAACCCCGAGGAGCCGAAGTTCATCTGGACGACAGGCGCCTGGCTGATCTGGGATCATCTGAATTCGCGCTCGCCTGCCGAGGTCGCAGCACTGGAGCAGGCGATCGAGCGCGGGCTCATCCGCTGGCACGGGCTGCCGTTCACCACCCATACGGAGCTGATGTCGTCAGACCTGTTCCGAGCAGGCCTTTCCTATTCGCAGGAGCTCGACCGCCGTTTCGGCAAGCAGACGATAGCGGCGAAGATGACCGACGTTCCCGGCCACACACTCGGCATGGTGCCGTTGCTTGCCGAGGCTGGCATCCGCTTCCTGCATCTCGGCGTCAACACGGCTTCACCGCCGCCAGACGTGCCTGACATCTTTCGCTGGCGCGCGCCTGATGGTGCCGAAGTCGTCGTCATGTATCAGCGCTCGTACGGCGAGACCTATTTCCCCGAAGATTTCGACGACGGGCTCAGCTTTGCGCATACGCAGGACAATATCGGCCCGCAGAGCGTGCCGCAGACGGCAGAAGCGTATCGCGATATGCGTCGCCTGCAGCCTGACGCGGTCATCCGCGCGGCGACGCTGGAGGATTATGGCGCGATCCTCTGGGAAAAGCGCGAGCGTTTCCCGGTGCTGGAGCTGGAGTTGGGCGATAGCTGGATCCATGGCAGCGCCGCCGACCCCTTGAAGACAGCGAAATTTCTGGCCCTGCAGCGGCTTTATGACCGCTTTGCGGGCGAGGGGCTCAATTCGCGCAGGCTCGCCTTCGGCCGCGGGCTTGCCATGGTGGCGGAGCATACGTGCGGGGTGGATATTAAATCCTATCTGCGCGACGACAAGGCTTGGGCAAAAGCCGATTTCAACGCCGCGCGCAAAACGGATTACCGTTTCGCCTATACCGAGGCGTCATGGGATGAGCAGCGCGGCTATATTGATCAGGCCGTCGCCGAACTCGATGCCGATGACCAGCAGCAGGCGCAGGCCGTGCTCGCAGAACTCTTCGCGCCGACGCTCGTCGGCAGTACGAACCGCGAGACCCGCCTGATTGCCGGCGGCTGGTCGATCGAGCTTGATGAGGTGACGGGCGATGTCATGGCGCTCACATCACCACGGGGGCGACGGATTGCCGGACGCAACGGCTCGCTGATCGCCTATCGCTATGAGAGCTACGACGCTGCCGACGTCAACAGGCATATGGATAGCTATCTGACACATCGGCAGGAATGGGCAGTGCTCGATCACGACAAGCCTGGGCTTGGCCGTTCGGATGCTGCGCTTTCGAAGGTTTTTGTGCCGAGCCTGGAAGGTGCGGGCGAGGGCGGAGTTCTCTTGTCCATGCCGGCCGAAGCGGTCGAGCGGTTCGGGGCGCCACGCCAGATCGCCGTGGAATTTTCGGCTGATGACAGTGCCCTGCAACTGCGTCTCTCACTGCGCGACAAGCCGGCCAATCGCATGCCGGAGGCGAGTTTCCTGTCGTTCACGCCTGATGGCGCAAAGGACTGGGCCTTCAGGAAGATGGGGCTGTGGCACCGGTCCGGCAATTTCGCCGGGTCCGGCGGCGCGCAGCTACAGGCGGTCAATGCTGTCAGCGGCGAATTTGGGGATGCAGGAGCGCTCGTCATCGAGCCCCTCGATACGCCGCTGGTTGCGCCGCAGAGCTGGGATTTCATGTCCTTTTGCAAAGGCTTGCCGGATTTCGACGATGGAATCCGCTTCAACCTGCATAACAACAAGTGGGGAACCAACTTCCCGATGTGGTGGGAAGGTGATTTCTCCGCTCGGTTCAGGATCACTCTGGATTAACCGGTGCGCGACAGCCTCTGGCGTGGGGTGGCGGTAACTGCCGGCCTGGGTGCTTGGGGCGTTTTCGGGAATTTGACGAGGACTTCATTGCCATCCGTCGAGGCACGCGTACGTTCCAGCCGTTCGCGTTCGGCTGTTGCCTGGAGCCAATGTTCGGCATCGCGGCCATACGGCCTGCCTTCCATTTCCCAGATTGCGTAGGCTCGCTTGCATATCCACTCATGCCGGGAGGTGTTGCTCATCGTTCCGTCCTTCTTGGCCGATCTTTTCCCTCCAATCGATTCCACACGGATGGCCTCCGCCGAAGCGGTACCTCAAGCTCATCTTGTAGAAGGGGTCGGCAATCTGCCGGCATTTTCGATGGGGGCGGCATGGCGTTTTGCCATGCCTACCGGAAGAACGATTTCACCTGACATGTGTTCCCGACACATTTTGTGAAATTTTGTCGCAGAGCGCGGAGACGATTGTCTGGGCCTTGCCTCATTCGCTGATGCGATCTGGTAACATTGGTGGACGGCGTTTGGCGGCCATCAGCAGGTCCAGTTCGACCGAGGAGGGGCCGAAGCGGGTGTACAGGCTTTCTGCCTGCTCGTTTCTCAAGCCATATTTGGCGGCGAATTCGTTAAGACTGTAGGGACGTCCGCGCAGCGTCCGGCTGCGTCGTTCGGGTTGGCGAATTTGCGTCATTGCATTTCTCCCCAGGCTGATTGCCGAGGTAAAACCGACCAGCACGTTAAAGGTTCCAGATTTGGCCTTCCGGTAGGAGCCTAGAGCTGAAAATGCCGGTTTTGCGCGCTGCGACTGCAAAAAAATGACTGTAAGTCTCAATGAATTTCAATCGGTTAGATGTTGCGGCCGGGTGGGGTGGGCAGAAATGGCTTTATCACACGTGTGTTACTCTATAAAATGAATCGTGTATCCGGTCCGAAGGAGGAGCCGAGCGTTGTTTCCGCGTCGATCCGGACCGGATCTTGAGGAAGCTGGCTAAATCCATCAGAGGAGACAGACATGATGAATGCACTGCCGCCACTTCACAACGGACATGCACCGTTTACCCTGCAGCAGCTCTTCCGTGAGGCGCTTTACGCCTATGAGGAATGGGACAGCGAATTGACGGAGCCGATCGTCACCTATGAAGGTAGGGTCATCCCTATCAGCTTCGTTTTCGAAGCCATGCGCGAATGCACCGATATCGTCCCAGCCAATATCGTCAGCGCCGTCACGGAACGGCTGACCAAGCCCTGGGAAGGCGAGGGACCACTGGACCAGATGACCTTCTCCACGGCGGCGCGCGTCATGCGCGTTCTGGTGCGCAAGCGCCTTCTTGCCAATGGCACGCCTGATATCGTCGCGCTTTCGGCGCGCGCATCCGAAGCGGAACCCCGCGAATAGGCATTCGGGATCGCGGCATTGGCCGCGATCCTATTCCTCGCGGGGAACCCTGCTCATTTCCAGCCGTTGAAACAGGCAGAGAAGGAATGAGCACCATGTTGAGATCCATTCTACACGAAATTATGGGAACGGGCGTTCGCGAGGCGCATCTGCCGCGATCGCTGGAACAGTTTCTCGGTGAAAAGAAAGTTCTGATCGTCTTTGCGGATGCCGAGGACGACAGGCCGATCGTTCAAGACGAATTGCTGCGCAAATCACAGATGCGGCTAATCGAAGATGATATCGAGGTTTTCACGATCGCCGGCGGCGGCGCATTCTCGTTTTTCGAGGATGGGGGCGACCTTGATGCCGACGAGCTGCGCGATGAGCTTCAGGGGCCGCTCAGCGGCGAATTCGGGCTCGTGCTGGTCGGCATTGACGGCAAAGTGAAGATGCGCTCCAGCGAGCCGATGAGCGTGGAGGATATCAGCCGCGCAGCTGATATCTCGCCGCCGAGCCACTGAGCTATCAGAGTTCGAATGCTTCCTTGAGGCCGAGGCTCTTGCGTTCGCGCAGATCGAGGTCCGCCTCGATATGAGCAATATGGTGAAGCATCAGATGGCAGGCACGGTCGAGCTCCTTGCTCTCGATCGCGTCGATGATATCGCCGTGTTCGGAATGGCCGCAGCTCGAGACCGTCGACTGGCCGTAGAGGGCAATGACCAGCGACGAGCGGGCGACCAGTTCTTCCATGAAGCGCTGCATGATGGCGTTGCCGGAGATCGCGGCGAGTGTCAGGTGGAAATCGCCTGATGCCTTGATTTCGGCCCGTCTGGCGGTCTGGCCGCGCTCGCTCATCAGCCGGCCCTCTTCCAGAAGCAATTGCTTGAGATGCTGGATATCCGAGGGAGTGATGCGGGCGGCCGCGTCCCGCAGGATGCCGGGCTCGACCAGACGGCGGGCTGCAAAAATCTGCCGGGCCTCTTCCGGTGAGGGATAGGCAACGAAGGCACCGCGGTTTTTCTCCACGCTGACGAGACCTTCGTAGGCAAGTGCCTGCAAGGCGGCGCGCGCCAGCGTGCGGCTAACATTGAAGAGATTGCCGACATCGCTTTCCGACAGTTTCGTGCCGGGTGACAGGCGCCGCTCGACGATAGCCTCCCTGATTGCATCGCGGATCTGCGGGACGCCCGTTTCCTGGGTGTCGTCGTGGCTCATGGCGCTGGCGGCGGATTTCATGAAATCGGTTTCCTTGATGTCAGCAAACCATAGCCGCCTTCGTCTCAAAAGTTAAATAGAATTTGTTCTCATAACAGAGGTCAAATTGTATACGATTTTCTGCACGAATTGAGGACGAAAGCCCATTTTGTGTGCAGTGCGAAAAGTGCCCGAGATTTCGCCGATCGGCATGCTGTCATGAAAAGTTCATGATTTGCAAGGGTTTGAGATGCGGTGATCAAATTGGCACGGCAGATGCATCGTCTTTCTCGAACAGGGGAAGACACGATGTCGAAAGCGGCAGAGATCGATATAGCATCCGTTTCCAAGGTCTATGGCGCGACCACGGCGGTCCATGCCATCAGCCTGAAAATCCCGGCCGGTTCTTATTGCTGCTTCCTGGGTCCGTCAGGCTGCGGCAAGACCTCGACGCTGCGCATGATCGCGGGTCACGAGAGCATTTCATCGGGCGATATCCGTCTCGGCAATGTCGTTGTCACCGATTTCCCGCCGGCAAAACGCGGCACGGCGATGATGTTCCAGTCCTATGCGCTGTTTCCGCATCTCGACCTCATCGACAACGTCGCCTTCAGCCTGAAGATGAAGGGTGTCGACAAGGATGAGCGCCGCGCCAAGGCGCTGGAGATGCTGAAGCTGATGCAGATGGAGGCCTATGCCAGCAGGCGGCCGGCGCAGCTTTCCGGCGGCCAGCAGCAGCGTGTCGCATTGGCGCGCGCACTGATCACCGATCCGGAGGCGCTGCTGCTCGATGAGCCGCTTTCCGCACTCGACCCGTTCCTGAAGATCCGCATGCGGGCGGAACTGAAGAAGCTGCAGAAGACGCTCGGCATCACCTTCGTGCATGTGACGCACAGCCAGGAAGAGGCGATGGCGCTCGCCGATATCATCGTCATCATGAATGACGGCAAGATCGAACAGGCGGCGTCACCGCGGCAAGTATTCGAAAAACCGGCAACCGCCTTCGTCGCCCGCTTCATGGGCGATCACAACGTGCTCTCTGGCCGCGTCACATCGAGCGAGAATGGCGTGATCGTGATGACGGTGCCGGAAGGGCAGAGCTTTTCCGTACGCGGGACGGGCAGGGAGGTCGGCGAGCCTGTTGATATCGGCATCCGCACCGACCGCGTACGCCTTCAGGTGGCGACCGAGTGGACCCTCGGCTTCAACGGCATCGTCTCCAATATCGAATATCGCGGCTCCTCGGTGAAGATCACCGTCTTTGGGGCTGGCAGCGACGATTTCACCGTCATCGCAAGCGACAGCGATTACTTCGCCAACCCGGTCTCGGTCGGCGATGCGGTGTCTTTGAGTTGGGCTTTGGAGGATGCCGTCCTCCTTGGCCGCGTTTCCGCATGAACTTCAGTATCAAGAAAAGGGGAACTGCCATGACGACTGAAACGAAAACCACCAAGGCGGAAAAGGGAATTTCCCGCCGCTCGCTTCTGAAGACGGGTGCTGCCGCCGTCGGCGCTATCGCCGGTTCGGGCGCCATCACCGGCTTCCCGACCATCTGGGCGCAGTCCAACATCACGCTTCGCCAGTTCGGTACCGGCGTTTCGAACATCAATGCGATCGCCGAGAAGTGCAAGCAGGACCTCGGCATCACGCTGGAAATGACTGCGACGGATTCCGACGCTGCTGCCCAGCGCGCCGTCACCCAGCCTGACAGCTACGACATTGCCGATATCGAATACTGGATCTGCAAGAAGGTGTTCCCGACCGGCGTTCTGCAGCCGATGGACGTCAAGAAGCTCAAGTATTTCGACAAGGTCGTGCCGATCTTCACGACCGGCAAGCTGAAGGCGGACAGCACGATTGCCCAGGGCACGGCGCCGCACACCGTCGGCTTCGTCGAGGCGCAGGACTCCAAGAAGTTCGCCAAGGAGCAGACCCAGTGGTTCACGATGATGCCGACGATCTACAATGCCGATACGCTCGGCATTCGCCCTGACCTGACCGGCCGCGAAATCACCTCCTGGGCCGACATTCTCGATCCGGCCTATAAGGGCAAGACGGCCATCATCAACGTGCCGTCGATCGGCATCATGGATGCGGCAATGATCGCTGAAGCCTCCGGCAAGATCAAATATGCCGACAAGGGCAACATGACCAAGGAAGAGATCGACAAGACGATCGAATTCCTGATCAAGACCAAGAGCGATGGCCAGTTCCGCGCCTTCTGGAAGAGCTTCGACGAGTCGGTCAACCTGATGGCTTCGGGCGAGGTCGTCATCCAGTCCATGTGGTCGCCGGCCGTTGCTGCCGTCCGCTCGAAGGGCATTGCCTGCACCTTCCAGCCGCTCAAGGAAGGCTACCGCGCATGGGGCGGCGGTCTCGGCCTTGCTGCGCACCTCAAGGGCGCGCAGCTCGATGCCGCCTATGAGTACATCAACTGGTACACGTCCGGCTGGGTCGGCGCCTATCTCAACCGCCAGGGCTATTACTCGGCCTGCCTTGAAACCGCCAAGGGTTTCATGACCGCCGACGAGTGGGGCTACTGGATGGAAGGCAAGCCGGCACAGGGCGACATCCTCTCGCCGGAAGGCAAGGTCATGGAGAAGGCCGGCTCGGTTCGCGACGGCGGCTCCTTCGAAGACCGTATCGGCCACATCGCCTGCTGGAACTCCGTCATGGACGAAGACCGCTACATGGTCCGCCGCTGGAACGAGTTCATCGCGGCGTAAGCGTCTGCCGCTTTCCCCTCCCTAACCCTCCCCACAAGGGGGAGGGAACTTGTCGAGGGTGCGGCACCGTTCTCCCTCCCCCTTGTGGGGAGGGCTGGAGAGGGGTCTTTCGATCCCTCTCATTCGGACAGGACAGATTTCCGAAGGGGGAAGAATGGCCACGATCGCTTCAGAGCAGACGATACCGGCAGCGGAGGCGCCCAAACGCTCCTTCCGGCTTGCGCCATGGGTGATCTCCTATCTGCAGGCGACGCCGCTGATCGCCATTCTGGGCTTCTTCTTCATCCTGCCGATCCTGATGATCGCGGTCGTCAGCTTCTGGGACTATGATTTTGCCGGTATCTATCCCGACTTCCTGACCATGAATTATACCGACACGCTCGGTTCATGGGTGACGTGGAAGACCTATCTCAACACGCTGAAATTCACGGTCATCGTCTGGGGGCTAACGCTCTGCATCGGCTTCTGGGTCGCCTATTTCCTGGCCTTCCATATCCGCAAGACTTCGACGCAGATGATCCTTTTCCTCGTCTGCACCGTGCCCTTCATGACGTCGAACATCATCCGCATGATCTCCTGGATTCCTGTGCTCGGGCGCAACGGCCTCGTCAATTCGGCGCTGGTGGAGATGGGCATCGTGCCGCAGCCGGTGGAATGGCTGCTCTATTCCGATTTCGCCGTAGTGCTCGCCATGGTGCATCTCTACACGCTCTTTATGGTCACGCCGATCTTCAACACGCTGATGCGCATTGACCGCTCGCTGTTCGAAGCGGCGCGTGATGCCGGTGCTTCCGGCTGGCAGGTGCTGTGGAATGTGGTGATCCCGCTTGCCAAGCCCGGCATGGCGATCGGCACGATCTTCGTCGTCACACTCGTCATGGCTGACTTCTCCACCGTGCAGGTCATGTCCGGCGGGCAAAGCGCCTCCGTGGCGCTGATGATGAAGAACCAGATGTCGCTGCTGCAATATCCGGCCGCTGCCGCCAACGCGGTCGTGCTCCTGGTGGTCGTGCTGATGATGGTCGCTGCGATCCTGCGCGTCGTCGATATCCGCAAGGAGCTCTGAGATGAACCGAGAAAAACGCTCCCTCGAATTCTACGTACTTGCCGCCTTCTTCGGCCTTTTCGTGCTCTTTCTCTACGGGCCGCTTTCGGCGATCGTCATCCTCTCCTTTCAGGGGCCAGATGGCGGTTTGACCTTCCCGCTAAACGGCGTTTCGACGCACTGGTTCTTCAATCTCTTCGAAAAGCAGGCGGTCGGCGATTTCGGTGCCTCCTTCCAGCGATCCTTCATTCTCGGCCTGATGGTGATGGTGGTAACCGTCGTCGTCTCGCTGATGGCGGGCCTTGCATTTCGGCGGCGTTTTCGCGGCTCGTCGGTATTGTTTTACGCGACGGTTGCAAGCCTCGTCGTGCCATCGATTATCATCTCGCTCGGCATCGGCGTGGTTTTCCAGCAGGGTGGAATACGGCCCGCCTGGTATTCCTCGGCCTTTGGCGCGCATCTGACCTGGACGCTGCCGTTCGGCGTTCTGATCATGTTTGCCGTCTTCAATCGCTTTTCTCCAGCCTATGAGGAGGCCGCGCGCGATCTCGGAGCGACCTCCTGGCAGACCTTTCGCCATGTCGTGTTGCCGATGATCGCGCCGAGCCTGATCGGCGTCGGCCTGTTCGGCTTTACGCTCTCCTATGACGAATTCGCCCGCACGCTGATGACGTCCGGCACCTACAATACGCTGCCGCTCGAAATCTACGGCATGACCACGAACGTCACGACGCCGGTGCTCTATGCGCTCGGCACGGTCACGACGCTCTTCTCCTTCACCATCATTCTCGTCGCACTCGGCATCATGACGATGCTTGGCCGGCGGCAGGCAAAGACCCGCTGACATGCGCATATTGATCGTTAATCCCAATACGACTGCTTCCATGACCGAGAAGGCAGCGACCGCCGCGCGTGCGGTCGCCGCTGTCGGCACCGAGATCATCGCCGCGACCTCGCGCATGGGGCCGGTTTCCATCGAGGGGCATTATGACGGGGCGCTTGCCATCCCGGGTCTGCTGACGGAGCTGAAAGAACGGGAGGAGGCCGGTTACGATGCGGCGATCGTCGCCTGCTTCGACGATACGGGGCTCGACGCCGCGCGCACCTTCGCTGATGTGCCTGTTCTCGGGCTCTGCGAATCCGCTGTCGCTACCGCAGGCTTCCTTGCCCAGCGCTTTACGGTGGTGACGACGCTGGAGCGGTCCCGGGTGCTGATCGAGAATCTCGTGCGCCGCTATGGTATGGGCAGTCGTGCGAAGGTGAGGGCATCGGATATTCCGGTGCTGGAGCTGGAAGATGCTGCGTCTGGCGCGATCGGCAAGCTGAGAGCGGAAATCGAACGGGCGCTTTCCGAAGACGGTGCGGAGGCGATCGTGCTCGGCTGCGCCGGCATGACGGATCTGGCGCGCGAGTTGCAGGATATCTACGGCGTGCCCGTCATCGATGGGGTCGCGGCCGCCGTCAAGCAGGCGGAAGCGCTTGTGTCGCTCGGTCTTTCGACCAGCAAGCGCGGCTCCTATGCCTCGCCGCTGCCGAAACATTTCACCGGCGCAATGAGCGGTTTTGCGCCGATCCGGGCGGTCGGCTGAGCATCGCACCGATGCTCTTGACGATGCATAGTGCCAAGTTTCTGCTTTACTTTTCCCCCTTGCGTGAGAATTGTCACAGCCGATCATCACGCTGAGAGGAGAGCCTTGCCATGTCGATCGACGAAGATCTGATCCGTATCGCGGAACAGGAAAAGGCACTGAGCTTCGATGCCTTCGATCTGACGACTGCATGGCAGCTTGGCAAGCTCTTGCAGGAACTCGCTACCGAGCGCGGCCTCGGCATTGCCATCGATATCACGCTGCATTCCATGCCGGTCTTCTATGCGGCCCTGCCGGGTGTGACCCCTGACAATGTCAATTGGGTCCGCCGCAAGCGCAACATGGTGTTCCGCTATTTCCGCAGCAGCTATGCCTCCGGCCTCAAGCTCCAGAAGGAAGGCAAGACGGTTGAGGACAACGGGCTTCCTCCCGCTGATTATGCCCCGCATGGCGGCAGCTTCCCGATCAATGTCAGGGGCACGGGCTGCATCGGCGCCGTCACCGTATCCGGCCTGCCGCAGCGCGACGACCACAATCTCGCGGTCGAGGCCCTGGCGCTGATCCTGGCGAAGGATCTCGAAAGCCTGCGGCTTGCGTGAAGCCTGCCGCATTTTTGACAAATAAAAGCCACGGAAACTGCAAGATCGCGATCCGTTCCCGGTGACGGTCGTATTTCGTGACGATAAGGTGCGCCCGGTTTTGTGACTTGCTGCCGGGACATCATGTTACGTTTTCTCTTTGCCTTTGCTGCCATTGGTTTCAGCCTTTTCCTCGCCTCCTGCAATACGCTTTCGAAGGAAGAATGCGTCGCCGCCGACTGGCGGGTGATCGGTGAATCCGACGGGGCTGCCGGATACGAACCGCAGGAGCGTTTTGCAGCGCATGCCAAATCCTGCGAGCGGGTGAAGATCGTGCCCGATCAGACGATCTGGTATCAGGGTTATCAGGCGGGTCTCGTGCGCTATTGCACGCCAATGAGCGGCCTGATGCACGGGCAGGCGGGTCACGGCTACTCCAATGTCTGCCCGCCGGAGACGGCAGCAGGCTTCCTGCGCGGCTATACGCTCGGGAATCGCCAGCATTCGCTACAATCACGGCTAAGCTCGCTGCAGGGCGACTACGGATCGAAGGAAGCCGAGATCGACGACCTGTCGCGCAAGCTCAAGGATGCGCCTGATGCGGACCGGCATGATATCCGCCGGCGGATGGATGATCTCGAAGACGATATGCGCCGCATTCGCAGAGAGCAGCGCGACGTTGAGGACGAACTCGATGACGCGAGCGCTGAGGTGCAGTGGTTCCAGCAGAACCCGAACGCAGCGCCGCCGGTCGCGCCCGGCTATTGAGGCTTTCGCCTCAGAGCTTGCCGCCGGCTTCGCTGATGCCCTTGGTCAGACTGCCCGTTGCCGGGAAGAGCGGGATGAGGCAGGCCTGCAGGGCGTGGTAGATGTCGCCCTTGCCGGGGAAAAGCGAGTGTGAGGGCACGAGGTCTTCCGTCAGTTCCTCGTGCCAGCCGCCGTTCTTGTGGTCGATGAAGCTGCGCTCGATCACGTTCCAGATCTTGCGGTAGCATTCTTCGTGATAATCGCTCGGCAGGTGTTCGTTGAGGAAGTGCGCGGCAGCCGCACCCTCGCAGGCCGGCCACCAGAGCTTGTTGCGCTTGGCCGGTTTATCGGCCCAGTCGAGCGTATAGAAGAAGCCGCCCTTGTGGTTGTCCCAGCCGAGCACCATGGATTGCTCGAAGAGGGCCTTTGCCGCATCCGGCATCCATTCTATGCGCTTGCCGCCGAGCGCCCAGAGCTGCAGGATCAGGCGGGTCCATTCCAGCCAGTGGCCGGGTGTCGTGCCGGCCGGGCGGAACATTTCGTTCGGATGATAGTAATCCTTGTCGAGACTCCATTCGGCATCGAAATGTTCGGCGACGCGCCAGCCGACGGAGCCAGCCGAGCGGCGGATGACGAGGTCGGCGATGCTTTCGGCCTTGGTGAGGTAATCCCGATCGCCAGTCGCTTCGAATGCGGCCATCAGCGCTTCGGTGAGGTGCATGTTGGAGTTCTGGCCACGATAGGCGCCGCCATCGAGTGGCTGCCAGTCGGCGGTGAATTCCTCGGCGATGGCACCGTGCTTGGCTTCCCAGAACTTCGTGTTCAGGACCTCGGTGATATCGGCGAGCATGCCGTCTGCCAGGGGATGGCCGATCGTCTTTGCCGAGGAGGCTGCGAGCAGCACGAAGGCGTGGCCGTAACCCTGCTTGTTGGAATCAACCGGGCCGTCATTGTTCAGCGACCAGAAGTAACCGCCATTCTTGCGGTCGCGGTGGTGGTTCCAGAGATAATCCATGCCGTGGTCGACGACATCGGCGGCACCGGGGCGGCCGAGCAAGGTGCCGATCGAGAAGCAGTGGACGGCGCGCGATGCGATATGGATCGGACGCACCTGTCCCCCGGCATTAAGCGGCTTGCCAGCGTCGTCGAGATCGTAGAAGCCGCCTTTGGGATTGATGGAGTTATGCTGGAAGAAATCAAAGAGGCCGTTGGCCTGCGAAAGCAGCCAGCCGCGATGATAGGCGCGGGTGGACCAGTTGCCGAGTGCAGGTGCCATGATACTCCTCCGAATTCGTGCACAATGCCTTTAGGAAAACGCCTATATAGAGGTCGGGCGAGTCTGTCATCCGCCAAGGCTTGCAATGGCCTAAACCGATAGGCATATGTTGACATAAAGATATCTTTATGTGATTTGTCGTTTCCGATCTTATGATCCTATGATGTCAAGGAGCCTTCCCGTGTTCGATAATCTCTTTGGTCCCGAAGGGGGCAAGCGTGATGGCAGTGAAGTGTTTGCGGCGCTGAGACAAGCTGCCAGCGAGCGCATCCTCGTTCTTGACGGCGCCATGGGCACGCAGATCCAGGGGCTGGGCTATGATGAAGACCATTTCCGAGGCTCGCGTTTCATCGGCTGCGCGTGCCATCAGAAGGGCAATAACGACCTGCTGATCCTGTCCCAGCCGGACGCGATCGAGGAGATCCATTATAAGTATGCCAAGGCCGGCGCCGACATCCTCGAAACCAATACCTTCTCCTCGACCCGCATCGCGCAGGCCGATTATCAGATGGAAGGCGAGGTCTATGCGCTGAACAAGGAAGGCGCGGAGATCGTTCGACGCGCCGCCCAGCGTGCCGAACGCGAAGACGGTAAGCGCCGCTTTGTTGCCGGCGCCATCGGCCCAACCAACCGAACGGCCTCGATTTCGCCCGACGTCAACAATCCCGGTTTCCGCGCCGTCACTTTCGACGACCTGCGCGATGCCTATGCAGAACAGATCGACGGCCTGATCGATGGCGGCGCCGACATCATCCTGATCGAGACGATCTTCGATACGCTGAATGCCAAGGCTGCGATCTTTGCCTGCGAGGAGCGCTTCGAGGCCAAGGGTATCCGCCTGCCGGTCATGATCTCTGGCACGATCACGGATCTCTCGGGCCGTACACTGTCCGGCCAGACGCCGAGCGCCTTCTGGAACTCGGTGCGCCATGCCAACCCGTTCACCATCGGCCTCAACTGCGCGCTGGGCGCCAATGCAATGCGCCCGCATCTGCAGGAGCTTTCGGGCGTTGCCGATACCTTCATCTGCGCCTATCCGAATGCCGGCCTGCCGAATGAATTCGGCCAGTATGACGAGACGCCGGAACTGATGGCCGCGCAGATCGACAGCTTCGCACGCGAAGGCCTCGTCAACATCGTCGGCGGCTGCTGCGGCTCCACGCCCGAGCATATCAGGATGATTGCGGAGACGGTGGCCAAGTACAAGCCGCGCCCGATTCCCGAACATCGCCCCTTCATGTCGCTGTCGGGTCTTGAGCCCTTCGAGCTGACCAAGGACATTCCCTTCGTCAATGTCGGCGAGCGCACCAACGTCACCGGTTCGGCCCGCTTCCGCAAGCTGATCACCAATGCCGATTTCACGGCAGCGCTCGATGTCGCCCGCGACCAGGTCGAGAATGGCGCGCAGGTGATCGACATCAACATGGACGAAGGGCTGATCGATTCCGAAAAGGCGATGGTCGAGTTCCTGAACCTGATTGCTGCCGAGCCCGATATTGCCCGCGTGCCCGTCATGATCGATAGCTCGAAGTTCTCGATCATCGAATCCGGCCTGAAGCGCGTTCAGGGCAAGCCGATCGTCAACTCGATCTCTCTGAAGGAAGGCGAAGAAAATTTCCTAGCCCAGGCACGTCTGCTGCACAATTACGGTGCGGCCGTGGTCGTCATGGCTTTCGACGAGACGGGGCAGGCGGACAGCTACCAGCGCAAGGTGGACATCTGCACGCGCGCCTACAAGCTTTTGACGGAGAAGGTCGGCTTCCCGCCCGAAGACATCATCTTCGACCCGAACATCTTCGCTGTCGCGACCGGCATCGAGGAGCACAACAACTACGGTGTTGATTTCATCGAGGCGACGCGCACGATCCGCAAGACCATGCCGCTCGTCCATATCTCCGGCGGTGTGTCGAACCTTTCCTTCTCCTTCCGCGGCAATGAGCCGGTGCGTGAGGCGATGCACGCCGTGTTCCTCTACCACGCCATTCAGGCGGGTATGGACATGGGTATCGTCAATGCCGGCCAGCTGGCCGTCTATGACCAGATCGATCCAGACCTGCGCGAAGCCTGCGAAGACGTGGTGCTGAATCGTCGTCCTGACGGAACCGAGCGGTTGCTGGAAGTGGCCGAGCGTTTCCGCGGAGCTGCCGGCAAGGAAGGCAAGGTGCAGGATCTCTCCTGGCGCGAATGGACTGTGGCGAAGCGTCTCGAACATGCGCTGGTCAACGGCATTACCGAATATATCGAGGCCGATACCGAGGAAGCCCGCCAGGAGGCGGCTCGTCCGCTACACGTCATCGAAGGCCCGTTGATGGCCGGCATGAATGTGGTCGGCGATCTCTTCGGCTCGGGCAAGATGTTCCTGCCGCAGGTGGTGAAGTCCGCCCGCGTCATGAAGCAGGCCGTTGCCGTGCTTCTCCCCTACATGGAGGAGGAGAAGCGCCAGAATGGCGGTGAAGAACGCAAGTCTGCCGGCAAGATCCTGATGGCGACCGTCAAGGGTGACGTGCACGATATCGGCAAGAACATCGTCGGCGTCGTGCTCGCCTGCAACAATTATGAGATCATCGATCTCGGCGTCATGGTGCCGGCAACGAAAATCCTCGAAACGGCTATAGCCGAGAAGGTCGATATCATCGGTCTCTCCGGACTGATCACACCGTCACTCGACGAGATGGTGCATGTGGCGGCCGAAATGGAGCGGCAGGGCTTCGACATTCCGCTTCTGATCGGCGGGGCGACGACCAGCCGCGTGCATACGGCCGTCAAGATCCATCCGGGCTACAACAAGGGCCAGTCGATTTACGTGACGGATGCCAGCCGCGCCGTCGGCGTCGTGTCCTCGCTGCTCTCGCCTGAAAACCGTCAGGGCTATATCGACGATATCAGGACCGAATATGCCAAGGTTGCTGCCGCCCATGCGCGCAGCGAAGCCGAAAAGGTGCGCCTGCCGCTTTCGCGTGCCCGCGAAAATGCGCAGAAGGTCGATTGGGCGGCCTATAAGCCGAGCAAGCCGAGCTTCCTCGGCACCAAGGTGTTCGAAGACTACGATCTGGCCGAGCTTGCAAAGTACATCGACTGGACACCGTTCTTCCAGACCTGGGAACTGCGTGGCCGCTACCCGGCGATCCTCGAGGATGAGAAGCAGGGTGAAGCTGCACGGGCGCTCTGGAACGACGCCCAGGCGATGCTGAAGAAGATCATCGACGAGAAGTGGTTCCGGCCGCGCGCCGTCATCGGCTTCTGGCCGGCTGGTACCGTCGGCGACGATATCCGCCTCTTCAAGGACGATGCGCGCAAGGAGGAGTTGGCGACGTTCTACACGCTTCGCCAGCAGCTTTCGAAGCGCGACGGCCGCCCGAACGTGGCGCTGTCGGATTTCGTGGCGCCGGTCGATAGCGGTGTGCAGGACTATGTCGGCGGCTTCGTCGTGACGGCCGGCTTCGAGGAGATTGCCATTGCAGAACGTTTCGAGCGTTCGAACGACGACTATTCCTCGATCCTCGTCAAGGCGCTCGCCGACCGCTTCGCCGAGGCCTTCGCCGAACGCATGCATGAGCGCGTGCGCCGCGAATATTGGGGTTATGCCAAGGACGAGACGTTCTCCAACGAGGATCTCATCACCGAAGCCTATGCCGGCATCCGCCCGGCGCCCGGCTATCCGGCCCAGCCCGACCACACCGAGAAGAAGACGCTGTTTTCTCTTCTCGACGCGGAAAATACCGCTGGCGTGAAGCTGACCGAGAGCTATGCGATGTGGCCCGGTTCGTCGGTGTCAGGCATCTATATCGGTCATCCTGACTCTTACTATTTCGGTGTTGCCAAGGTCGAGCGTGACCAGGTGGAAGACTATGCCAAGCGCAAGGGCATGGACGTCACCGAGGTCGAGCGCTGGCTCGGACCGGTGCTCAACTACGTGCCGCGCAAGATCAATGAAGAGATCGAAAACGCGGCTTGATTGCGGAGTGTTTCCCGTCGCTTAGGGCGGCGGGCTCAGCGATTGATTCAATGAATGAAAAAGCCGGGGAGTGTTTCACCTCCCGGCTTTATCTTTTTGATGTACTTCATAATTCCCGGAATTTTTGTTCCTTTGAATTTGATGGCGAAATTGGTGATGAGATGGTATGCTTAGCCAAGTTAGCTAATGAGGACTGCCATGCAAGTGACCATCCATGCCGCAAAAACCAATCTATCGAAATTGATCGATGCCGCCCTTTCCGGTGAGGAAGTGGTGATTGCCAAGGGGCGCAAACCCGTCGTGAAGATCGTCCCTATCGGTCAGTCGCCCTTCAAGATCGGCCTGCTGAAGGGGCAAGTTGCCGGCAAAGGCCCGGATTTCTTCGAGCCTATGGATGAGGAGGAATTCGCATCCTGGGAAGGGGCCGAGTGAATTCGTTTCTTCTCGACACCCATGCCTGGGCATGGTCGCTGACCGGCGACGATCGGCTTTCGGCCAAAGCGGTCGCTTTGATCGAAAAGGCGGAGACCATTCTCGTTAGTCCCATATCGCTGTTCGAAATCGGTCAGAAGGTTCGCCTCGGCAAATGGCCTGAGATGGAGCCCTTCATCGATCGGTTCGCGGACCTCTTGCAGGAGCAGGGTGGCATGACCGCCGCGTTAACACCGGACATATGCCTGTCTGCTGCTGTCATGGACTGGCAGCATCGCGATCCCTTCGACCGGCTTCTCGCGGCGACATCAATGCAGAAGGGAATCCCGATCATTTCCGCCGACTCGGTCTTCGATGAACTCGGAGGGCACGAGAGTTGGATCGCTCGCTTCTGGTAGGGCCTATGTTGCGCCAATCGTCAGCTCGGCGACGAAGTCATAGGCGTCGCCACGATAAAGCGAACGGGTGAATTCCACCGCGCGGCCAGAGCCGAGATAGGAAATACGTTCGATGGAGAGCCCGGCCTGGCCGACGGGGACGCCGAGCAGGTGGGCGTCGGCTTCCTTCATGTTGGTGGCGGATATCCGCTGGACGGCGCGCACCGGGCGCACGCCCCGTCGTTCCAGCTCGGCATAGAGCGAATTGGTGACAGTAGAGGGATCGGGCAGGAATTCGCCTGATACGCTCGCATGTTCGATCGCCAAGGGCTCGTCGTCGGCTATGCGCAGGCGGGAGAGGCGCGAGACCTTGATGTCGGTGCCGAGGCCGAGGATCATCATCTCGTCGGGCGAGGGGGTGTGGATGCCCTTGTGCAGCCATTCGGAGCGGGCGGTCATGCCGCGCCGGGCCATGTCCTCGGTGAAGGAGGTGAGCTGCGACAGGCGCTGTTCGACTTTCGAAACCGGCTTTGCGACAAAGGTGCCGGAGCCGTGGCGGCGCACGAGCAGGCCGTCGGCCACGAGCTCGTCGATTGCCTTGCGTACGGTCACGCGGCTGACGGCGGCAAATTCGGCGATGTCGCGTTCGGGGGGCAGGGCATCGCCATGGGCGAGCGTGCCGGTACGCACGGCATCTTCGAGTGTGCGGCGCAGCTTCACGTAAAGTGGGCCGGTGCCGCCGGCCTGCAAGCGTTCGGGTGAAAGGATGGAGGCGAGATCGTCGGTCATGCCACACCTCTCTGCCGTTCGTTCCGAAGCTTTACGGCAAGGTCGACGGCGCCCTGCAGCGCATCGGCCTTTGGTTCTACGAGAAGGGCCTTGTGCCGATCGGCAAGCCACGGATGGTAGGCTTTGGCCAGTCCGCCAAGCAGGCAGATGGACGGGCATTCCGCCCATGAGAGTGCATCGAGGCTTTCACCGATGGCGCGCGCTGCATCCTTGACGATCTCGATTGCGGTGACATCGCCGGCCTGAGCGCCTTCGAAGACCATCGGCGCAAAACGCGCGAAGTCCGTCGGCCGGGCTGTGTGGGCAAATTCGACGACGCGTTCCGGATCGTTGCCGTATTCGGCCATGACCTTTTCCGTCAACGGTGAGGCAGCGCGAACTCTATCATAGGCAAGCAGGGATTTTTCCAGGAGATCGCGGCCAAGCCGGGCGCCGCTTGCCTGATCGCCGACGATCGAACCCCAGCCGCCGATCCCGTGCAGGTTGCCGTCCCGGCGGGCATTATAAACGGAGCCGGTTCCGAGAGCGCCGATAATGCCGTCGCCGTCTCCGAGCGCGCCCTGCAGCGAAATCAGCGCGTCGGTGACGACCTGGCCGTTTCTGAAGGGAAGAGCCTTTTCGATGCGCTTGCCGTAATCGCCGACATTGGCACCGGCGACACCGATGACCGCAGTGGCGGTGGAAACGGTTTCATTTTTAAATCCTGCATCACGCAGAGCCTGACGAGCGGATTCGACAATATTGACGAGAGAGTTTTCCAGATCGGAAAGGATGTTGGCAGGGCCGGCCTTGCCGCGGCCGATGACATTGCCCATTCTGTCCGCAACTGCGGCCCGGCAGCTTGTTCCACCACCATCTATACCGATTGCAAGTTCCGTCATCGGACCTCCGGATACGCCGTTCCCTTGTGTTTTTTAATACAATACCAAAAAAATACCATTTACCAAGCAGAAATGACCGGGAAATTCTTTGTTTTTAACATATTGATTTTAAACAATAAAATTTTTTTATGAATTTTCTCAGGTCCAGAAGTTAATTTCGGCTGGACAATTGGTATTTTTTTGGCCTTAATTCCGCAAAAGGGAACAGCGTATCGAGGCATGTGAAAACCGGCAAAGAAAAACAGCGCCGGCCAGGTTTCGAGAAAGGTGCAGGCAATGATCCGCAGGAGCCGACATGGCTCGCGGAAGCGCGCGGCATCCTTCCAAGTTTTCCCTTATTTTCTGGCGCCCGGTTCAGTGTATCGGGAGGGCGCACCGTCCGGCCGGAGGCTATCGTCTTCCGTGTCGACAGAGCTTCGGGGCCGGCAATCTTGGCGGCTCTAAAAGGGGCGTTGGGTGTTTCCTCAGACACGCCAACTGCTTGTTTCAGATCGAAAACAGCGCCTAGCGGCGCTCAAAACAGGAGAGGGAAATGAAAAACACTGCTCTGAAAAGCCTGCTGCTTGCCTCCAGCCTGCTGTCGTCAGCTGGTCTCGTTCATGCCGCCGATGTCACGCTGACGATCGAAAGCTGGCGTAACGATGACCTGCAGATCTGGCAGGAAAAGATCATCCCGGCTTTCGAAGCCAAGAACCCGGGCATCAAGCTCGTCTTCTCGCCGACCGCGCCGACAGAATACGATGCTGCAACCTCTGCCAAGATCGATGCCGGCAGCGCCGGTGACATCATCACCTGCCGCCCCTTCGACAAGTCACTGGCGCTGTTTAAGAACGGTAATTTGACGAGCTTGAACGATCTGCCGGGAATGGAGAACTTTTCGCCGGTGGCGAAGGCCGCCTGGACGACCGACGACGGCAAGTCGACCTTCTGCGTGCCGATGGCTTCGGTCATCCACGGCTTCATCTATAACAAGGATGCCTTCGACAAGCTCGGCATCGCCATTCCGAAGACAGAAGACGAGTTCTTCGCAGCCCTCGACAAGATCAAGGCTGACGGCACCTACATCCCGCTCGCCATGGGCACAAAGGATCTCTGGGAAGCCGCAACCATGGGCTACCAGAACATCGGCCCGAACTACTGGAAGGGCGAGGACGGCCGTGAAGCCCTGATCGCGGGCAAGCAGAAGCTGACCGACGCCGACTGGGTCAAGCCTTATGAAGAGCTTGCCAAGTGGAAGCCCTATCTCGGCGACGGTTTCGAAGCCCAGACCTATTCGGACAGCCAGAACCTCTTCACGCTCGGCCGCGCCGCCATCTATCCGGCCGGCTCTTGGGAAATCTCGCTCTTCAACACGCAGGCGCAATTCAAGATGGGCGCCTTCCCGCCGCCGGTTCCGAAGGCCGGCGACCAGGGCTACATCTCCGACCATCCGGATATCGGCGTTGCCCTGAACGCCAAGAGCAAGCACCAGGAAGAAGCCAAGAAGTTCCTTGCCTGGGTCGCTTCGCCCGAGTTTGCGGATATCTACGCCAATGCGCTGCCGGGCTTCTTCAGCCTGAACTCCAACCCGGTCAAGATGACGGACCCGCTCGCTCAGGAATTCGTTTCCTGGCGCGGCCCGTACAAGTCGACCGTCCGCTCGACCTACCAGATCCTGTCGCGCGGCACGCCGAACCTCGAAAACGAGACCTGGGTTGAATCGGCTAACGTCATCAATGGCACGGACACTCCGGCCGTTGCTGCCGAAAAGCTCCAGAAGGGCCTCGACAGCTGGTACAAGCCGGCCAAGTAAGCTGAAAGCATGAGAGGAGGGCGGCAGTCCGATTGCCGCCCTCATTCCTGTCTCCTCGGGCTAGCCCGAGGGATGTCATAGGAATCTAGCCACGCAAAGTCTTTCGCGTGAAAGAGTCTCCCGCGCCGCCGAGGCGGCGCTGCTCGATCCCTGTGACAAGTAGGGATGAGGGAGAGAACGAAGCCAAAAGCGAGCCAAGCGATGACCGATCAGACATCGGCAATTCCTGAACCGATCAAGCGTCCCATACGCTGGCATATCGGTATCTTCCTTCTCCCGGCATTGATCGTCTATTCGGCGATCATGGTCCTGCCGCTGATCGAAACGCTCCGGCTTTCCTTCTACAACACGGTCGATGGCGCACCGACGTTTGTCGGCTTCGCCAATTACAAGGTTCTGTTCGGCGACCAGCGCTGGGCGCACGACTTCTGGAACGCGCTCGTCAACAACCTGATCTTCTTCGCCATTCATATGTGTGTGCAGAATCCGATCGGGATTGCGCTTGCCGCGCTTCTTTCGACGCCGAAGCTGCGCTTCGTCGCCTTCTATCGTACGGCGATCTTCCTGCCGACGCTGCTTTCCTTCGTTATCGTCGGTTTCATCTGGAAGCTGATCCTCTCGCCGATCTGGGGCGTTGCTCCCTGGCTGATGAGCCTTGTCGGTGCGAAGTGGCTTTTTGCGCCCTGGCTCGGCCAGTCCGGTCCGGCGCTGGTGGCTGTGTCGCTGATCTCCAACTGGCAATATATCGGCATCCCGATGATGCTGATCTATGCTGCACTTCTGAGCATCCCCGAGGAGGTGATCGAGGCTGCCGAATGCGACGGCATCACCGGCTGGGCGCAGTTCTGGAAGATCAAGCTGCCGCTGATCCTGCCGGCGATCGGCATCATCTCGATCCTGACCTTCGTCGGCAATTTCAACGCCTTCGACCTGATCTATACCGTGCAGGGCGCGCTTGCCGGCCCCGACATGTCCACGGATATTCTCGGCACGCTGCTCTACCGCACCTTTTTCGGCTTCCAGCTGCAGCTCGGCGACCGCTCCATGGGCGCGACGATCGCAACGGTGATGTTCCTCATCATCCTTGCCGGCGTCTCCTTCTATCTTTTCGCCATTCAGCGGCGCATGCGCCGCTACCAGTTCTGAGGAGTGTGAGCCCCATGTCGAACAGAGCGCGCACATCCCCCATCCGCACCGGCCTCGTGCATCTGGCGCTGATCGGTTACACGCTGATCGCCATCTTCCCGGTGTTCCTGACGATCATCAATTCGCTCAAGGACCGCAACGCGATCTTCCGGTCGCCGCTGCAGGTGCCGACGCCTTCCACCTTCAGCCTCGTCGGCTATCAGACGGTGTTGGGGCAGGGTGACTTTGCCACCTATTTCCAGAACAGCTTCATCGTGACGATCGTTGCGATCTTCCTTGTGCTGCTGTTCGGGGCGATGGCCGCCTTTGCGCTGTCGGAATACCGTTTCCGCGGCAATACGGTGATGGGCCTCTACATGGCGATCGGCATCATGATCCCGATCCGCCTCGGCACGGTCGCCATCCTGCAGGGCATGGTCGCGAGTGGCCTCGTCAATACGCTGACGGCGCTGATCCTTGTCTATACGGCGCAGGGCATACCGCTTGCGATCTTCATCCTGTCGGAATTCATGCGCACCGTCTCCGACGACCTGAAGAATGCCGGCCGCATCGACGGGCTCTCGGAATATTCGATTTTCTTCCGCCTCGTGCTGCCGCTGGTGCGGCCGGCTATGGCGACGGTCGCCGTCTTCACGATGATCCCGATCTGGAACGACCTGTGGTTCCCGCTGATCCTGGCGCCATCCGAAGCCACCAAGACCGTGACGCTCGGTTCGCAGATCTTCATCGGCCAGTTCGTCACGAACTGGAATGCGGTTCTGGCAGCACTGTCGCTCGCGATCCTGCCGATCCTCGTCCTCTATGTCATCTTCTCGCGGCAGCTGATCCGCGGCATTACCTCGGGAGCCGTCAAGTGAGCCAATCCGAAAAGCCGATCCGCGTTCTCGTTGCCGGCCTCGGCAATATGGGCCGCAGCCATGCGCTCGCCTATAACAACAATCCGGGCTTCGAGATCGTCGGCCTCGTCAACCGCTCCAAGCCGTCGCAGCTCGCGCCCGAGCTGGATCAATACACGATCCATCCGGACTTCATGACGGCGCTTGCCGAGCTGGAGCCGGATCTCTGCTCGATCAACACCTATTCCGACAGCCATGCCGATTATGCCGTGGCTGCCTTCGAGGCCGGCTGTGACGTTTTCGTCGAAAAGCCGCTGGCAACGACGGTTGCCGATGCGGAGCGTGTCGTGGCTGCGGCGAAGAGGGCCGGCAAGAAGCTGGTCATCGGCTATATCCTCCGCCACCATCCGTCGTGGAAGAAGCTGATCGAGGAGGCAAGGAAGCTCGGTGGTCCCTATGTCTTCCGCATGAATCTCAATCAGCAGTCCAGCGGCCCGACCTGGGCGACGCACAAGTCGCTGATGCAGACGACTTCGCCGATCGTTGATTGCGGTGTCCACTATGTCGACGTCATGTGCCAGATCACTGATGCGAAGGCGGTCGAGGTGCGCGGTATGGGTCTGCGGCTGTCGAACGAGATTGCGCCCGACATGTATAATTACGGCCACCTGCAGGTGCTCTATGAAGACGGTTCCGTCGGCTGGTACGAGGCCGGCTGGGGGCCGATGATCTCCGAGACCGCCTTCTTCGTGAAGGATGTCATGTCGCCGAACGGCGCGGTTTCGATCGTCATGGATCCGAAGGCGAAGTCCGACGATATCGACACGCATACCAAGACATCCGTCATCCGGCTGCATACGGCAGAGACCGGCCCGGACGGCAAATTCATCCGTCCCGATCAGGACATGACGATGGAAGGCGAGCCCGGCCATCAGGCGCTTTGCGACCTTGAACAGGCCTTCGTGCTGCGCGCTGTCAGCGAAGATCTGGACCTTACCCGCCATATGGATGACGCCGTGGCCTCGCTGCGCATCTGCCTTGCCGCTGACGAAAGCGTGCGCACCGGCCGACCGGTTAGACTATAAGGAAAGACTAGTGGGATCGCTTCAACTCAAATCCATCCGCAAGGCCTATGGCACGCATGATGTGCTGAAGGGCATCGACCTCGAGGTCAAAGACGGCGAATTCGTCATTTTCGTCGGCCCTTCCGGCTGCGGAAAATCAACCCTGCTTCGCAGCATTGCCGGCCTGGAAGACGTGACCTCGGGCGCCGTCATCATCAACGGCCGCGATGAGACGCTGACACCGCCGGCCAAACGCGGTATCGCCATGGTGTTCCAGTCCTACGCGCTCTATCCGCACCTGACGGTCAAGGACAACATGGGCCTCGGTCTCAAGCAAGCCGGTACGGCCAAGGACGAGATCGAGAAGCGGGTGAGCAAGGCGTCGTCGATGCTGTCGCTCGAACAATATCTGGCGCGTCGCCCGGCCGAGCTTTCTGGTGGTCAGCGCCAGCGCGTGGCGATCGGCCGTGCGATCGTGCGCGAGCCGGAACTCTTCCTGTTCGACGAGCCACTCTCCAACCTCGACGCGGCGCTGCGCGTGCAGACGCGCCTCGAAATCGCTCGCCTGCACCGCAGCCTCAAGGCGACGATGATCTACGTCACCCACGACCAGGTGGAAGCCATGACGCTCGCCGACAAGATCGTGGTGCTGAATGCCGGTGCAATCGAGCAGATCGGTTCGCCGATGGAACTCTATAACCGCCCGGCCAATACATTCGTCGCCGGCTTCATCGGCTCGCCGCAGATGAACTTCATTGCCGGCGACAAGGTCGGCGATGCGGAGGCAAAAACGGTCGGCATCCGCCCCGAGCACCTGATGCTGTCTCGCGACAATGGTACCTGGAAGGCGAAGACTGTACATGTCGAGCATCTCGGCGCCGACACAATCGTCTATCTGGAATCCGACCAGTGCGGCCTGCTGACCGCGCGTCTCTTCGGCGAACATAAGTATGAACCCGATGAGATTGTCTATGCGACGCCCGATGGCGGCCACGTCCATCGCTTCGATGCGAACGACCAAGCGATCCGCTGATTGCCACCTGAATGAAAAGCCCCGCCATCGAGCGGGGCTTTTTCTTTCGAGCAACAGGTAGATGGGTCAACGCCGAAAAAGCCGTCCATCGATGATGATCAGGCTCGTCATGATCAGGATCATCCCGCTGAACTCGAACGTTTCCAGTCTTTCGCCGAGAAAGACCGTGCCCAGCAGGATCGCGCTGACGGGCACCAGCAGCGTCACGAGGGAAGCATTGGTCGCTCCGGCCGAGGCGATGAGGTTGAAATACAGAATGAAGGCGAAGGCGGTTGTCAGGATCGCGAGAACCAGTACGGCCATCCATATCGGAACAGACGGCGTGACGATGTCGGCCGGGCTGTAGAAAAAGAAAACGATCGGCAGCATGAGGATGGTCGCGCCTGTCAGTTGGCCGGTCGCGACCACCGTCGGGCTTATGCTTTTGAAGCGTTTGGCGTAGACAACGGCGAAGGCATAGGAGACAGCGGCTCCGATGACTGCGAGTTTTGCCCATGTGGGTCCGCCAAGATTGGAAAGAAGTCCAGGGCCGATCATGACGGCAGCGCCTGCGATGCCGATCGCGACGCCTGCGATCTTCACGGTTGAGATCTTTTCATCCGGTGTCAGCGCGTTTGCTACGAGGATCGTCCAAAGAGGTGTTGTTGCGTAGAACACCGAGGCGAGGCCGGCGCCGATTTCCGTTTGGCCAGTGAAGATCAACGAGAAGGGAATGACGTTGTTGAGCAGGGCGAGACACAGAAAAGAGCCGGGCCGGGCGAGAACGGGCGCGAAGGAAATGCCGCGCAGCTTCAACCAGAGATGCAGGACCAGCGCGGCAATCGCCACGCGATAAAGCACGAGGGCCAAAGGCGGAATTTCGGATACGGCTATGCGGGCGAAGAAGAACGACCCGCCCCAAAGTGCGCCCAGGAGCGCGAGCTGGCCCCAATCCTTCGCCGACATTGATTGTGTCATCGCTTCGGTGCGCAAAGCCGTCATCCAATAGATGGAGATATGCCTTGCACTCTATCCCCGGCTGGGGCGGCCGACAGTAACGGAACAATCCGGATATCCGAATTCTATGGAATCTGGTGCTGTCTTATCCCGATCGGCCGGATTGATATGTCTGGACTGAATTCCAGGGGGATCAGCCGAGAACCGGGCGCATGAAGCTGCGCTCATAGCTGATGATGCTGCGGTTGCGCTTGTCGAGCTCGAAGGCGGCCTGGCATTCCGGGTCGCTTGCCATACGGGTGCGATAGTCCTCATAGGCGGCAAGGCTCGGGAAGGAAAACAGCGCAACCGCAATGTTGTTTGCGCCCTCGGACGGCAGGAAATAGCCGTGATGGGCACCGCCCATCCTGTTGACGATGGGGATCCAGAGCCGGGCGTATTGTTCGAATTCGGCAAGTTTGTAAGGGTCGATGACGTATCGCAGATGGCAGGTAATCATTGAAAGACCCCGTTGTGGAGCGACCGAGCGGATGGCCGTCCGGTCTGTATTGCTTGCCCGGATTCGAGGCAAGCCGTTGGTCAGTTCCTTTACGCTGCCTTCCGTTTCGATGCTATCTCCCTGGCCTGGATATTCAGAGGGGCAGGGGCTCATGAAAATTAGGTAGCAGGCATACAAAAGGCGCCGCGTTGGCGGCGCCTTCGTTTTATTTCAGTCCGTTTCTATCAGTCGCGGATGACGAGCAGGTCGGCGGCCATGAAGCGGAGCGTCACGGTTTCGCCAGCGGCCGGAGGGGTGACGCCGGGGCTATTGAACATGTCGAAGGAGATGACGTTGCCGCCGACATTCATGCGGGTGCGGATGACCGAACCCAGGAAGTGGGCGGAGACGACCTGACCGGTCAGCGCAGTGTCGCTCTGGGTGCCTTCGGCGAGCGAACCGGCTTCCGGGCGGAGCGCTAGCTGAACGGTGTCGCCAGCCTTGTAAGTCTGGACGGACTGTTTCAGCGTCACACCCTGATCGCCGATCTGGATACGGTTGCTATCCGGGTCGACTACCTTGGCTTCGATGAGGTTCAGCGTGCCGACGAAGGAGGCGACGAAGCGCGTTGCCGGCGTGTTGTAGATCTCGAAGGGCGTGCCGATCTGGTCTGCCTTGCCGCCATTCATGACGACGATGCGGTCGGAGATCGAAAGCGCTTCTTCCTGGTCATGCGTGACGAAAACCGTGGTGATGCCAAGCGACTGCTGGATCTGGCGGATTTCTTCGCGCAGCGACACGCGGATCTTGGCATCGAGAGCCGAGAGCGGTTCGTCGAGCAGGAGCACCTGTGGCTTGACGGCAAGCGCACGGGCGAGTGCGACGCGCTGCTGCTGGCCGCCGGACATCTGGTAGGGGAAGCGATCTGCCAGATGATCGAGCTTGATGAGGCCGAGCATTTCCTTGACTCTGCTGTCGATCTCCGGCTTCGGAGCGCCCGCGACCTTCATGCCGAAGGCGACGTTGTCATGCACCGTCATGTTCGGGAACAGGGCGTAGGCCTGGAAGACCATGCCGATGTTGCGCTGGTTTGGCTTCAGCGCACGCTGGTCCTTGCCGTTGATCGTCAGCGTGCCGCCGGTCGGCGTTTCAAAACCAGCGATCATGCGCAGGACGGTCGTCTTGCCACAGCCCGATGGTCCGAGGAAGGAGACGAATTCCCCTTTCTCGATGTTCATGTTGAAGTTTTTGACGACCTGCGTCTGGCCGAAGGATTTCTGAATGTTGGTCAGCGTAAGAAAAGACATGAGCCAAATACCTTATACCCTAGCCGGGCGGGCTTTGCCAAAGCGGGAAACGAGATTGAGCAGGCCCATGCTGAGCCAGGTGATCGAAAATGCGATGACGGCGAGCGCCGAAGGCTCATAGGCCTGGTTGGCGCCGACACGCTGCAGGTAGGGGCCGAAAGCAGGGCGGCCGAGCAAGGCTGCCATGGTGAATTCGCCCATGACGATCGCGAGCGTGATGAAGGCGCCCGAAAGCACGCCGCTCATGACGTTCGGAAAAATGCACTTGAACATGATCGTCGTCCACCTCGCACCAAGGCTTTCGGCTGCTTCCGTCAGCGTGCGGACGTCGATGGCGCGCATGGCGGTATCGACGGCGCGGTACATGTAGGGCAGCGAGAGCGTGATGTAGGAGAACATCAGCAGGATGTTGGTGCCCGTCGTGGAGCCGGTCAGCGGCAGGTACGAGGAGGACTTGTACATTTGAATATAGCCGAAGACGATGACGATCGCCGGGATGACGAGCGGCAGCAGCGTGATGAATTCGACGACCTGACGCATCTGCGGCAGGCGCAGGCGTACCCAATATGCGGTGGGTACGACGAGCAGCATGCCGAAGACGATGGTCAGCGCGGCCATCATCATGGAGTAGCCGAACGTCTCGCGGAAACTGGCATCGGAAAAGACAGACTGATAGGCGTCGAACGAATAGGCGTCACGACGCTTGCGCAGGGAGAATTCCAGCGTACCGAGAAGCGGGACGATGAAATAGGTTGCACCGATGATGATGGCGATCCAGGCGCCGATACGTTGTCCCTTCATTTTTGCCACCGTTCAGCGCGCATGCGCAGCATGAGATAGAGAACATTCGAAACGCCGGTGATGACGATCATGCCGAGCGCGATCGCGTAGCCGAGATTGGCGTTGTGAAGCACGTCGCCCTGGATCTGTGCGTAGAGCAGGATCGGGACGATGTTGAGCGACGAGCCGGTCAGCGCATAGGCCGTTGCAATAGCGCCGAAAGCGTTCGCAAACAGAAGCAGCGTGGTACCGAGCAGGCTTGGCCAGAGGATCGGCAGCGCAACCATTGTCCAATACTGGCGGTTGGTGGCGCCGAGGATTTGTGAAGCTTCGCGCCATTCCTTCTTCATGCCGTCGAGCGCCGGCGTCAGGATCAGCACCATCAGCGGGATCTGGAAATACATGTAGGTGATGGTGAGGCCGAAGAAGGAGAGAAGGTTGAAGCCGGTGCCGTAAAGGTTGAAGCCGAACCAGTCGCGCAGGAAGAGGGTCACAAGGCCGGTGCGGCCAAGCGTTGCCAGGAAGGCGAAGGCGAGCGGCACACCGGCAAAGTTCGAGGCGACGCCCGAGAATGTCAGCAGCGTTGCGCGGACCCCGCTCGGCAGCCCGCCGAGCACGACGGCCCAGGCGAGAAAGAAGCCGATCAGCGCGCCACCAAGAGCGGATGCGACCGAGACGCGGATACTAATCCAGTAGGCGCTCATAATGGATGGGGTGAAAAGATCGCTGATATTTTTCAGCGTTAAATCGCCATCGGGCGTCAAAAACGCGCCCGCCACAAGATACAGAGTGGGGATGATCAGGAATAGCAGAGAAAAAATAATAAAGGGTGCAATGCCCAGCCAGTCGATCACACGATCTTTGTTGATCAAGGGGGCAGTGCTTACCATAGGCGTTGAAACGGTGCTCATGGAAAAGCTCATCCTGGGGCGTCGGAGTGAGAAAAGCCTCCCCGCCTTGGTAGGCGGGGAGGCGAGGTCAGATATTACTGAACGTTGGCGCCGACGACGCTATCCCACTTGGTGGTGATTGCGGTCTTGCCCTTGTCCTGCTCGTCGAGCGTCGGGAAGACGGCCTTTGCATAGCCTTCAGCCGGCGGCAGCTTGTCGAGCAGTTCCTTCGGAACCTTGCCCTTCTGAGCGAGGTCGTTGAAGCGGATCGGGTGGCAGTAGCCCTTCAGCCAAGCGAGCTGGCCTTCGTCCGAATAGAGATATTCCATCCAGAGCTTGGCAGCGTTCGGGTGCGGAGCGAAAGCGGAGATCGCCTGAACGTAAACGCCTGCGACAACGCCGGTCGACGGAACGACGACTTCAACCGGCGGGTTGCCGGCAAGGCTGTCGCGCCATGCGAGGCCGTTGTAGTCCCATGCGACGACGATCGGGGTCGAGCCCTGAGCGAGCGAAGCGGACTTGCCGATAACCGGAACGAGCGCGCCGGCCTTGTTCAGCTCTGCGAAGTAAGCGAGACCAGCTTCACCAGCCTTCGTTGCGTCCTTTTCACCGGTTGCAAGACCGGCAGCGTAAACGGCCTGAACAGCCTGGTTCGAAGCGCGCGGGTCGCCGGCGAGCGAAACCGTGTTGGCATATTCCGGCTTCTTGAGGTCAGCCCAGTCCTTCGGGACGTTCTTGACGATATCGGTGTTCACGACGAAGGAGAGAACGCCGTAGTAATCGCCGTACCAGTAGCCTTCGGCATCCTTGGCGCTGTCCGGAATGGAATCCCAGGTGGAGACCTTGTAAGGCTGGATCAGGCCGTCCTTCTTGGCAGACGGACCGAAGGAGAGGCCGACGTCGATGACGTCAGGCGCCTGCGGGCCGGTGTTGCCCTTGTTGGCCTTGATTGCTTCGACTTCGTCGCCCGAACCTGCATCCGGGTTCAGTTCGTTGATTTCGAGGCCGTACTTGGCCTTGAAGCCTGCGATGACGTCGCCGTAGCCGCACCAGTTATGCGGGAGAGCGATCGTGGTCAGCGTGCCTTCCTTTTTGGCGGCAGCGATAAGATCAGCGCTCGGCTCAGCTGCTGCGATCGCAGTCGAAGCAACGATCATCGCAGTAGAAAGCGAGAGCAGTCGAGAAATGTTAGAGATCACTGTTGTTCTCCTTCGGGTTTTCAGTGTCCGATGTGCTGTTACTGGCGTTAGATGAAGCTTGTATGACAGTTGAATGACGTTAATTTTCTCATGAATAGCAGGTGCTTGCGCCAATGTTTCATTTGCGACAGGCTGTCCTGTTTCCGCGAAATCCGTCATTGTTTTTGCCCTTTTTTTAGTTGTCCCTCCTAACCGGGTTTGCGGAAAAGCCGGGTCTGTTCGAACAGGCCTTCCAGCGTTTTCATGCGCTCCTTCGTTTCGTCCCAGGTCGAGTTCTGCACCGCCTCGATGAGCGCCTCGACGATAAAGAGTGTGACAACGGAGGAATCCCAGGCCGACGGCGCCTCGATCTGCACGCGAAAGGCGTGACGGGCGAGCTTGGCAGCGGGCGAAGCCCACTGGTCGGTGAAGACGATGATTTCGGCTCCGCGCTTACGGGCGGCAGTGGCGAGGCTCACCATTTCCTGCTCGTAGCGGCGGATATCGAAGATGATGAGCAGGTCACCCGGATTCATATTGAGGACGTATTGCGGCCAGCTCGACGAATTGGAAGAAAGCAGCGCCGTGTTCGGGCGGATGACCTGCATATGGGTGAAGAAATATTCGGCAAGTGCGCCGGTGATGCGTCCGCCGACGAAATAGAGCGTGCGCTTGCGGTCCGAGAGCAAGGCTGCGGCGTTATCAAAGGTAGCCGTATCGAGATCGGAGAGCGTCTGGCGCAGATTGCCCATGATGGCATCGGCGAAGCGGTTCAATATATGGGTGCCCGGCGCGTTCTGGGCCCAGCGGTCGTGCTTGGCGATCGGATTGGAAATCGTCGCCTCGACTTCCTGATGCAGATGCTGCTGGAAGTCTGGATAGCCCTTGTAGCCAAGCTTCTGGACCATGCGCACGACCGTCGGCGTAGAGACGCCGGCATTTTCAGCAATCGTGGTGATGCTGCCGAGGCCGGAGACGGGGTAGTTGTCGAGCAGGCTTTCGGCCAACTGCTTTTCGGCGCGTGTGAGCACGCCGAGATGTGAATGAATGACGTCCGAAACGGTCTTAGCCGCGACACTCACGTGATTTTGCTCCCCGGGATGGTCTGATGCCACTTTCCCACTGAAAGTTAACAACGCTGTCACAATCCATGTCAACAAGTGTCATGAAAAGAAATTTTCAGAACGCGCTTGACACTGTCGAGAACCTGAAGAATTCTTTTCTTGTAAAGATTTTATTAAGCGATGGAGAGGTGCTGTTGGTGCTGGCTCAGCCCCGAATTCTCAGCGAAGCGGACGGCGATTGCGTCGCAATCGAACGCGTCCGCGGCAAGAGTCCCGTGCTCATCATCTGCGAGCACGCATCCCGCACGCTTCCTGAACATTTCGGTAATCTCGGCCTCTCCGAAGAAGCGCTTTTAAGCCACATCGCCTGGGATCCGGGCGCGCTTGCCGTTGCCCGCGGCATTTCGGCTGCTCTCGATGCGGCGCTCATCTACCAGCGCTTCTCCCGGCTGATCTATGACTGCAACCGGCCGCCGAGTTCGCCGGGCGCCATGCCCGAGGTCAGCGAGATCTACACGATCCCCGGTAACAAGGATTTGACCGGGGAAGAGCGCCTTGCGCGCACCGAAGCGCTTTACCAGCCGTTCCACGATGCTGTTCGCGCCTTGATCCGTGACCGCCAGGCGAGGGGGCAGGATAGCGTCATTGTGACGATTCACAGTTTCACACCGGTCTATAATGGCCAGCAACGCGCCGTCGAGCTCGGCATCCTCCATGACGAGGACAGCCGCCTTGCCGACCGCATGCTGGTATCAGCGGCCGAGGCGCCGCTCTACCGCACCGAACGCAACGAGCCCTACGGGCCGGAGGACGGCGTGACGCACACGCTGATCCTGCACGGCATTTCCAACGGGCTTCGCAATGTCATGATCGAGGTCCGAAACGACCTCATCGCAGACGATACCGGCCAAGGGGTCGTGGCCGACTATCTCGCAAGGCTCATCCAGGAAAGTCTGGACGCCTGAATAAAACATAAGACCCCGGGGAGCAGTTTAACTGCGAACAGCCCGCAAGGCGAAAAGCCACGGGCACTATTGGCACTGGATTGGCCGCAATTCCGCGGGCGATTGTCAACAGGGGGAAGTCATGTCGGACTATACCGAAAGTGATAAAAAGCAGGATGTGCATATCCTGCATTCCATGGGCTATGCCCAGGAACTCGAACGGCGGATGAGCTCGTTTTCGAATTTCGCCGTTTCCTTTTCGATCATCTGCATCCTCTCCGGCGGTATCAACTCGCTGGCGCAGGCGACCTCGGGCGCGGGCGGTGCCGCCATCGGCATCGGCTGGCCGATCGGCTGCTTTGTTTCGCTCGTTTTTGCCGTCGCCATGGCGCAGATCAGCTCCGCCTATCCGACGGCAGGCGGGCTCTATCACTGGGGTTCGATCCTCGGCAACCGTTTCACCGGCTGGCTGACAGCCTGGTTCAACCTGCTTGGCCTCGTCACGGTTCTCGGCGCCATCAATGTCGGCACCTATTACTTCTTCATGGGCGCCTTCGGCACGAGCTATCTCGGCCTGACGGACACGACGCTGGTGCGGATCGTCTTCCTGGTGATCATCACCGGCGCACAGGCGCTTGTGAACCATATGGGCATCGGGCTCACCGCAAAGCTCACGGACTTCTCCGGCTACCTGATCTTTGCAACCGCGATCGTGCTCGCAGCCGTGTGCCTGCTTGCCGCACCGTCTTATGAGTTCGGCCGGCTCTTCACCTTTGCCAACTATTCCGGCGAAGTCGGCGGCAATGTATGGCCCACGACATCGGGCGCCTGGGTGTTCCTGCTCGGCCTTCTGCTGCCGATCTACACCATCACCGGTTATGACGCTTCCGCGCATACTTCGGAAGAAACCGTCAAGGCGGCGCATTCCGTTCCGCGCGGCATGGTCGCGTCGGTCCTGTGGTCGGCGCTTTTCGGCTACATCATGCTGTGCGCCTTCGTGCTCATGCTGCCGAACATGGACGACGCGGCAAAGCAGGGCTGGAACGTGTTTTTCTGGGCGATGGACAGCCAGGTGAACCCGATCGTCAAGGATATCCTGTATCTCGCGATCTTCGTCAGCCAGTGGTTGTGCGGCCTTGCGACCGTCACCTCGGTCTCGCGCATGATCTTCGCCTTCTCGCGTGACGGCGGCCTGCCGGCCTCCAAGGCGCTGTCGAAGGTCAGCCCGAACTACCGCACGCCGGTTGCTGCGATCTGGACGGGCTCGATCCTCTCGGTGCTCTTCGTCTGGGGCTCGTCGCTCGTCTCGATCGGCGACACGCCGGTTTACACGATCGTCGTATCCTGCACGGTCATCTTCCTGTTCTTCTCCTTCGCGATCCCGATCGCACTCGGCCTCTTTGCCTGGGGAACCTCGAAGTGGGACAAGATGGGTCCGTGGAACCTCGGCGAAGGCATGTTCAAGCTCTTCGCGGTCCTCTCGATCCTCGCGATGATCCTGATCTTCGTTCTCGGCATTCAGCCGCCGAACAGGCCGGCGCTCTACGTCACGGTAGGGTTCCTGGTGCTGACGGGCATCGTCTGGTTCGGCTTCGAAAGCCGCCGCTTCAAGGGCCCGCCGATCGGCGACGAAGTGGCAAAACGCCAGGCCGAGATCGCAGCGGCCGAAAAGGCCGTCGGCGAAAGCTAAGAACTGAGGCTTCCCTCTCACATGGCGGGGCCGCATCACGCGGCCCCCTCACGGTTCAACGAAAAGGCATCGGGCGGGTTGATCCCGGCGGTCGCATGCCGTTTCGTTTTCCCGATTTCTCAGGTTCAATTTCAGGCGGATACATCATGAGCAGCTATACTCTCGACGATCTCAGACAGGACGTTGCCGACGGGCGCATCGATACGGTGCTGGCCTGCCAGGTGGACATGCAGGGGCGCCTGATGGGCAAGCGTTTCCAGGCGGAATTCTTCCTCGAAAGCGCGTGGAAGGAAACGCATAGCTGCAACTACCTACAGGCCACCGACATGGAGATGGAAACCGTCTCCGGCTACAAGGCGACCAGCTGGGAGAAGGGCTACGGCGACTATACGATGAAGCCGGACCTTTCGACGCTGCGGGTCATCCCCTGGCTCGAAGGAACGGCCCTCGTTCTCTGCGACGTGCTCGACCACCATACGCATGAGGAAGTGGCCCATTCGCCGCGCGCGATCCTGAAGAAGCAGGTCAAGCGCCTGGAGGACATGGGCATGAAGGCCTATATGGCCTCCGAACTCGAATTCTTCCTGTTCGACCAGACCTACGAGGCGGCACAGGCGTCCGGATACCGAAACCTGAAGCTCGCCAGCGCCTATAATGAGGACTACCACATCTTCCAGACGACCAAGGAAGAAGAGGTAATGCGGGCGATCCGCAAGGGCCTGCAGGGTGCGGGCATCCCGGTCGAAAATTCCAAGGGCGAGGCTTCCGCCGGCCAGGAAGAAATCAATGTGCGTTATGCCGATGCGCTCACCATGGCCGACCGGCATGCGATCATCAAGAACGGCTGCAAGGAGATCGCCTGGTCGAAGGGCAAGGCAATCACCTTCCTTGCCAAGTGGCATTACAATGCCGCCGGCAGTTCCTCGCATATCCATCAGTCGCTCTGGAGTCTCGAAGAAAAGCCGCTCTTCTTCGACCATGCCGGCCATCACGGCATGACACCGCTGATGCAGAACTATATTGCCGGCCTGCTCAGCCACGCGAGCGAGATCACCTATTTCCTGGCGCCTTACATCAATTCCTACAAGCGCTTCATGGCCGGCACCTTCGCGCCGACCAAGGCCGTCTGGAGCAAGGACAACCGAACGGCGGGCTACCGCCTCTGCGGCGAGGAGACCAAGGCGATCCGTATCGAATGCCGCGTCGGCGGCTCCGATCTCAATCCCTATCTCGCCTTCGCGGCCCTGCTTGCCGCCGGCATCGACGGTATCGAAAGGAAGCTGGAACTGGAGGCGCCCTATGTGGGGGACGCCTATTTCGGCAAGGACATTCGCGAGATCCCGCGCACGCTGCGGGCTGCCACCAAGGCGATGACGGAATCGGAGATGCTGCGCGCAGCCTTCGGTGACGACGTCATCGACCACTATACCCGCGCTGCCGAATGGGAGCAGGAAGAATACGACCGCCGCATCACGGATTGGGAAGTGGCGCGCGGCTTCGAGAGAGCTTAAGAACATATCCGAAGCGGAAAGCCGCCCGACCGGATTCTCCTACGGAGAACAAGTCGTGGTGTCTTTCCCTGCGGCCAAGAAAACAGGATTTAGATCATGACGATGATCCAATGCATTTCGCCGATTGACGGCTCTGTTTACGCGGAGCGTCCGGCGCTTTCGCTTGAAGCGGCAAAGGAAGCCGTGGCGCGTGCGCGCAAAGCGCAGAAAGCCTGGGCCAAACGCCCGCTCGAAGATCGCGTCCAACTGGTGCTGAAGGGCGTCGCCCGTCTCAACGAGATGTCCGATGTCGTCGTGCCCGAGCTTGCATGGCAGATGGGCCGGCCGATCAAGTATGGCGGCGAATATCGCGGCTTCAACGAGCGCTCCAACTATGTCGCCTCGATCGCAGCCGATGCTCTGGCTCCGCTCGTCGTCGAAGAAAGCGACAAGTTCGAGCGCCGTATCGAGCGCGAAGCCCATGGCGTCGTCTTCGTCGTGGCGCCCTGGAACTACCCCTACATGACGGCGATCAACACGATCGCGCCGGCGCTGATGGCGGGCAATACCGTCGTGTTGAAGCATGCCTCGCAGACGCTGCTCGTCGGCGAGCGGCTGGTGCAGGCCTTTGTTGAGGCCGGTATTCCAGAGGATGTGTTCCAGAACGTCTTCCTAGACCATGAGACGACCTCGGCGCTGATCGCCGCCGGCAGCTTCAACTTCGTCAATTTCACCGGTTCGGTCGAAGGCGGTCGCTCGATGGAACGCGCTGCGGCCGGCACCTTTACCGGTCTTGGCCTCGAGCTCGGCGGCAAGGATCCGGGCTATGTGATGGAGGATGCCGATCTCGACGCCGCCGTCGACACGCTGATGGATGGCGCGACCTATAATTCCGGCCAGTGCTGCTGCGGTATCGAGCGCATCTATGTGCATGAATCGCTCTATGACGCGTTCGTCGAGAAGTCGGTCGCCTGGGTTTCGAACTACAAGCTTGGCAACCCGCTCGATCCGGAGACCTCGCTCGGCCCGATGGCGCACAAGCGCTTTGCCAAGGTGGTGCGCGAGCAGATCGCCGATGCTGTTGCCAAAGGCGCCAAGGCGCTGGTCGATCCGAAGCTTTTCCCGGCCGATGACGGCGGCGCCTATCTGGCACCGCAGATCCTCGTCAATGTCGACCATTCCATGGCCTTCATGCGCGAAGAGACCTTCGGCCCAGCCGTCGGCATTATGAAGGTTAGGAATGACGACGAGGCATTGGCGCTGATGAATGACAGCCAGTACGGGCTGACTGCTTCGCTCTGGACCAAGGATGCGGAGCGGGCAGGACGGCTCGGCCGTGAAATCGAAACAGGCACTGTCTTCATGAACCGCGCCGATTATCTCGATCCGGCTCTGTGCTGGACCGGCGTCAAGGAAACCGGCCGCGGCGGCTCGCTGTCGATCATCGGCTTCCACAATCTGACGCGCCCGAAATCTTACCATCTCAAGAAGGTTACAGCATGAGCAGCGCCAACATCACCGCAAACTGGAGCTATCCGACATCAGTCAAGCTCGGCCGCGGCCGCATCAAGGAACTGGCCGACGCCTGCAAGAGCCTCGGCATGAAGAAGCCGCTGCTCGTCACTGACCGCGGCCTCGCCTCGATGGCGATCACCAAGAACGCGCTCGACATTCTCGAAGATGCCGGCCTCGGCCGCGCGATCTTCGCCGATGTCGATCCGAACCCGAACGAGAAGAACCTCGAAGCCGGCATCAAGGCCTTCCGCGACGGCGGCCATGACGGCGTTGTTGCCTTCGGCGGCGGTTCGGGCCTCGATCTTGGCAAGTGCGTGGCCTTCATGGTCGGCCAGACGCGCCCGGTCTGGGATTTCGAGGATATCGGCGACTGGTGGACACGGGCGAGCGTCGAAGGTATCGCGCCGATCGTTGCCGTACCGACCACGGCGGGCACCGGCTCGGAAGTCGGTCGCGCCAGCGTCATCACCAATTCCGTGACGCATGTGAAGAAGATCATCTTCCATCCGAAGTTCCTGCCGGGCGTCGTCATCGCCGATCCGGAACTGACGGTCGGCATGCCGAAGATCATCACGGCCGGCACCGGCATGGATGCCTTCGCCCATTGCCTGGAAGCCTATTCCTCGCCCTTCTACCATCCGATGTCGGCCGGCATCGCGCTGGAGGGCATGCGGCTCGTCAAGGAATTCCTGCCGCGCGCCTATAAGGAAGGCACGGATCTGGAAGCCCGCGCCAACATGATGTCGGCAGCCGCTATGGGCGCTGTCGCCTTCCAGAAGGGTCTCGGCGCCATCCATGCGCTCTCGCATCCGATTGGCGCCGTCTACAACACCCATCACGGCATGACCAATGCCGTCGTCATGCCTGCAGTGCTGCGCTTCAACCGCTCGGCTATTGAAGAGAAGATCGCACGTGCGGCAGCCTATCTCGGAATTTCGGGCGGCTTCGACGGTTTCTATGATTACGTGCTGAAGCTGCGTTCCGAACTCAACGTCCCTGACAATCTGACGGCGATGGGAATCACCCCCGACCGGCTCGACGAACTGGCGGCGATGGCGATCGAAGACCCGAGCGCCGGCGGTAATCCGGTTGCATTGACGCTTGAAAATACCAAGACCCTGTTTGCGGATTGCTTCTGATCAGATAAAGGCGGACCTATCAACTGGCCCGGAAAACCTTGGTTTTCCGGGCTTTTTTGTTTTTAGCGCATGCTTATTTCTGATGATGCGAAAAATGCAGGCCGCAATTTCAGCGGGTCCGTTTAACGGTTTGTTAACCACGATTGGCAAGGATGAGTTAACCGCACGATGCTCCGACAGTGCGATTAACAACGAGCGATGCCGGCTCGCGCCATTTCCCTTCGAGGACTAAGAATATGCCAGTCATCACATTCGCAAATACCAAGGGCGGTGCCGGCAAGACCACAGCCGTATTGCTGCTTGCTACCGAACTTGCCCGTCAGGGCTACCGCGTCACCATCCTCGATGCCGATCCGCAGCACTGGATTTCGCGCTGGCACGAAATTTCCGGCCATGTGGCAAACATCAGCGTCATCGATTTCGTAACGACCGCCTCGCTGCCGCAGCACATCAGCGAAAACAAGCAGAATACCGATTACTTCATCATCGACCTGCCGGGCGCGCGCAATCCGCTGCTGGCAACAGCCGTCGGCCTCTCCGACCACGTGCTGATCCCGATCCAGGGCTGCGCCATGGATGCACGCGGCGGCGCCCAGGTTCTCGAACTGCTCCAGTATCTGGAGGAGAAGGCAGGCATCAAGATCGGCCATTCGGTCGTGCTGACCCGGGTCAACTCCATGGTCACTACCCGCGCGCTGCAACTCGTCAAGGCGCTGCTGAACGAGCGCCACGTGCCGGTTCTCGATACGGCGATCATCGAACGCTCGGCCTTCCGCGACATCTTCGATTGCGGCGGCACGCTGCATACGATGGATCCGATGCGCGTCAGCAATCTCGACAAGGCTCGTGAAAACGCCCTCTGTTTCGCCGAGGAAATCATCCGCAAGGTGCCGGGCCGGCTGCCGGTTGCCATTCGCCTAGCAAACGCCATGGGCCGTGCTGCCTGATCAGACTAGCGGGGGGTAGGGAAATTGATGCCTCGGCTTCGACCGGGGCATTTTCCATTTGAAATTACATTTGCTCACTGGTGTAATGGTTATCAGGTTGTAAAAATCCCTTCACGCGCGAAGCAACGCATGAGCATCACCCGGCAAGTCGACGACAAGCTTATCGATTCCATCTACGGAATCGTTTTTGGCGAAGCGCGATGGGATACGTTTCTGACGGAGTTGAACGGGCTGTTGCCGGGGGCGGGAACCAGCCTTTTCTATCACGACGCTGCGCGGGCGGAAGGTTCGTCGCAATTCCACATCAACATGGATCAGTCGTGGATCGACACCTACACGCGCTATTACTGCCGGCTGAACCCGTGGATATCCGGTCTGGATAGGACACCCACGGGGCAGGGGGCAATCGGCGAGGATTTCATATCCTATGCGGAGCTTTCCAGGACCGAGTTCTTCAATGACTTCTGGCATCGGCATGAAGGTCACGGCGCCGTCGGCATGGCGATCCTGCGCGAGGGCAGCCGGTCGTTCAATCTTTCGATCACCACGACCCGCTGGACCGACCCGAATGAGAGCCGGGCCTGTGCTGGGCTTCTGACACGGATCGGGCCGCATCTGAGGCGGGCCTTCATCGCGCTGGAATCCGGTGGCCGGCAAAAGAGCCATTCGGAGATCAACGGACGACTGTTCGATGCCATTGGGGTCGGTGTGCTCCTCCTGAATTCAGAGCGACGACTGATGTCCACCTCTGGCTTGGGAGAGGCGGTGCTCGAACAGGGAACAGGTGTTTGGCTTTCACCGCTCGGAACGGTGCATCTTGCCGACAAGGATGCCGACGACCGCCTCACACTGATGCTGCGGCATGGAGAGGAGGCGGAGCGTCAGCAGACGGTTCTGACCGACGGCCGGAAGATCACCTTGCTCAAGCTTGAAAAGAGCCTCCAGCCACGCTTCTTCGAAAGGCCTGTTGTCGCCGTCCTGATCGAGCCGAAACAAAGGCCCGCGGGGCTGAGTGATGAGAAACTGCGCAACGATTTCGGTCTCACGCAGGCTGAAATCAGGGTCGTCAGGGCGCTGGTTTCGGGAGGCTCGGTTGCGGGCCTGGCTGCCGAAACCAGCCGTTCACGAGAGACGATCCGCTCGCAGGTGCGGTCCGTCTACATGAAGACGGGTGCCAGGAAGCAGGTAGAGCTCTTGCGTCTCATCCAGTTCGGCGAGCGCCCGGCCGAGGCGCCGGGCGAATAGATTTCCTCAATCGACGAATTCGACCGTCACGCCAGGCTTGACCATCTTGGCAAGCTCCGTCGCATCCCAGTTCGTCAGGCGAATACAGCCATGGCTCTGGGTGCGGCCGATCCTGGAGGGGTCGGGCGTGCCGTGAATGCCATAGGTGGGCTTGGAAAGCGCCATCCAGACCGTACCAACCGGGCCGTTTGGACCGGGCGGGATATCGAGGATCCTGTCATTGGCGCCTTGCTGGAAATTGATCTTGGGATTGTAGGTATAGCCTGGATTGAAGGCGACGCGCTCGACGGTGACGATGCCTGATGGAGATGGCGTGTCGGTGGAGCCGATCGAGGCGGGGTAGGCGGCAACGAGGTTGCCGGCGTCGTCATAGGCAAAGACCTGCTTGCGGCCCTTGTCGGCGAGGATCTTCGCGACTGCGCCCTTCTTGTTCTCGCCGGGATTGACGACCTTGATGACGGTGCCTGGAATTGTGAAATCCGCGCCGGGGTTCATTTCCTTCAGGAAGTTCTCGTCCATGTGGAAACGTTCGGCGAGCGCTTCGGTTACGGATGTGTAGGCGAGGGACGGCAGGAGCGCCTTCTGTGAATAATCTTCCGGGATCTGTGCGACATAGGGACCGGCCGCATCCGCATCCGTGATCGTGTAGTTGACGACCGGCAGGCCGCCATTCATGCGCAGTTCTTCGAGGATCGCATCCGTATTGTTTGGATCGAGCTTGGTGCCGGTCATCTGTTCATAGGCGTAGACCGCCTTGGTGACATTGGAGCCCATATGGCCGTCGATGACACCGGGCGAAACGCCTGAGCGATCCAGAAAGACCTGAAGGGCCACGATCTCGGGCTTCGACTTGTCCTTGAGGGTGATCACAGGTTCCTGCGGTACCTGACGCGGCTCATCGGCGGGTGGAATCTGCTGATCGGGCTCGATTGCGGCATAGTCGTCCTGACCCTGTTGGTCGCCGGGGTAAGGCTGATCCTCGAGTGGCCGGCGCTCTATGGCAGCATCCTGCGGAATGGAACCGGTTACCGGGCCGCGCTCGGAATAGCGCGTGTCGCCATGGCGGTTATCGTCAGGATAATAGGGATCGTTATTGTAGGCGTCGTTATAGACTTCGCGATTTGTGCGCGGTGAATAATAGCCGCGGGCGCGCATCTCGGTGGCGATGATGTTGCCGTAGCGGTCGACCAGTACGCGATTGCCGCTGTAGTCACGGGCATAGACGAAGCCGCGGCCGGGCGGGACATAGTCGAGAATTTCGCCGCCTGGCGTCACCAGCACGATATCGCTCCGGTTTCGGCCATATTGCTGGGCATCGGCCTGTGGCGCGACGGCAGCGAGCGCCAACAGCATGGCCGAAAAAGAAAAGGCCGATTTCATAAAGCGATTCACGTCTCACACCTCGATCAGTGGCTCGGCAGACACACACCTGCGAATTTTGACGCTAGTGTGGAATTTCTTAAGCCGTGCTGAACAAAACATAAAAACAACGGTGTTTTGCGTTTACTCATAAACGCTTGCGCGAAGATGACGTTCCTGTGAAGTCGCCGGTTGCGGTGCTCCCTGACCATTTCACCGGTGTCGATTGACGAGGGTGATCGCACGACCTAACCCTACCGCAACCAAGATTCCCCGGGAGGACAGCCGATGATCGAATTTGCCGCCGCAAGCGGGCCGCGCCTGATGCTGGACGAAACATCGGTGCTGGATATCGCCGGCTGCATTATCGAGGGCGTGGATATCGCGCCCAAGCGGGCCATTCCCGACGATGGCGACCCGCGAATCGATCACTCGCTGGAAGGCTTCCTCTTCACCTGCGGTCCTGATCATATCCGCCACCGGCAGCCCATTCCCGGCACTGATGGTAAGATCTATCCGCTGCACGGCTCTGCCTCCGGCCATCCGGCCAAGGTGCTGTGGACGAGGTTGGAAAACGGCGATGCCGAATGCCGCGCCGATATCGACATCACTACGGTCGAGGGCCTGCCGCAGCGCATCGAGCGGCTGTGGCGGATCGACGGGGCGACCGGCGAGGTCTCGCTCGAAGATCGCGTCGTCAATACGAGCAGCGAGACGGTGCCGACCTTCCTGATGTACCATATGAATACCGGCGGCAAATGGCTCGACGCGGCGACACGGCTCGAAGGCCGGATGCTGGAAGGCGGTGGCTTTCCCTGGACCTTCGGCGAGGAGCCGGGCGGCATTTTCTGCGTCGAGGCTCCGGCCACTGAAGATGGTTTCGCCGAAGTCCGGCTCGGGCCGATTGCTGCGATCCGCGGCAAGACGCTGAGGGTGCGTTTCCGCGCCGATACGTTGCCGCATCTGCAGATCTGGCGGAACCAGAAGGCGCCGGCGCATATTATCGGTATCGAACCGGTGTCGCACCGGTGGGTGCTGCGCCATGAGCTGGAAGCGGCCGGTGAGTTCAACTGGCTGAAGCCGGGTGAAAGCCGCAGCTACGGCCTGCGTTTCGCTTTCGTCTAATGAAGGGGCGTTCGGCGAAGACGTGTTGACGCCTACGGGAGTGCGTCGTAGACCTTCAGCCCACCATTTTCGAGGAGATTGAGACGATGGATATCCGCCAGATCGACGATGAATACTCCGTTTCCGGCCAGATCACGGTTGACGAACTCGACCAGATCAAGGCGCTCGGCTTCAAATCCATCGTCTGCCATCGTCCGGACGGCGAAAGCCCGGACCAGACGCCTTTTGCCGTCATCGAAGCCCGTGCCAAGGAGCTTGGCCTGCAGGTCACCCATGTGCCGGTCGGCCCGATGGGCGTGACCGAGGAAGCTGTGCAGGGCATGGTCGACGCACTCGACGAATTCGAGCGCCCGATGCTCGGTTACTGCCGCTCCGGCGCACGCTCGACGGCGATCTATCAGAAGACGCACCACATTCGCGCTTAGTCTTCAGTTTGGAAGGCTGAATATTCCGATGCCGCCTGAAGGCGGCGTCTTTCATTTGATGAACAGGAGAACACGATGAGCATCAAGCGTATCGACATCGGCGCCCGCATGAGCGGTGCCGTCATCCACGGCAACACCGTCTATCTCGCAGGCCAGGTCGGCGAAGGCGAAAGCGTTTCCGATCAGTGCAAGTCGGCACTCGGCGAAGTCGACCGTCTGCTCGCCGCTGCCGGCAGCAGCAAGTCGAAGATCCTGCAGACGATCATCTATCTCTCCGATATCGCTTACTTCGCAGAGATGAACGCCGTCTGGGAAGGCTGGATCGACCCCGCAAACCCGCCGGCCCGCGCCACCAGCGAAGCCAAGCTCGCTGCGCCGAAGTACAAGGTCGAGTTCATCGTCACGGCTGCTCTCGACTAAGAGCGCTCAAGAGCGACCAATCAAAGCCGGTGAAGTGTGAACCAGATTGGTTCACGGCCTCACCGGCTTTTTGTTTGGGCGATTTCCGAGAGAGTGCGGGTCGGCGTGATCGCTTCGGGATCAAGCTTGATTTCGATGATCGCCGGCTTTCCGCTGTCGCGCGCCCGCTCGAAGGCCGGTGCAAAATCCTCGGTCTTTTCCACCGTCTCGCCATGGCCGCCATAGGCGCGGGCAAGGGCTGCAAAATCCGGATTGGTGAGGTCGGTGGCGCTGACCCGGCCCGGATAGTCGCGCTCCTGATGCATGCGGATCGTGCCGTAGATGCCGTTGTTGACCACGACCGCTATGATCGGCAGGTCGTAGCGCACGGCGGTCGCAAATTCCTGTCCGTGCATCAGGAAACAGCCGTCGCCGGCAAAGCAGATGACTTGCCTGTCGGGAAAGAGCCGCTTGGCGGCAACGGCGGCCGGCAGGCCGTAGCCCATGGAGCCTGAGGTTGGCGCTGCCTGCGTATTGAAGCGGCGGAAGCGGTGGAAGCGATGCACCCAGGTGGCATAGTTACCGGCGCCGTTGGTGAAGATCGTGTCCGGCTTGGTATTGGCTTCCAGCCATTCCATGATCGGTCCCATTTGGACGGCGCCCGGACCCGTCGCCGGCGGCTTCGACCAGGAGAGATAGGCCTGATGCATCCGCTCGGTTCGTTCGGCCCAGCGCGGTTCAGCCGGGGCTTCCAGATCGGCGAGCGCTTCGACGAAATCGGCGGGACTGGCGCAAATCGCCAGATCCGGGCGGTAGACACGACCGAGCTCGGACGGATCCGGATGGATATGGACGAGTGACTGAGCCGGGTAGGGGATATCGAGCAGCGTGTAGCTCGATGAGGGCATTTCCGACATGCGGCTGCCGAGCAGGATCAGCAGGTCGCTTTCCTTGATCTCTTTCGCCAGCGCCGGATTGATTCCGATACCGACATCGCCGGCATAGGAGGGATGCAGATGATCGAACAGCATCTGGCGGCGGAAGGAGCAGCCGACCGGCAGGTTGAAGCGCTCGGCGAAGGTCTGGAAATCGGCGACCGCGTCGGCATCCCAGCGGGTGCCGCCGAGGATGACCATCGGCCGCTCGGCCTTCAAGAGGCGCAGGTAGAGATCATCGATCTGGCTGCGGCCCGGATGGGCTTCGACGCGCGTATGGCGCTTGGCGCGAGGCGCTTCGACCTCGTCGCGCAGCATATCCTCGGGCAGCGTCAGTACCACCGGACCCGGACGGCCCGATGTGGCGATCGCAAAGGCGCGGGTGACGAATTCCGGGATACGGGCGGCATCGTCGATCTCACCGACCCATTTGGAAAATTCGGTGAAAGCGCGGCGGAACTCGACTTCCTGGAAGGCTTCGCGCTCGCGCGCCTCCCGCTGCACCTGGCCGATGAAGAGGATCATCGGGATCGAATCCTGCCGGGCAATGTGCAGGCCGGCGGAGGCATTGGTGGCGCCGGGGCCACGGGTGACCATGCAGATGCCGGGTTCGCCGGTCAGCCGGCCCCAGCAATCCGCCATCATGGCAGCACCACCCTCCTGGCGGCAGACGATAACGTCGATATCGCTGTCATGCAGGGCGTCGAGCACGGCGAGGAAGCTCTCTCCCGGCACGCAGGAGAGGCGTTTCACGCCGTTTGCCTTCAGCGCCTCGACGATCAATTGCCCGCCTGTCCTCTTCATGGCCCCTTCCTTCTCATGGCGATGTCTTCCTCTCCCATTCTACCAGTTCGGTCAGAACCTCTTCATTGTGCTCGCCAAGGCGCGGGCTCGGCCGTTCGTAACGCAGCGGCGTTTCCGATAGCACGACCGGCGTGCGCACACCCGGGATCATCGTGCCTGCGGCATCCGGCAGATCGATGCGCAGGCCGCGCGCGACAATCTGCGGATCGGCAAACATTTCTTCGATCGTGTTGATGGCGCCGGCCGGGACGGCGTTGTCCTCGCAAGCCTTCAGGAGGTCGGCTTTTTGCCATTTCAGCGTTTCGGTGGAGACCATCCGGCGCACTGCATCTCTGTTGGCGACACGTGCCTTGTTGGTCGCGAAGTTCTCGTCATCGGCGATGACGAGGCCGAGGATCGTGCAGAGCCGGCGAAACTGGCCGTCATTGCCGACGGCGAGAATGAGATAGCCGTCAGCCGTCGGCACGACCTCATAGGGCGAGATATTCGGATGTGCATTGCCGAGGCGCACTGGCGCGCGGCCGGAAACCAGATAATTCATGTTCTGGTTGGCAAGAATTGCCGATTGCACATCGAGCAGCGCCATGTCGATCAGCTGGCCTTCGCCCGCCTTCAGGGCATGGATGAGGGCAGCTTCGATCGCCGAGACCGCATAGATGCCGGTGAAGATATCTGCAATCGCGACACCCGCTTTCATCGGCTGTCCATCTGGTTCGCCCGTTATCGACATGAAACCCGACATGCCCTGGACGATATAGTCGTAGCCGGCGAGACTGGCGTAGGGGCCGGTCTGGCCGAAGCCGGTGATGGAGCAATAGACAAGGCGCGGATTGATCGCTTTCAGGCTCTCATAGTCGAGCCCGTATTTGACGAGGCCGCCGAGCTTGAAGTTTTCGATCAGCACGTCGGCGGTGGCGACGAGGCGGCGCACCAGCGACTGGCCTTCCTCGCTTTTCAGGTCTGCGGTGACGGAGCGCTTGCCGCGATTGGCGGAATGATAATAGGCGGCGGAGAGATTTTCGCCATCCGCGCCTTCGACGAAGGGCGGCCCCCAATGCCTGGTGTCGTCGCCGCCATCAGGGTTTTCCACCTTGATGACATCGGCGCCGAGATCGGCCAGCATCTGCCCCGCCCAGGGGCCGGCCAACACACGCGCAAGCTCGATCACCCTAATGCCCGCAAGCGGCGGCTTCTTCTTCACGTCTTCCGTCATGTTCCTCCCAAATTCCTCCCAATTCCTCCTATGGGCGGCGGATTTCAGGGCGCCCTCGTTGCCTCAGATGTATCGGATACGGGTTTGGAAGCAAAGCGCCGCTCGCGCCAGATGATGTAGAGGCCCGACGCGATGACGATGAGGATGCCGAGCCATTTCAGCGCGTCCGGGAAATCGGCGAATACCAGCCAGGCAAAGACCGTGGCCGAGACGATTTCCAGATATTGCAGCGGCGCAAGCGTGGAGGCCGGGGCGGCGCGATAAGCGTAAGCCGCGAGAATGCCCGTTATCGCTGCGGCAATGCCCGTACCCAGCAAGTAGCCGAAGGCGGGAAGATCGGGCATGGTCGTGTCGAAAATGTCGGAGCCGCTGCCATAACCGAAGAACAGGATGACGGTGCAGAAGAAGATGCCCCAGAGGCCGGTTTGGAACTGCATGGCCCAGGGATCTTCCCGGTGTGACAGCACGCGTGTCATCAGCGCGAAGACGGCGATGCAGAAGGCGCTGACGACGGGCAGCAGGGCGATATAGCCCACCTGCTCGAAGCTCGGCTGGATGATCAGCATGGCGCCCAGGAAACCGACGGCGCAGGCGCTGTAGCGGCGCCAGCCGATGGTTTCCTTCAGGAAGATGCTGCCGAGGATCGTCAGGATGATCGGCTCGACGAAGAAGATAGCGATGGCATCGGCAACCGCCATGACCTTCAGCGTTGTGACGAAGCAGATCATCGAGATGGTGACCATCGCGCCGCGGATGGCATGATACCAGCTCTGCTTCAGCGAGAACTGGATCTTTGCGCCGCGCAGGAAGATGAAAGGCAGCATTGTGAGCGCCTGGATGACGAAGCGGAAGCCGGCCACTTCAGTGGAGGAGATGGTTGTCGTCGCCAGCTTCGAGAAGATGTCGATCAGCGGCGAGATCAGCACCGAGAGCAGCATGAAAAGCAAGCCGAACGTCACCTCGGATGAGGCGGGATGGCGGGTGGAACTCAGGCTCGTCATCTCAGGTCCTTTCGCTCGGGACCGCGGATTGCCTCGTCGCACCAACCGGCGAAATCCGCAATTGCCGTTTCCGCGCCGATCTCGTTCAGCGTTTCATGTCGCATGTCCTGATATATCTCAGTGCTGATACGGGAGAAGCCTCGGCTTTTCAAACGCTTTGACAACCAGAGCACGGCTTTTCCATTGTTGGTTGCCGGGTCCTTGCCGCCGCCGACCAGATGGATCGGCATGTTCTTCGGCAGGGTCTCGAGCCGTTCCTTTTCGATGCCGCGGAAGGTGAGGGCGAAGACATCGAGCCAGAGCGACACCGAAGCATCGAAGCCGCAAAGCGGATCGGCAATATAGGCGTCGACCTCGGCCGGATCGCGCGACAGCCAGTCGAATTCCGTACGGTGATCGGGAACGGATTTGCCCCAGGCGGAAAATGTCAGCCTCGGCAGCATGTCACTCGGCACGTCCGAGCCTTTCAGCATGCGTTCGGCAAGGAGGATCGCCTGTGCAGCGCGGCCGGAGAGACCGACGGCGAAAATCGAATTCCAGACGGCAAGGGCTGCGAAACGGCGGGGAAGATCGGCGGCTGCATTCAGCGCGATCAGGCCGCCCATGGAGTGACCGAGCAGAATGACGGGCAGGCCCGGGTGACGGCCCGTGGCAAAGGTGTGCATGGCGGCGATATCGCTGATGACACTCTCAACACCGTTGCGTCTCGCAAAGCGACCGAGCGGCGCATCATCGGCCGTTGTCTCGCCGTGGCCGCGATGGTCATGCGCATAGACATGGTAGCCGCTTGCCGCCATGGCCCCGGCAAAGCGGCGGTAACGGCGGGAATGTTCGGTAAGACCGTGTGAAATCATCAGGATGGCGCGCGCTTGCCCCACGGCGGGCTGGTGATGATAGGCAAGCGAAGCCGCGGCGTTTTGCAGCCGCAATGTCTCGGAAAACATGCATTCCTCCCACGCCCAAAAGACCAGATATCAAGGCAAATGCAATATTGCGGTTTCGCTCATACATAAGAAAAGCATGCTTGCCCCTGCGATTCAGGGTTGCGCAAACTTCGGCTTCATGCTTGTTTGTTCCTGTATTGTTCTTTGTCGGAGCTATTTCGGGGCTAATAATGGGCAAGTTTCTACTCTCGGTTTCCATCCTGTTCCTTTCGCTGTCGTCAGTCGTTTCCGTATCCGCACAGGAAAGCGGGCGCACACGGTTCATCCTTGCGGCAAGCTGGCAGCCGGCATTCTGCCAGACCAACCAGAAGAAGGCTGAATGCGCCAGCCAGAGCGGCGACCGCTATGACGCCACCAACTTTTCTCTCCATGGTCTGTGGCCGATGCGGAAGGACTATTGTGACGTATCCGCCGACCAGAAAGCCGCCGACAAGGACGGCCAGTGGATGAGCCTGCCGGCGGTGAACCTTTCGGCCGAGACGAAGAGTGCGCTCGACAAGGCGATGCCCGGCACGCAATCGGCGCTCGAGCGGCATGAATGGATCAAGCACGGCACCTGCACGAAAATGAGTGCCGACGATTATTTCGCCACCGCCATTCATCTGATGGGCGATCTCAATGCTTCGGCCGTGCGTGATCTCTTTGCCGCCAATGTCGGCAAGACGCTGAAGGCCGATGCAATCAAGGCGGCCTTCGACAAGAGCTTCGGCGCAGGTGCCAGCGACCGGGTGAAGATGAGCTGCCGGCGCGTCGGCAACAAGCGCGTGATCAGCGAACTGACGATCGGGCTTTCGCAGGATACCGTTTCGGCTCAAGCGAAGGAGAAGGGCCTCGGTGGCCTCATCCAGGGGGCAGGGCAGACTTCCTTCGGCTGTGACGAAGGCATTGTGGATGCAGCCGGCTTCTGACGGAAACATGCCGAAATCCCGACGAAACGGGGTTTCGGCGTTGCCCGACGGCGTGGTTTCGCCTACATAGCGGCCACGATTTCAAGTTTCCGCCCGGAGCATCCCAGCATGGCACGCCAGTTCATCTATCATATGTCCGGCCTCAACAAGGCCTATGGCAATAAGAAGATCCTCGAGAATATCCACCTTTCCTTCTATCCCGATGCCAAGATTGGTATCCTGGGTCCGAACGGCGCCGGTAAGTCCACCGTGCTGCGCATCATCGCCGGTCAGGACAAGGAATATACCGGTGAAGCCTGGCTCGCCGAAGGCGCGACGGTCGGATACCTGGAACAGGAACCGAAACTCGATCCGAACAAGACAGTGTTTGAGAATGTCATGGAAGGCGTTGCCTCCAAGACGGCTGTGCTCGAGCGCTACAACGAATTGATGATGAACTATTCCGACGAGACGGCGGACGAGGGTGCAAAGCTCCAGGACATCATCGACAGCCAGAACCTCTGGGATCTGGAAAGCCAGGTCGAGATGGCAATGGAAGCCCTGCGCTGCCCACCGCGCGACGCCGAAGTCACCAGCCTTTCGGGTGGTGAGCGTCGCCGTATCGCACTTTGCCGCCTGCTGCTGTCGCAGCCGGATCTGCTTCTGCTCGACGAACCGACCAACCATCTGGACGCCGAAACCATCGCCTGGCTCGAAAAGCATCTGCGCGATTATCCGGGCGCCGTGATGATGATCACCCACGATCGCTACTTCCTGGACAACGTCACCGGCTGGATCCTGGAACTCGATCGCGGCCGTGGCATCCCCTACGAAGGCAACTACTCGGCTTACCTGCTCGCCAAGGCCAAGCGCATGCTGCAGGAAAACCGCGAAGAGGCAGGCCGCCAGAAGGCGATCAGCCGCGAACAGGAATGGATTGCTTCCAGCCCGAAGGCCCGCCAGGCCAAGTCCAAGGCGCGTATCAAGTCCTACGAGCAACTGGTGGAGGCCGCCGAGAAGCAGCGTCCCGGCGACGCGCAGATCATCATCCCGGTCAGCGAGCGTCTCGGCCAGATTGTCATCGAAATGGAAGGCATCACCAAGGGCTTCGAGGGCCGCACGCTGATCAACGACCTGTCGATCAAGCTGCCGCCGGGCGGCATCGTCGGCATCATCGGCCCGAACGGCGCCGGCAAGACGACGCTGTTCAAGATGATCACCGGCCAGGAAAAGCCGGATGCTGGATCGGTCCGCATCGGCGAAACCGTGCATCTCGGTTATGTCGACCAGAGCCGCGATGCTCTCGACGGTAACAAGACCGTCTGGGAGGAAATCTCCGGCGGCGCCGAAATTATCAAGCTCGGCAAGTTCGACATGAATTCCCGTGCCTATTGCGGCGCCTTCAACTTCAAGGGCGGCGACCAGCAGCAGAAGGTCGGCAATCTCTCGGGTGGTCAGCGCAACCGCGTTCACCTTGCCAAGATGCTGAAGGCCGGCGGCAACGTTCTGCTGCTCGACGAACCGACCAACGACCTCGATACGGAAACGCTGGGTGCTCTGGAAAGCGCGCTGGAAGCATTTGCCGGCTGCGCCATCATCATCAGCCACGATCGCATGTTCCTCGACCGTCTGGCCACGCACATCCTCGCTTTCGAAGGCGAGGGCCATGTCGAATGGTTCGAAGGCAACTTCGAGGACTATGAGCAGGACAAGGTCCGCCGCCTCGGCCCCGACGCCTTGAACCCGGGCAGCCAGGCCCACAAGCGCCTGACGCGCTGATCGGCTCTTTGCGCTTTTCGAAAGCCCCGGCTGGTCCGGGGCTTTTTTGATGTCTGCTGTCGTTATCACCACAGGCAAGTTCGCAAATCGGTAAAATGCCGCTTGCCTCGGCTATCCAAATCACATAAAGATATCTTTATATCTTGATTGGGTAGAATATGAGCGAACCCCTAAGGCTTGGACTGGATGCGCTGGTGGACGTCTTGAAGGCGGCCGGCGAACCGACGCGCCTGCGGCTGCTGGCGCTGCTGGCGGCGGGCGATCTCACCGTGACAGATCTTACGGAAATTCTCGGCCAATCCCAGCCCCGTATCTCCCGGCACCTGAAGCTGCTTGGCGAAGCGGAATTGATAGACCGCTATCAGGAAGGCGCCTGGGCCTATTTCCGGCTGGCGCAGGAGGGCAAGGCCGCTGCCCTGGTACGGGCCTTGCTGAAGCATGTCTCCGAAAACGATCCTGTCGTCCAGCGTGACGGCGAGCGTCTGGCGTCCGTCAAGCGCCAGCGTGCCGAGCGGGCGCAGGCCTATTTCAGCCGCAACGCCGCCGAATGGGACGAGCTTCGCCGTCTGCATGCTGCTGACGAGGAGGTGGATGCGGCCGTCATCAAGCTGCTCGGGGCCAATCCGATCGATTCCCTGCTCGACCTCGGCACCGGCACCGGCCGCATGCTGGAGCTTCTCGCCGGCCGTTATCGCCGGGCGATCGGCGTCGATGCCAGCCGCGACATGCTGAGCGTGGCGCGCGCCAATCTCGACAAGTCCCGCATCACCACGGCTTCGGTGCGCCACGCCGATATCCTGAACCTGCCTTTCGAGGGGCAGGATTTCGATCTGGTGACCATCCATCAGGTGCTGCACTTCTTCGATCAGCCTGACATCGCGATCACGGAAGCCGCGCGCATGCTGCGGCCGGGCGGACGTCTCGTCATTATCGATCTGGCGCCGCACAATCTCGAATATCTTCGCGACGAACATGCCCATGTGCGTCTCGGCTTTTCGCATCAGGCCATGTCGGACTGGGTGCGCAAGGCTGGGCTCGATATAGAGCAGGTCGTCGACCTTCATCCGGGTCAGCAGGGCGAGCAGGGCCTCACGGTCACGGTCTGGCTCGCACGCGACCCGAGGCGCCTGATGGCCTCACTGGAGACGGAAGGCGCCGTACCTACATTTGCCGGGAGAGAATAAATGACCCAGAAAAACGACGCCCGCCGCCGCGATATCAGGATCTCCTTCGAGTTCTTCCCGCCGAAGTCCGAGGAGATGGAGGGCCAGCTCTGGCACACCGTCCGCGACCTGCAGGACTGGAACCCGGAATTCGTCTCGGTGACCTATGGCGCCGGCGGCACCACCAAGGCGCCGACGCTCTCCACGGTCACGCGCTTCCTGACCGATACGCCGCTTGCGACTGCGTCACACCTGACCTGCGTCAGCGCCACGAAGGAAGAGACGCATCAGGTGGTCGACAGCTTCCGCAAGGCAGGCGTCACGCATTTCGTGGCGCTGCGCGGTGATGCGCCTGGCGGCGTCGGTGCGCCCTATCAGCCGCATCCGGGCGGCTATGCCAATGCAGCCGAACTGGTGGCCGGCCTCAAGCAGATCGGCAATTTCGAAATCTCCGTCTCGGCCTATCCGGAAAAGCATCCGGAAAGCCGCGACCAGGCGGCTGACATCGAGATGTTGAAGCGCAAGGCCGACAATGGCGCCGACCGCGCCCTGACACAGTTCTTCTTCGACAATGACAACTTCGAGCGTTACCTCGAAAAGGTGCGTGCAGCCGGCGTCAGGATCCCTGTCGTGCCGGGCATCATGCCGATCCAGAACCTGACGCAGCTGAAGCGCTTTGCCGGCGCCTGCGGCACGGTCATCCCTGATTTCCTCGATCAACGTTTTGCCGGATATGACGACAAGCCGGAGGAGCGCGCCAAGGTTGCCGCCGATGTCGCAGCCGAGCAGATCGAGGATCTCGTCCGTCGCGGCCTCCACGAGTTCCATCTCTATACGATGAACCGTGCGCCGCTGGTTTCTGCCGTTCTCGCCAACCTCGGCCATTCGCGACAGACGGCGAGAAGCGCCGGCGCTGCCGCCTGATCAGACAGATACTGTTATCAGCATATAGGAAAAGCGCATGCCGGGCGGGGCATGCGCTTTTCAATATCTGGGGCTGATTGTTTCAGGAGTTCGGTATTCAGTCTTTACGCTTCGTATCGGCTCAAATGAAGAGCATGGATACGACGAATGCGAACGCTGCACTGACCAACAGGACATTCAAGGATTGCGTAAGTCCCATGTCTGCCTCCTCGCGTTAACCAGCTAATAATATGTCGGAAATGTGTTAGTTGGGAAGCGCTTCTTGTGCTGCACTGCCGAAGAGGGCAGTGGATAAGTCTAGCAACCACCCTGCAAGCTACTGAAATATAATTAGAAAATTAAGCTCTCAAAATTTAACGCTTCGTTACAAACCGATAGCAGCGATTCACGCTTTTGGCGAAAGAATGGCGCACTGCAGCATAATCATTTCAGGTTACCACGCCAGAGCGGTGGTAGATGCGACCATCCAGTATGACAAGTCCCGCGCCGATCAGCGCCATGCCGGCAATCTCGGTCATTTCCAGTCGCTCACCCAGGAACAGGAAGCCGAGCAGGATCGCGCTCGGCGGCACGAGCAGCGTCACCAGAGAGGCGTTGGTCGCGCCTGCAGCGGCCAGAATACGGAAGTAGAGAATATAACCGAAGGCGGTGGATAGCAGGGCGATTGCCAGAATGGCGGCGATGGCGTTGGCCGAAGGGATGGAGAGTGCCCAGGGATGGTCCATAACGAGCGACAGCGGCAGGGCGACCAGCGAGGATGCCGTCATCTGGCCGGCAGCGATGACGGGCGGCGCCACGCCCTTGAAGCGCTTGCTGTAAGTGGCGGCAAAGCCGTAGGAGACCGCTGCGACTACGGGTAGGAGAAGTGCCCAGAGGGGCAGGTCGCTGCCATCAGTGATACTCGGGCCTATGAGGACGACTGTGCCGAGAAGGCCGGTAAGGCAGCCGATGATCTTGGCCGAGGAGAGCTTCTCATCTGATGTCAGGTAATTGGCGATCAGCACCGTCCAGATCGGCGTCGTGGCATTGAGAATGGAGGCAAGGCCGGCGCCGATGCGTGTCTGACCGAAGAAGATCAGCGCGTGGGGCAGTGCGTTGTTGAGGATGCCGAGAATGAGGAATTCGCGCCACCGGCTCTTCAGCAGTGGATAGATGCTGAAGCGCCCGCCGATGTAGATATGCAGCGCGACGGCTGCGATGGAGAGGCGCAGGAAGACGAGGGTGAGTGGCGGCACCTCCACAACAGCGATGCGCGCGAAGAAGAAGGAGCCGCCCCAGATCAGACCGAGCAGGGCAAGAAGCCCCCAGGTCAAAGCACTCATTTTCTGTTCCATGCCGATCCCTCCCATTTGCTGGGAGGTTTAACCGATCGGCGGATAGCCGCCACCCGATTCATGCAGCCGGGTGGCGAAAGAGAAAATGTGAAGTCTCAGAGCGCGTTCAGCAGGGCCGGTGTCGCCCAGCCGTCGGCCGGTATGCCGAGGCGGAGCTGTTCCTTCTGGATCGCCACACGAGTGCCGGAGCCAAGGATGCCGTCGATCTCGCCGACGTCATGGCCAAGCGAATCGAGCTTCGTCTGCAGCTGCTTCATCTGGTCGTTGGAAAGGCCCTGTTCGGGCGTGCCCTTCTGATAGGTCGGGGCGCCGGAGAGGCGGGTCGCGAAATAGGCCGCAGAGGTCGTGTAGATGAACGACTTGTTCCATTCCAGATAGATCTTGAAATTGGGATAGGCGATGAAGGCTGGTCCAAGGCGACCCTGCGGCAGGACGAGATCGCCTTCGAGATTGGCGAAAGCGGTGTTGCCGTCACGCGGCTTGACGCCGAGGTTGAACCATTCGCCAGCCGTCATCGTGCCGCCGAGGCCCGACTTTTCCCAGGGAAGGTTATCTGGCACGGTGACTTCCTGCAGCCAGGGCTGGCCGCGCTCGAAGCCGAGATGCTGGATAAACTTGGCGGCCGTCAGGATCGCGTCCGGGCCGCTCTGCTTGAGGCGAACATGGCCGTCGCCGTCGCCATCCATGCCATAGGCGATGATATCGCGCGGCAGCATCTGAACCTGGCCGATTTCACCGGCCCAGGCGCCGGTGTTGGTCTGCGGGTCGAGGTCGCCATGCTGCACCATTTCGATGAGGGCGATCAACTGCGGGCGGAAGAGTTCCGGGCGCCGGCAGTCATGGGAAAGCGTCACCAGCGCGTTACGCGTGTTGAAATCGCCCTGTACGGCGCCGAAATCCGTTTCCATTGCCCAGAAGGCGGTGATGATCCCGGCGGGAACGCCGAATTCCTGCTCGGCGCGGGCAAAAACATCGGCATATTGCTTCATCTTCTGGCGGCCGATATCGAGGCGAGCCTGGCTGACGGTGCGCTGCGAGAATTCCAGAAAGGTCTGGCGGAAGACGCCCTGGGCCCGGTCGCGGCTCAGGACTTTGGGATCGATCTCAGCGCCGGCCAACGCCTGGTCTGCTGCTTCGGCGCTCGCACCCGCTGCAATCGCCTCTTTCTTGACGCCCTGGAGGAAGGTGGAGAGATCGCCACCGCAGGGTGCTGCCGGGGCCGAAGCTGCCGCATCCGGAGCCTGCTGGGCGGCAGCGCCTGTTGCTAGGACGCAGGCAAACAGAAGGGCAAGTGCAGAGCAGCTTTTGAGCGAGCGGTGCATGAAACGATCCTCGTAAAATGACATAGAATGCCGCCGATTTCACAGATGAATGTGACGGAAGCAAGAAAGATTAGGGCACGTTACTAAGAATTTCTATCCTTGGAAACGTCAGCCACCCAGTTGTTCCAGTTTTTCGCGGAGCCGGCGAAGACATTGATATCCGTTGGCCCCTGAATGCCGGGAATGACGCCTGTCGACGTATACTGCCAGAAGGCCCAGCGTCGGTCGGCATAGGTCACGTCAGGATGTTTGGCGGTCGAGCGGACCCAGAAATGATAGTCCTGGAAATAGCCGGCTAGATTCTCGCGGTGGAAATCGACAGAGGTGTAGATGATCGGCCGCTTGCCGTAATAGGCTTCCAGGCGATCCATGAAGCGCTGCATTTCAGAACGTACGGTGGCCGGGTCGGGGCGGAAGCGACAGGTCTTCGATTCTGCATTCCACTCGACATCCAGCACCGGCGGCAGACGCATGGATTCCCTGGGAACGTTGCGGATGAACCAGTCGGCCTGGTCGTCGGCGGAGGAGCAGAAATAATAGAAGTGATAGGGCGCATGCGGAATGCCTGACGCAGCTGCCTCGCGCCAGTATTCGTCAAAGCGCGGATCGATCCTGTCCTTGCCTTCGGTCGCCTTGATGAAGGCGAAGGCGACGCCGGATTTGCGCACCGTCTGCCAGTCGATATCACCCTGCCATTTGGAAATGTCGATGCCGTGGACAGCGTTTTGCTGCGGGCGCTTGGGCCCGAAATCCTGGGGATCGGTATCCTTGAAGCGGGCCTTCGGCTTTATAGAAGCGGTTTCGAGATAATCGTAACCCGTGGAGCTGCAACCGGCGAGCAGCAGGGCAAGCGGCAGGACGCAAAACAGAAGCCGACGCATAAATGTTCCGTCGTGATGATGGATCTGCCCCACAGCCTGACCTTCGAAAAGACGCGCCCTGCAGAGGGTATAACCCTCTTTTCTAATATCAACGTAAAAAAATGGTTATTTACAAGCGAATTATGAGCGCCTGCTGATAATCGCCGCCCGCCAGGCGTAACCGCCGCCGATCGTCTCGAACGACAGCCGCGCGTTGTTTTCAGCGGATTGCGCTTCCAGAACCTCGCGCAGATTGGCACGCGGCGTGACATGGAATTTGGCGAGCCAGGCCTGCAGCAGGCTGCGGAACCAGCCGGGCAGGCCCTCCTGCTGGCCGAAATCGACGATGTGGAGCTGGCCGCCGGGATTGAGCGCGGCAATCGACGCATCCACCGCGCGTTCCCAATCCGGGATCATCGACAGTGCATAGGAAATCAGAATGCGGTCGAAACCGGTGGTGCCGAATTCGCGCGGCGTATAGGCCGTGGCATCCGCCACCCGGAAATCCGGGACCGTCGCCTTGGTGGCGAAAGTCTTGCGGGCGGAAATCAGCATTTCCTGGGAAATGTCGAGACCGTAGAGCTTGGCCGTCGGGAAATGCTTGTGGGCAAGCGCCATGTTGCGGCCGGTGCCGCAGCCGACTTCTAGGAGCGTGCCGCCCTCGGGAACGTCGAGATTGCGGATCGTGCTGTCACGGCCGAGAAGATAATATTTGCGGGTGAGATCATAGAAATGGCGCTGGTAGCGGTACATGCCGTCCATCAGGTCGGCATGTTCCTCGCTCTTGACGGTCATCTCGTCGACTTTGCTCACGCCTTCTTCCCGTAGATGTGGAAGCCGCCGTAGATTGCCGAGCGGTCCTGGGTGGTCATCTCACGCGACTGCTCTTCGAAATAATGCCACTGGTCGCGGATTTCAGGGGCAAGGCGGCCTTCGATGATGCTCTTTTCGGCGGCCGTGCGGAAGATCACGCGGGCTCCATCGCGGGCGGTGCGGGTGATTTCGCGCCAGACATCATTGAGCTGCTGGTCCGTCATCCAGTCCTGCGCGTCGAGCAGGATGTAGCGGTCGCGCGATGCGGCGGGCTCGCCGGCCAGAAGCTCGGTGAAGCTTGCGTGGTGTACGTTAACGCGGTCGACATTGGCGCGGATCACCTCATAGTGCTCCGGCTTCAGATAGGTCGGCAGCGGGCCTTCCTCGCCATCGGCGTAGCGGCGCGCAAAGGCCTGCCAGGCGAAATAGTTGTCGCGCATCGGGAAATGGCAGGCGAGCTTTTCCAGACGGTGTTTCAGAACCGGTGCGATGGAATTGTCGGCGGCAAGGCTTGCCAGCTCGTCATATTGCTGCGGCGGAATGCCAAGACCGAAAAGCGAGCTCTTGCGGTTGGTGATCCAGCGAACGACGGGCTTTTCAAAGAGAGGAGCGATCTGATCGTCGAAGAACTGGCGCTGCTCGCGAATCGTGCGGGCCTTGGTCATTTCCTGCAGTTTCACGCCATGCAGGCGGGCGAGAAGATGAGCGGCACCGATGAAGCGGCCGAGCAGGCCGGTTTCATAAATGTTGCGGTCAAAAACCGTGACGCGCCGGCGGCCGAACTTGCGGGTGTTCCAGTAGGCGCGGGTCGTATCATCGAGATTGGACGACAGATAGCGGTCGAAAACCCGGCTGTTCGACTTCTCGTTCGGCATCGCCAGGAAGCGCACGAGATCGGAATGGCCCGGCAGGTTCTTGAAGGCGGCAAGCTTCAGCCTGTTCAGCGCAATGTGGTGCGGATTGAGGTCGACCACGTCGATCGAAGCCGGCGCCTTGGAAAGGTAGGCCAGCATGTTGCAGCCGCCCGAGCCGATCGTGACGATACGGTGATTGGGCTTCAGCTCCATCGCCTGCATATCGAGATCCGGGTCTTCCCAGATCTGTGGGTATACGAGGCCGGAGAAGAGAAGGCCGAAGAGACGCTCGGAGAAGCCGTCCTTGGAAAAAGCCTTGTGGCGGAGAAGCGCTGCCTTGAGTTTCCGGTTCTTGCGGAAGCCGGTATCCGGTGCAAATTCCGACATGAGTCTGTCACCTTTTTAGCGTTCAGGGCGTGTAACGCGCCTCTGCTACAGTTTGATGACGAGCCCTGTGGGCCAAGGCTTCGAGGAGACCCGGCCAAGACTTCCGCGAAATTTGAAGTCGATTAAAACACTTCTTTTCGCTTCTCTCTTTCCGTGAGCCAAGTTTCCTGCTTCTCTCCGTTCCGTGGAGGATTGCATGCGAGTTGTTCCGCGTATCTTCAAGGGCTTGACCCTGCTCGTCATTCTCGTTGCCATAGGCGCAGTCGCGTGGCTCTCCATAAGCCCGCCGGAGCTCCTGAAGGTGGGCAATGGCTACGCAGCCAAGATCGTCTGCTCCAATGTCTTTATTGCCGGTCGTGATCCCGACGCCGTTCTTTACGACGATGTCCAAGCGCCTGGAAACCCGCTGCTCAGGCTGATGCGCGTCGAGATCGATCGTGACAGCGGGCGGGTGACTTCGCGTTTCATGGGCCTGTTTGCGCCGAGCTACGCGCTTTATCGCGGTGCTCTGGGCTGCACGAGCGTGCCTGATGGCGATTTCGATGCCGCCGCCAGGGCCGCACCGCTGGTGCCGGCGCCTCAGGTGGGTGAAAATGACGCGGTCTGGCCGGACGGCGACGGCGTTGATCCTGCGACCGGCAATGCCAAAGTCGCGGCCCTTCTCGCCGACGCCAAGCTTGCTGGGCCTGCCATGCGGGCGATGGTCGTCGTGCAGGATGGTCGCATCATTGCCGAAAGCTACGGGCCGGGCTTCAACGCCGATACGCCGCTGGTCGGCTGGTCGATGACGAAGACCGTCAATGCGGCGCTGATCGGCAGGCTGATGCTGTCGGGCAAGATCTCCTTCGATGACACGCATCTCCTGCCGCAATGGGCGAATGATCCGCGCGGCGACATCAAGCTCTCCGACTTGCTCGGCATGGAAAGCGGGCTCGCTTTCAACGAGGATTATGGCGCAGTTGCCGATGTGACGCGCATGCTCTACCTCGACCCCGATATGGTTTCCCTGCCGGCCGGTGCGCCTCTGGTGGCTGCTCCGGGCTCAGTTTTCCGGTATTCCAGCGGTACGGCCGTGCTTCTGTCACGTATCTGGATGAACAAGGTCGGCGATCCGCGGGCGGCGTTCGATTATCCCCGCGATGCGCTGTTTTCTCCACTCGGGATGACGAGCGCTGTCTTCGAGGCCGATGAGCGCGGTACGTTTACCGGCAGTTCCTATCTCTATGCCACGGGGCATGACTGGGCGCGTTTCGGCCAGTTCCTGCTTCAGGATGGCGTGTGGAACGGCCAGAGGCTTTTGCCGGAAGGGTTTGTTGCGATGATCCGCACGCCGACGGCAAGTTCGGGCGGCAAATATACGCAAGGCCAGGCCTGGCTTGCGGGGCCGGGGGGCGGCACGAGCGCGGAATTCGGCCTGCCGCAGGATACGTTCTGGATGCAGGGCCATGACGGCCAGACGGTGGCAATCATTCCTTCGGCCAATCTCGTTTTCGTCCGCATGGGGTTGACGCCGAGCTGGCTGGGCTACAGGCCGCAGATCGTGCTGAAGGAAATTCTCAATACGCTTCAGTCGGCGAAGCCGGCTGAGGCCCGTCACTGATGGTGTTTTGTATCAGTAATTGGACTATCAGTAATTGCCTTGGGCAATGTCGGTCATGCCCTTGCGCTTGGCGTCATAATAGTAACCGCGGGCATAGAGACGAACGGCGTCGTCTTCCTTCTTGTCGGCTACCTGCCAGGCGCCCTGCAGGTACTTGCCTGCATATTTGATATTGGTTTCGGCGTCGAAGAGGCCGGCGGGATTGCCGCCGTAACCCATCGACTTTGCGGTGTTGTACTTGATCTGCATGAGACCGAAGTAGCCGCGCTTGTTGTAGGCCTTGGAATTGTAGCGGCTCTCGCGATGAACGACGCGGTGGAGCAGCGATTCCGGAATTTCGTAAAGCTTCGAATATTTGCTGATGAGCTTGCTGACGAAGCTCTTTTCGACGGTCGGCGCATCGTCGCGGTCGTCATCGCTGAACATCGGCGGGGCGGCCGGCGGATCGATCGGACCGGACTCGTCGAAGCCGTAGTCCATGGTGAAGCGCGGTGTGGTGTCGACGGCGGCAAGCGCTGCGAGCGCGCCGTTCTGCGGTGTGGTGGCGGCGAAGGCAAGCTGCGTGGAGGGGCTTGCCGGCGAGCCCGGACGCGGCGTCGGAACGACGGACTGGATCGCCGTCATTTCGGGCGTGAGCGGAATGGGAGCATAGCCGTTGACGGCAACCTGCTGGACACCGCCCTGCATGGCAAAATCGCCAGCCTGCTGCTGCACGGGGGAGACGACATTCGGCATTGCGGCTGCAGTGAGAACAGGTGCGGCAGTTGCTGCCTGGGGATTGAGAGTGGCGACGGCCGGGCCGTTTGCGCCTTCAGCAGTCGGGATAGCAGCCAGCGTTGCATCTTCACCCGGCTTCGGCATGGGAATCACGGTCTGTGCGGCGGTCAGTTCCGCCTGAGAGGTATATTCGACGCTCGCGCATCCGGAAATGACACCGCAGAGCATGGTAGAGACCACAAGACTGCGTTTCAGGCCGGAAAATCCGATCGCTACCATTCTCTCACTTTCGTGAATCCCGCCGCCCCGGCAGCGTCTTAAAAGTTACTAAATACCTTAAGCCCGGGGATAGCCATTAACCTATTCGTGGCTTTCCAGCAACCACGGAATATTACTAGGCTGCAATACGACGATACCCGGCGGTTACGGCGCCGGCAGCGATGAGGAGAGTGCCACCGGTGCGGTTGACCGCGCGCTGCACGCTGGCCTTACGAATCAGGCCTCGGGCGGCATGCGCGGCCATGGCGTAGCAGGACGCATTAATGGTGGCGAGAACGAGGAATGTCGCTTCCATGATCAGCATCTGATCGAAGAAGGGAAGGGCGGGGTTGAGGAACTGCGGAACGAAGGCGACGAAGAAGACAATGCTCTTCGGGTTCAACGCCGTCACCATATAGGCGTGCAGGAAGATCCGCAGCGACTTTTCTTCCGGCAGGTTATCGTTGTCCGCGATGTGTTCGCCGACGATCGGAGCCCGCCAGAGCTTGATTCCGAGCCAAATCAGGTAAGCGCCGCCGATCCACTTCAGCACGGTGAACAGTGTCGCGGATGCGGCGAGCAGTGCGCCCAGTCCAAAAAGCGACGCCGTCATGGCCGTGAAATCGCCGAGCGCCACGCCCGAAACGGTCGCCAGCGCCGTTTTCCGGCCATGACCCAGCGCATAGGAAACGACCAGAAGAATGGTCGGTCCCGGTATGGCGAGCATGATGGCGGATGCGGCTGCAAAAGCGAGCCAAGCTTCAAGCGACATGGAATCTCCTCCTATTCCTAGAGAACAAGCAAAGACACCATATTAGCCATCCGTCAATCATGCCGCCCTGTATTTTTGCCCGATCTGGCTCATTACTTCACCAAACCATGCGGTTGCAAGATCAAATGGCTTGCCACCCTTGATGCGCGGAAATTCTATTGTGCGCAACTTGCCGTTCTGCGCTTCATCATGGCCGGTTACACCCGAGATCTTGTTGAGAGCGCTTTCGACTGCGAGGTCTACCATGCTCTGGATCAGGCGCAGATCGTCGCCGTTTGCCGGTGCTGAACGGGCGAAATAACCGGATTTCTGGACGAGCGAGCGCTCGGCATCGAGCAGGCTTGCGAACTGCTTCTGGAACCAGGCGCCGACATTGATCGTGTCGATCTTCACATGTCCGAAGGCATCGCGCTTGACCGTCTCGCCGGCGGCCTCGCGTTCGGCAACGATGGCATCGAGGCAGGCGCCTTCCGATACGAAGACCGTGGCATGGCCGGTGCGGTCCATGATCTCCTTCAGGCGCGCGGCCTCGGCATCGAGATCGAAGGCCATTTCCGGCAGGTAGACGGCGTCGATGCTCTTCATATGCGCGTTCATCATCAGGCCATCGACATATTCATTGCCTTTGGTGCGCTGGAGATAGGCGCGGGCGGTAGCGGCCGTCAGCCAGCCGCAGTGGCGGCCCATGACCTCGTGAATGACGAGCGTGCGCGGGGCGGCGGTCTGTTCGTTGCTGACATTGTCGAAGAAGTGGGCGCCGACTTCGGCGGCCGTCCAGGCGCCGAGCGACTGGCGGATCGGCACGACGTCGTTGTCGACGGTTTTCGGCAGGCCGACGACCGTGAGATCATAACCGTTTGCCGCAAGATAGGCGGCCAGATCCGCGGCTGTCGTATTCGTGTCGTCGCCGCCGATCGTATGCAAGATGGTGACGCCGTCATTGGCAAGGCGCTCCGCGGCGACCCGCAACGGATTTTCGCCTTCCTTGACGAGACCGCGCTTCACGCAGTCGGCGGCATTGGTGAGCTTCACGCGGCTGTTGCCGATCGGCGAGCCGCCATAACGGTGCAGGCGCGGCGCCTTCTCGCGCATTTCCTTGTTGATCGCGACGCTGTCGCCGAGCAGCACGCCCTGATAACCGGACTTGTAGGCGATGAGCTCGATATCGGGTGCAACGTCGCTATATCGTTCGATGAGGCCGCCGACGGCGGATGAGAGGCAGGGCGCGAGGCCTCCGGCGGTCAGCATTGCGACTTTCTGTTTGGCCATAATCCCTCCTTTGGCGCCCGATGCGCGACTACGTGCAGCCTAAAGCGTGTCACGATTTTTCAGATCCGTCTGCCACGCGTTAAGTCTTTGTTTTCCGCATGTCGTGACCGCAAAACCGCTGTACAGTTTTGCGCGACATGCTTCAGGTAACGCATGGATGCGGCAGGGAAAGTGGCCTGTAAAGTAAAGAATTTACGAAAAACGCGCCTTTCTGCGGAGCGGGTGCCGGAAGCGGCGATATAATCGGTTCAATGCCAGTCCACCTATCCATAAGTGTTGTGGAAATCGCCGGCCGCTGTGTGGATAATACAGGAAATGGCGGACACAGCGGATGGTCGCGGCATCAGCGACCATTACCGAATTGTGAAAACTGTTTTCAAACCTACGACCAATAGCCGCCTTGCAATGGCAACGATTATTTGGTCAAGGTGTTTCTTCTAGAACTTGCTGCATTGCGAGAAGATGACGATGTCTTTCTGGGAAAAACTGGTGAATGCCATTGGCAATGCGGCGGGCAATGCGCTCTCCGCGGTGGTCGAGGCTATTCGCACGGTTTTCGAAGGTGATCCGGAGACGCGCCGCAAGGTTGCTTTCTCCGTAGCTGTCATTGCGCTTTCGGCCAAGATGGCAAAGGCTGACGGTATCGTCAGCGAAAAGGAAGTGCAGGCTTTCCGCGATATCTTCGAGTTTCCTCCGAGCGAGGCGAAGAATGTCGCGCGCCTCTATAATCTCGCCCGCCAGGACGTTGCCGGTTACGAGGCCTATGCAGCGAAGCTGTCTACGCTCTGCTCGACCTGCGCCGCCAATTGCCCGGTTCTGGAAGACGTTCTTGATGGTCTGTTCCATATTGCCAAGGCGGATGGGCTGATCCACGAGAATGAAATGAATTTCCTGCGCCATATCGCCGAGATCTTCCAGATGAGCGAGGCCCGTTTCGATCAGATCGCTGCGCGTCACGTTTCCGATGGACGCGACCCCTACAAGGTTCTCGGAGTTTCGCCGGCAGATGATTTCCCGACGATCCGCCGCCACTACCATGTGCTCGTCAGCGAGCATCATCCGGACCGGCTGATCTCGCGCGGCGTGCCGGAAGAGTTTCATGCGATTGCCAATGAACGTATGGCAGCGCTGAACGACGCCTATGCGGCGATCGAAAAGGAACGCCGCGCCGCATGACCTCATTCGAGGCCGATTACAAGCAGGCGTGCGTCCAGCCTTCGCCGAACCATGGCGAGCGCGCTGACGGACGCAAGCCTGATATGATCCTGCTGCACTATACCGGCATGCCGAGCCCGGAAGGAGCACTCGAGTGGCTCTGTCGGGACGAAAGCCAGGTCTCAAGCCATTATTTCGTGCACCCGGACGGCGAGATCGTGCAACTCGTGCCTGAGAATCGGCGCGCATGGCATGCGGGCAAGAGTTTCTGGCACGGCGAGACGGATATCAACTCACTGTCAATCGGCATCGAGATCGCCAATGCCGGCCATCCGGGCGGGCTTCCGGATTATCCGAAAAAGCAGATTGCGGCGGTGATCGAATTATGTCGCGATTGCGGCGATCGCTGGTCAATCGCGCCTGAAAGGGTGCTCGGCCACTCCGACGTCGCCCCTGTGCGCAAGGTCGATCCGGGCGAAAAATTCCCCTGGCGCGAGCTGTATCGGGCCGGCATCGGCCATTGGGTGGAACCGGCCGCTATTACCGGCGGGCGCTTCTTCCAGCGCGGTGATCGCGGGCAGCCGATCGAGGCACTGCAGTCCATGCTGTCGCTCTATGGTTACGGCACTGAGATCACAGGCGAATTCAGCGATAAGACGGCCGGGGACGTGGAAGCCTTCCAGCGGCATTTCCGCCCCGAACGGGTAGACGGGATCGCCGATTTCTCGACGATCGATACGCTGCATCGCCTGCTTTCGGCGCTGCCGCGGTATTCCTGACCTTTCATAGTTTCTGACATTACCGATTTTCCATGTTCAGACGCGAAATTCGGACTGCCACATCATTTCCCTATTATCTCCTCATTGCGATGGTCTAAGAGCTTCCGCTAAGCGGCGCCGATGGTTGTTCCCAAGTTAAATCGAAGGCGTCATGTGAAACGATAAGAATTGCTGCGAAACCTGATCAGTTCTTGGTCAGGTATTCTCCATGCTGGCGAGGCGCGCAGCCCGGCAATTCTTTGGGTCGGAGTGATCAAGACTACATGAGAAAATTGATTGTTGTTGCTGCAGCATGCGTTGGCATGGTGCTGGCGGGAAATAGCTTTGCCTTTGCGAATGACTGGGGCGTACGAGCCGATGCGCCCGTGAAGAAAGTGGAGCGTCCGCAGAAGACAGCGGAGCGCGTGCATAAGAAAGAACGCCCGCAGAGAACGGCGCAGCGTGTACAGAAGAAAACAGAGCGTCCGCTGAAGACGGTCGAGCGCCAGAGTGGCTATCCCGTCGCCGATGTTTCCGGCAATTCCTATTCCGCATTGATCAGCAAATATGCCAATCAATATGATGTGCCGGTGGCTCTTGCGACTGCTGTCATCCGTGTTGAAAGCAATTTCAATCCGATGGCGCGCGGCAGCCACGGCGAAATCGGCCTGATGCAGATCAAGCCGGCGACGGCCCGCATGATGGGCTATTCCGGCGGTGCCAAGGGTCTGTTCGATCCGGAAACCAACATCAAATACGGCATGAAGTACCTGGCGGCCGCCCACGATCTCGGTGGCGGGCAGACCTGCAATACCATCCTCAAGTACAATGCCGGTCACGGCGCGACGCGCATGAACCCGGTCTCCAAGTCCTATTGCGGCAAGGTTCTTGCGATGCTCTGAAACGGAAACGCTTGTCTCTGACAGGGGCCGGATGATTCAGAACGATTGCCATGTTATCGCTAGCCTTTAGCGAGGTGAGATATGGCAGTCGATTTTAAATTCATCGTCATCGGCCGCGGCATGATGGGTGCCGCGGCCGCAAAATATCTGGCGCGCCAGACGGACGGCGTTGCCGTCATCGGCCCGGACGAGCCTGAAGACCGCAAGGCGCACGACGGCGTCTTCGCCAGCCATTATGATGAAGGACGCATCACCCGCACCATCGATCCGGATCGCGACTGGGCCCTGCTCGCCAATCGCTCCATCGCCCGCTATGGCGAGATCGCCAAAGAAAGCGGCATCGATTTCTATACGGAGGCAGGCTGTGTCGCCGTGGCGCCTTCCGAAAGCGATTATCTCAACGATACAAGGCGGGCAGCGATCTCGCTCGGTGTGGAGACCGCCTCCCTCGATGAGGTTGGCCTGAAGAGACAGTTTCCCTATTTCGCCTTTCCCTCCGGCAGTACCGGCATTTTCGAAGCGAAGGGAGCGGGGCATATCAGCCCGCGCAAGCTTGTAAGGGCGCAGTCGCTGCTTGCCGAGAAGGCAGGTGCGGCGGTGATCCGTGATCATGTCATCTCGATCCGGGAGGAGGGCGGTGCGGCTGTCGTCACAATGGCGGGCGGCGAGGTCTATCGCGCCGAGAAAGTGCTGCTTGCGGCCGGCGGTTTTTCCATTTCGCAGAATCTCTTGCCGCAATCCGTTGATATGACGGTTTACGGGCGCACCGTGACACTTTTCGAAGTGGCGGAAGAGGATGCGCATCGCTTTGCCGGCATGCCGTCGCTGATCCTCGATGCACCCGGCATCGACATCTACCTGCTGCCGCCGATCCGCTATCCCGACGGCAGGCTTTATCTGAAGATCGGCGGTGATCCGGACAATCTGGTGCTGAACAATGATAAAGACATGCGTGCCTGGTTCCGCACCGACGGGCGCGAGGTTGCGCGCGAACACTTCGAGGGCATCGTTGCACGCATCGTGCCGGAACTCGAGGCACGGTCCATTTCGAGTGCATCCTGCGTGGTCTCCTATACCAAGAGCCGCTATCCGATGATTGGCTATACCGCTTCGCCGCATATTGCCGTTCTGACCGGCTGCTCGGGAACGTCTGCCAAGAGCTCCGACGAGATCGGCAGGCTGGGGGCTGAACTGCTTCTGGCAGGCAGAATCAAGGATCAGGGCTACGCCACGGATTTCACACCTTATTTCCGTTAAGCCTACCACCCCATATTTCGTTGGCATTTGCGGGCTTCCTCGTTTAAGGGAGCCCCTGCCAGTTGGCCGGGCAGCCGCGCTTTACCAATGCCGAAAGGCGGTAGGGTGAGGAAAGTCCGGGCTCCACGGAAACACGGTGCCGGATAACGTCCGGCGAGGGCGACCTCAGGGAAAGTGCCACAGAAAGCAAACCGCCTGTCTTGACAGGTAAGGGTGAAAGGGTGGGGTAAGAGCCCACCGCATCTCCGGCAACGGATATGGCACGGTAAACCCCACCGGGAGCAAAACCGAATAGGGATGACGCGGTTGGCGAAAGCCTTCCGGCCTGTTTCTGGGTCAGTCATCCGGGTGGGTTGCGTGAGGCAGCGTGCAAGCGCTGTCCCAGATGAATGGCTGCCACGTTCCGGTTCGCCGGAGCCATACAGAACCCGGCTTACAGGCCAACTGGCGATTACCTTTTCCGGCGTCCGCTTTGCCGCAAAATCCAATATCCTTCCTATCAAGCCATTGAAATGTCTGAAATGGAGGCGAGGTCTCACGGATCTTGCTTGGCCGGATCTCCCGTTCGCTCAGTGTGCTTCGGGTGGCGTTTGAGAATCGCTTTCCTAACCCTTTGTTAAACTTAACAGCTTATAAATGTTTGATACTGCGCCCGCCTCAAAATGGGCTCATCCCATTGACGCCCATATGGTCCCATGCTATCCCAAATGCGCACTGCATCAGGGCAATCATCTGCCCATCAATCGCAAAGCAAAGGCGCCTTCCGGATCGGAAGCGTCGGGAGGGCCTTGGTTCTTTCGGCTTGCGAAGCTGTGCCTGACTTTGAGGGTTTCGGGCGGCCAATGGCATTCCGGGCTCTTTCGGAAACGGATGTTTCGTGTCATGAGCCGCTTCCTTTCGAATGCGACCAACAGGATCGATACCAAGGGCCGGGTTTCCGTGCCGGCGGCGTTTCGTTCCGTGCTGGCGCAGCGCAACGTTCAGGAGCTTTATTGCTTTCAGGACTTTGTGTTTCCGGCGATCAGCGTCGGCGGTTTGGATCTTCTGGAAAGGTTCGAGCGGCAGATTGCGGCGGAGGATCCGTTTTCGCCGGATGCAAACGAGATGTCGCTTCTCATTCATGGGGGCGGGGTCTTCATGAAGCTCGACGCCGAGGGGCGGTTGATGGTCACGGATTTCATTCGCGGCTTCACCGGTATTTCGGACGAGGTGACCTTCGTGGGTCGGGCGGATCACTTTCAGCTCTGGCAGCCGCAAGCATTCGCGGCCGCACAGGCGCAGGCACGAGGGGAGCGCAAGCTGGCGGGCAAGCGTTCCTGAACGAACGAGGGAACGGAATGGCGGCGAATCCTGGCGGAGGTTCAACTGAAGCCGGTGGCGGACCGGTTCGCCACATTCCGGTTCTTCTCAAGGAAGTGGTTGCGGCGCTGGAGCCTTTTTCCGGCAAGGTCATCCTCGATGGCACCTTTGGTGCGGGTGGCTATACCTCCGCCATTCTCGACGCAGGTGCCGATGTGATCGCGCTCGATCGCGATCCGACGGCGATTGCCGCCGGCCAGGCGCTCGTCGCCGCCCATAGCGGTCATCTCAAGCTCATCCATTCGCAATTTTCGCAACTTGCCAATCATGCGCCCGGTGGCGGGCTTGATGGCGTGGTGCTCGATATCGGTGTTTCCTCCATGCAGATCGATGAGGCCGAGCGCGGCTTCTCGTTCCAGAAGAGCGGGCCGCTCGACATGCGCATGTCGGCTGCCGGTGTTTCCGCTGCCGATGTGGTCAATCGCGCCAAGGTCGCCGATCTCATCCGGATTTTCCACTATCTCGGCGAAGAGAGCCAAGCGCCACGCATTGCGCATGCGATCGAAAAGCGCCGCGTCGAAAAAACTTTCGAGACGACGCGCGATCTCGCCGGCCTGATCGAGCTGGTGACGCCGCGCAAGATGAAGGACAAGATCCATCCGGCAACGCGCGTCTTCCAGGCGCTGCGCATCTTCGTCAATGACGAGCTCGGCGAGCTGGCGCAGGCGCTGTTTGCTGCCGAGCGGGCGCTGAAGCCCGGCGGCCGTCTCGTCGTCGTCACCTTCCATTCGCTGGAAGACCGTATCGTCAAGAAGTTCTTCTCCGACCGTGCCGGCAAGGCTTCCGGCTCCCGTCATCTGCCCATTGCGCATGAGCGCGCCGCGACCTTCGAGCCGGTCGGCAAGTCGATGGTTTCTGCCAGCGAAGAAGAAGCTCAGGCCAATCCGCGCGCCCGTTCCGCCAAGCTGCGCGCCGGCCAGCGCACCACCGCCCCCGCTGAATCCGAAGACATGTCGCTCTTCGGATTCCCAAATCTTGCCAGCCTCGGAAAGCTTGGAGGTTGATATGCTGAGAACGTTCGATCTTGTGCTCATCGGCATCATGACAGCGGCAGCCGCCGTCACCTATACGATCAAGCACCGCGCGGAGCTTAAGCTCGAGGAGGTTCATCGCCTCGAAGCGGAGATCAAGCTGGAGAAGGACACGATCGATCTCCTGAAGGCCGACTGGGCGCTGCAATCGCAGCCGAACCGGCTGGAGCGGCTGGTCAATGCCTATAACAGCGAGCTGCAGCTGCAGCCGACGGATTCGACCTCGCTTGCCCATGCGCGCGAGCTGCCGATGCTGAAGTCGCAGGTTCCTCCGCCTGATATCACCGAAGCCAAGGCGGGCGCCAAGCCGGGTGCTGCCGCCAAGGCTCAACCGATCCCGATGCCAGCGCCCCGCGAAGCCGAAGACGCGGACCAGATCGAAACGGGAGCGGTGGAATAATGTCCTTCCTTTCCCGCATCATGGTGCTGAAGAGCCAGGCGCATTTTTCCGCCGGCGTCTACGACCGTTTCGGCGCCCCCTCGGGCATGGCGATCGAAGGCTCGCGCAAGCGCAGGGCCGGGCAGGCCAGGAGCCGCGTCGGCCTGCTGATCGTCGGCTTTACCGCCCTCTATGCGGTTATCGGCGCCCGTATGGTCGAATATGCGATGAAGGAACCGGAATCGGTCTCGTCCATCCTTCCGCCCGATCGGCTGATGGCGTCGCGCCCCGATATTGTCGACCGCAACGGCGAAGTGCTGGCGACCGATATCCGAACCGTTTCGCTCTTTGCCGAGCCGAACAAGATCGTCGATACCGACGAGGCCGTAGAGAAGCTGCAGACGGTGCTTTCCGACCTCGACGTCAAGGATACCTACAAGAAGCTCTCGAGCCGCACCTCGCATTTCGCCTGGCTGCGCCGCCAGCTGACGCCGAAACAGCAGAGCCAGATCCTGGCGCTTGGTATTCCCGGCATAGGTTTCCGTCCGGAAAAGCGCCGCTTCTATCCGGGCGGCGCGACGGCCGCGCATATCCTCGGCTATGTCAACATCGACAACCGCGGCGTGGCCGGCATGGAAAAATATATCGACGACCAGGGGCTTGCCGATCTCGCCTCGGTCGGCATGACGAGCAACCAGCCGCTGGAGCCGGTGCGCCTTTCGATCGATGTGCGCGTGCAGGCGATCGTGCGCGATGTCGTCGCCAATGCGGTGGTCAATTACAAGGCAAAGGGTGCGGGGGCCGTCGTGCTGGATGCCCATACCGGCGAAGTGCTCGCCATGGCGTCTGCGCCGGATTTCGATCCGAACAATCCGCAGGAAGGCTCCAAGGACGGCTGGCTGAACCGCATGTCGAACGGGACGTTCGAGATGGGCTCGACCTTTAAGACCTTCTCGACCGCAATGGCGATCGACAGCGGCAAGGTCTCGCTGAAGGATAGTTTCGACGCGACCAACCCGATCCGCATCGGGGGCTTCACCATTCACGACTTCCACGGCCAGCGCCGCTGGCTGACCGTTCCGGAAATCTTCGAATATTCCTCCAATATCGGCACGGCGAGAATGATCGATATCGTCGGCATGGAGATGCAGAAGGACTATCTGACGCGTTTCGGCCTGCTGACCAAGATGCAGACCGAGCTGCCGGAGGTGAAGATGCCGAGCCAGCCGCGCGTCTGGAAAAAGATCAATTCCATCACGATCTCCTTCGGCCATGGTGTGGCGACGACGCCGCTGCAGACGGCTGTCGCTGGTGCTGCGCTCATCAATGGCGGCAAGCTGATCGAGCCGACTTTCCTGCCGCGCACCCGCGACCAGGCTGATGACGTGGCCGAGATGGTCGTCAAGAAGGGGACGAGCGACGACATCCGCTATCTCTTCAAGCTGAATGGCCAGAAGGGCTCCGGCCGCAACGCCGACGTGCCGGGCTTCAATGTCGGCGGCAAGACCGGTACAGCCGACAAGGTCGTCAACGGCCGCTACGCCAGCAACCTCAATTTCAACGCCTTTCTGGCGGCTTTTCCGATCGACAATCCAAGATATGTGGTGCTGACCTTCTGCGACGAACCGCTTGATGGCGAGCAGCACCAGCGCATCGCCGCCTATACGGCGGCGCCCATGGTCAAGAACATCGTACGCCGTGCAGCGCCCATCCTCGGCGTCGAGCCGGAATTTGGCGAAGACGGTTCGGCCTTGTTGGTGTCTTATTGAGTGTGAATCAATGTCGGTGTCGATTCGTAAGGGGCGGTCGACCTGAACCAGAAAAGTGCATTCGATGAAATTGCGGGACCTCGCCGGAAATGCGTTTCCGGAACTCAAAGCTGAACTTGAAGGACCGGCCGGGGCGCTGGATATATCAGGATTGTCTTCCGACAGCCGGAAGGTCGCGCCCGGAATGGCTTTCGTGGCGATTGCCGGCTCCAAGGCCGATGGTGCGGGTTTCATCGCTGATGCGGTTGCCAAAGGTGCTGCCGTCGTCATCGCATCGCATGCGGCCGAGACCCCCGTACCGGTTCTGGTCGTTGCCGAGCCGCGCCGTTTCCTCTCCGTTGCCGCTTCGCATTTCTACGGCCGCCAGCCGGCGACGATGGTTGCGGTGACGGGCACGGCCGGCAAGACCTCGGTTGCTTCCTTTACCCGGCAGATCTGGGCGCATGCCGGCCATGCGGCCGCGATGATCGGCACGACCGGCGTCATCTCGCCGACACGCAATGAATATGGATCGCTGACGACGCCTGATACTGTATCGCTGCACGAGTTGCTCGCCGAACTCGCCGATGAAGGCGTCACGCATGCCTCGATGGAGGCTTCCAGCCACGGCCTCGACCAGTATCGCCTCGACGGCGTGAAGCTCGCAGCTGCCGCCTTCACCAATCTCGGCCGCGACCATATGGATTACCATCCGACGGTCGAAGACTATATGGCCGCCAAGATGCATCTCTTCGACCGGGTGCTGCCGAAGGGCTCGCCTGCCATCATCTTCGCAGACGATCCGTGGTCGGAGCAGGCGATCAAGGCGGCGACGGCTGCCGGCCACGATGTGCGTACGGTTGGCCGCAAGGGTGCCTATCTGACGCTGAAGCGTGTCGAGCATTTCCGTCACAAGCAGGTTGCGGAAGTCCATGCCGAAGGTGAGATCTTCGAAGTCGATATTCCGCTTGCCGGGGATTTCCAGATCGCCAATGCGCTGGTTGCTGCGGCGCTCGCCATGTCGACCGGCGTTCCGGCAAAGATCGCGATGGCGGCACTCGAAAAGCTGCAGGGTGCTTCCGGCCGTCTTGAGCTGGTCGGTCATACCAAGGACGGCGCGCTCGCCTATGTCGATTACGCCCACAAGCCGGACGCGCTGGAAAATGTGCTAAACTCGGTGCGTCCGTTCACGACGGGCCGCGTCATCGTCGTGTTCGGCTGCGGCGGAGACCGTGACCGCGGCAAACGGCCGATTATGGGCGAGATCGCCTGCCGGCTTGCCGATGTCGTCATCGTCACCGATGATAATCCGCGCTCGGAAGAGCCGGCTGCGATCCGCGGCGAGATCATGGCCGCGGCCAAATGCGCTTCCGAGATCGGCGACCGCGCCCAGGCGATACGTGAGGCGGTTCTGCAGCTGAAATCCGGCGATACGCTGATCGTTGCCGGCAAGGGACATGAAGAGGGGCAGACGGTCGGCAGCGTCACGCTGCCGTTTTCCGATCATGCCGAAGTGCGCAAGGCTTTGGAGGAGCGGGTACCATGAACTGGCTCTGGACCACCGAAGACATGATCGCCGCGATGGCGGGCCGTCCGTTCGGCTCGCTGCCGCAGGGTATTACCGGCATTTCCATCGACAGCCGCTCGATTGCGCCCGGTGAGGCCTTCTTCGCGATCAAGGGCGACCGCGTGGATGGGCACGATTATGCTTCGATGGCGATGGCAAACGGCGCGTCGCTGCTGGTCGTCAGCGAGGCCCGCCTGCCGGCCATGGGGCGCCTGACAGTGCCGATGATCGTGGTCGAGGACGTGCTTGCCGCGCTCGGCCGTCTGGGGCTTGCGTCGCGTGAGCGTTCGCGGGCGAAGATCATTGCCGTCACCGGATCGGTCGGCAAGACGACGACCAAGGAGATGCTGCGCCATGTGCTGTCTCCCTCCGGCAAGGTGCATGCGTCCGTTGCTTCCTTCAACAATCATTGGGGCGTGCCGCTGACCTTGGCACGCATGCCGATCGACACCTATTTCGGCGTCTTCGAGGTCGGCATGAACCATCCGGACGAGATCCGGCCGCTTGTGAAGATGATCCGACCGCATGTCGCTGTCATCACGACGATCGCGCCGGCCCATCTCGGCAATTTCCAGAGCGTTCAGGAAATTGCCGCCGCCAAGGCGGAAATCTTCGAGGGGCTTGAGCCGGGCGGCGACGTCGTTCTCAACCGCGACAATGATCAGTTCAATTTCCTGGAGCAGGCAGCCCAGGCGCTCGGCATCACGAAGATCCATTCCTTTGGCCAGCATGCCAAGGCGGAGTTCCGTCTCGCTGAATTCAACGGCTCGGACGAAAGCTCGACGCTCTGGATGACGGTTGGAGGCGATACCAAGGAAGTGCGCATCGGCGCGCCGGGCCGCCACATCGCTGAGAATGCGCTGGCTGCATTGGGTGTCGTGACGATCGTCGGCGCCAGCCTCGACAAGGCAATCGAAGCACTTGCGACGCTGAAGCCGGAAAAGGGTAGGGGCAAGCGCTACAGGCTTCCGATCGGCAATGGCAGCCTCACGCTGATCGATGAGAGCTATAACGCCAATCCGGCCTCCATGCGCGCGGCGATCGCGCTGCTTGCGACAGCCGAACCGACCGGCCGGGGACGCCGCATCGCCGTGCTCGGCGACATGCTGGAAATGGGTGAATTTGCTGAGCAGGTGCATGCGGATCTTGCCGGCCCGCTGCTGGCCGCCGGTCTCGAACATGTCTGGCTCGCGGGGCCTGAGATGGTGGTGCTGAAAGAATCGCTTCCCGACAGCGTCGCAGTCGAGCATCGCGAGAAGACGGAAGAATTGTTGGAATTCGTATTGAACTCGATCGCACCTGGCGACGTGTTGATGGTGAAGTCGTCTCTGGGGATCGGTTTCGGCAAGATTGTCGCCGCGCTCCTTGACAAGTACCCGCCAGTTTCAGACACGCAACGCGAACTATGATCGGGTAAAAGGGGCCTTGAATGCTGATTTGGCTAGTCGAACTGTCGGAATATTTCAAATTTCTGAATTTGTTCAGGTACATTACCTTCCGGGCGGGTGCCGCTCTTTTTACCTCCGCTCTGATCGTCTTCCTCTTCGGGCCTGCTATCATCAACTCGCTGCGCATCCGGCAAGGCAAGGGCCAGCCGATCCGCGCCGACGGGCCGCAAACGCATTTCAAGAAGGCCGGTACGCCGACCATGGGCGGCCTGATGATCCTTGCCGGCATCGTCGGCGCGTCGCTGCTCTGGGCCGATCTTTCCAATGTCTATGTCGTGGCGACGCTGCTCGTGACGCTCGGCTTCGGCGCCATCGGCTTCTATGACGATTATCTCAAGGTCACCAAGCAGAGCCACAAGGGCTTTTCGGGCAAGGCGCGTCTCGGCATCGAGTTCATCATTGCCGGCATCGCCGTCTATTTCATGATGCGCACGGCGCTCGTCTCGGGTCCGGCAGGCTCCACCTTCGGCTCCTCGATTGCATTTCCCTTCTTCAAGGACTTCTTGATCAATATCGGCATCATGTTCGTCGTCTTCGGCGGCTTCGTCATCGTCGGCGCCGGCAATGCCGTGAACCTGACTGATGGCCTCGACGGCCTTGCTATCGTGCCGGTCATGATTGCCGCCGCCGCCTTCGGCATCATCGCCTATCTCGCCGGTAATGCGGTCTTTGCCAATTACCTTCAGATCAATTTCGTGCCCGGTACTGGCGAGCTTGCCGTCGTGCTCGGCGCCGTTATCGGCGCGGGCCTCGGCTTCCTTTGGTTCAACGCCCCCCCGGCGGCGATTTTCATGGGGGATACCGGGTCGCTGGCGCTCGGCGGCACGATCGGTACGGTTGCCGTCGCCACCAAGCATGAGATCGTCATGGCGATCGTCGGCGGCCTCTTCGTCATAGAAACCCTGTCGGTCATCATCCAGGTCGGCTTCTTCAAGATGACTGGCCGGCGCGTCTTCCTCATGGCGCCGATCCACCACCATTTCGAAAAGAAGGGCTGGACTGAGAGCCAGGTGGTGATCCGCTTCTGGATCATCGCCGTCGGCCTTGCCATGCTCGGCCTTTCCACCCTGAAGCTGCGGTGAGGCGGTCATGATCCCGGTCACGACGCTTGCAGGAAAGAAGGTCGCTCTCTTCGGTCTCGGCGGCTCCGGCTCAGCGACCGCCAAGGCGCTGATCGCTGGCGGTGCTGATGTCACAGCTTGGGACGACAATCCTGACAGCGTTGCCAAGGCCGCATCGGAAGGCATTGCTACCGCCGACCTGCACACGATCGACTGGAGCGCGCAGGCGCTCTTCGTGCTTTCTCCCGGCGTGCCGCTCACCCATCCGAAGCCGCACTGGACCGTTGATCTCGCGCGTGCGGCTGGCGTCGATATCGTTGGCGATGTCGAGCTCTTCGTGCGGGCGCGCCGCGCGCATGCTCCCGATTGCCCCTTCATCGCGATCACCGGAACGAACGGCAAATCGACGACGACGGCACTGATTGCCCATATCCTGAAATCGAGCGGCCGCGATACGCAGCTCGGCGGCAATATCGGCACGGCCGTACTGACGCTCGATCCGCCGAAGAGCGAGCGCTATTTCGTCGTCGAATGTTCCTCCTACCAGATCGATCTTGCGCCGACGCTCAATCCGTCCGCCGGCATCCTGCTCAACCTGACGCCCGATCACCTCGATCGGCATGGCACGATGCAGCACTATGCGGATGTCAAGGAACGGCTGGTCGCCGGCAGCGATGTCGCTGTAGTCGGCGTCGATGACAGCCATTCGGTGCTGATTGCCGACCGCATCGAGCGGGCAGGCGTGAAGGTGGTCAGGATATCCCGCCGCAATGTGCTGGCCGACGGTATTTATGCCGAAGGCACGAAGCTCATCCAGGCAGCGGGTGGTGCCATGCTGCCCTTCGTCGATCTCGACGGCATCCAGACGCTGCGCGGCAGTCACAATGCACAGAACGCTGCTGCCGCGGTCGCCGCCTGCCTTGCGGTGGGTGTCTCCGCCGAGGACATCCGTGCGGGTCTTGCATCCTTCCCCGGCCTCAAGCATCGCATGCAACCGATCGGCCGGCGCGGTAATGTCGTCTTCGTCAACGATTCCAAGGCGACGAATGCGGATGCTGCGGCTCCGGCACTTTCGAGCTATAACAGGATCTATTGGATTGCCGGTGGATTGCCGAAGGCGGGCGGTATTACGACGCTTGCGCCCTATTTCCCGCGGATCGCCAAGGCCTATCTGATCGGCGAGGCGGCGGCAGAATTTGCCGCGACGCTCGGCGAGGCGGCACCCTACGAAATATCAGGCACGCTGGAACGGGCCGTGGCGCATGCCGCAGCTGACGCCGAAAAGGATGAAACCGGTCCCGTGGCCGTGATGTTATCCCCGGCTTGCGCAAGCTTCGACCAGTACAAGAACTTCGAAGTCAGGGGCGATGCCTTTGTCGGCCATGTGGCCGCCCTTGACGGCGTGACCATGCTGATCAATTCGGCAACAGGAGACAAATGACATGGTGAGCCGCGCGGAACGTGGAGCATTGGCCGATTGGTTCTGGACCATCGACCGCTTTTTCCTGGCCTTGTTCCTCTTCCTGATGGGCATCGGCTTCATGCTCTCCTTTGCGGCTTCGCCGGCAGTTGCCGAGCGCATTGGCCTGGAGCCCTTCCATTTCGTCAAGCGCCACGCCGCCTTCATGATCCCGTCGATTGCGGTCATGCTTGGCCTCTCGTTCCTGACGCCGCGCCAGGTGCGGCGCACCGCAATCATCCTGCTGATCGTGGCACTCGCCATGATGCTGCTGGTGCTGTTCTTCGGCCAGGAGGTCAAGGGTGGAAGGCGCTGGATCTGGATCGCCGGCCTTTCCATCCAGCCGTCGGAATTCATGAAGCCGGCCTTCGTGGTGGTCTGCGCCTGGCTCTTTGCCGAACATGCGCGCCAGCCGGAGATACCGGGCAATCTCTTCGCCATCATCCTGTTCGGCATCGTCGTCGCCCTGCTCGTGGCACAGCCTGACCTTGGCCAGACGATCCTGACGACGGCCGTCTGGGGAGGGATGTTCTTCATGGCCGGCATGCCGTGGCTCTGGATCATCGTGCTGGGTGTCGGCGGTGCCGGCGGCCTTGTGACCGCCTACTACGTTTTCCCGCATGTGGCGGGCCGAATAGACAAGTTCCTTACCGGCGAAGGCGATACGTTCCAGATCGATACCGCCCGCGAGGCGATCATCCGCGGTGACTGGTTCGGGCAGGGGCCGGGCGAAGGCATCGTCAAGCGCATCATTCCGGATGCGCATACCGATTTCATCTTTTCGGTCGCGGCCGAGGAATTCGGCATCGTCTTCTGCATCGCGCTCGTCGTCATCTTCACCGTGCTGGTGCTGCGCGGCCTGTCGCATGCCTATCGCGAACGCAACGACTTCAATCGCTTTGCCGTCGCAGGCCTTGTGCTGCAGATGGGCATCCAGTCGATCATCAATATCGGCGTCAATCTCGAACTGCTGCCGGCCAAGGGCATGACGCTGCCGCTGATTTCCTACGGCGGTTCGTCGATGGTGGCGATCTGCGTGACGGCCGGCTTCATTCTGGCGCTGACGCGCCATCGCCCGGAAAAACGTGCGCAGGACCGGAGCCTCTTCCGCGTGCCGCACGGCATGCCGGCGGAGTAGGGCATTATGAGCAAGGGCATCGTCCTTCTTGCCGCCGGGGGAACCGGCGGCCACGTCTTTCCGGCAGAGGCGCTGGCCTTCAAGCTGAAGGAGCGCGGCTATTCCGTGCATCTCGTCACCGACAGTCGTGCCGAGCGATATGCCGGTAAGTTTCCGGCCGACGAGATCCATGTCGTGCCGTCGGCGACGATCAGTTCCAAGAACCCCGTGGCCGTTGCCCGTTCTCTGTGGAAGCTCTGGACCGGAATGCGCGCCGCAAAGCGGCTGATCCAGCGGTTGAAACCGGTGATCGTCGTTGGCTTCGGCGGTTATCCGACAGTGCCGCCGCTGCTTGCCGCCAGCCGCCTCGGTGTGCCTTCAATGCTGCATGAGCAGAATGCCGTCATGGGGCGTGCCAACAAGGCGCTTGCGCCGCGCGTCAGGGCGATTGCCGGCGGCTTCCTGCCCGAGAGCGGCGGCACGTTTTCCGACAAGACGATTGCGACCGGCAATCCTGTGCGGCCGACGATCCTTGCCGCGGCCGAACAGCCTTACATACCGTCGCATCCGGGGGAGGATTTCAATCTCGTGGTCTTCGGCGGCAGCCAGGGCGCACAATATTTCTCCAAGGCGATGCCGACGGCGATCAGCCTGCTCGACGACGCGCTGCGCGCGCGGCTCCGGGTAACCCAACAGGTTCGCTCGGAGGATATGGAGACGGTGCGCGGGTGTGTAGTGCAGTTGCAGATGGCTGCGGATATTGCGCCGTTTTTCAACGACATGGCGGAGCGTCTTGCCAAGGCGCATCTGGTCATCTGCCGCTCCGGCGCCTCGACGGTTTCGGAAATCTCGGTCATCGGCCGTCCGGCCGTGCTGGTGCCTTATCCGCATGCGCTGGACCACGATCAGGCGGCTAATGCCGCAGCGCTGGCGGAGACCGGCGGAGCCAAGGTGATCGCCCAATCCGAGCTTTCGCCCGAGCGTATCGCCTCTATCCTGACGCATGTCATGAACGATCCGGAAAAGCTTGCAACCATGGCGGCTGCCGCCAAGCTTGCAGGAAAACCGGATGCAGCGAACTTGCTTGCCGACATGGTTGAGGCTATTGCCGCCGGTAAGACAGTTGCAGAATTCAAGGGGGCACGCGTATGAAGCTGCCAAAGGCGATCGGCCTTGTCCATTTCATCGGCATTGGCGGTATCGGCATGAGCGGTATCGCTGAGGTGCTGCATAACCTCGGCCACAAGGTGCAGGGATCGGATCAGTCCGACAGCGCCAACGTTCAGCGCCTGCGCGATAAAGGCATCGAAGTCTTTGTCGGCCACAAGGCGGAAAACCTCGGCGATGCCGAAGTCGTTGTCGTGTCGACCGCGATCAAGAAGAGCAATCCGGAACTCATTGCCGCACGCGAGAAGCTGCTGCCTGTCGTGCGCCGCGCTGAAATGCTGGCCGAGCTGATGCGTTTTCGCAATGCGATTGCCATTGGCGGCACGCATGGCAAGACGACGACCACGTCGCTCGTCGCCACGCTGCTCGAAGCCGGCGGGCTGGACCCGACCGTCATCAATGGCGGCATCATCAATGCCTACGGCACGAATGCGCGCATGGGCGAGGGTGAGTGGATGGTGGTCGAGGCGGATGAGTCCGACGGCACTTTCCTGAAGCTGCCGGCCGATGTGGCCGTCGTCACCAATATCGATCCTGAACATCTCGATCATTACGGCAATTTCGACGCGGTTCGCGCCGCCTTCCGGCAGTTCGTCGAGAACGTTCCCTTCTACGGCTTCGGCGTCATGTGCCTCGATCATCCCGAGGTTCAGGCGCTGGTCAGCCGGATCGAAGACCGCAAGGTCATCACCTACGGCGAAAACCCGCAGGCCGATGTGCGCTTCATGAATGTGCGCATCGACGGCACGCGCTCGATCTTCGACGTTGAAATCCGCCGCCGCCGCACCGGCGAGGTCATCAGGCTTGACGATCTCGTCATGCCGATGCCCGGCCGTCACAACATCTCGAATGCAACTGCGGCCATCGCCGTCGCCAACCGCCTCGGTATGTCCCGCGAGGATATAGCCAAGGGGCTTGCCTCTTTCGGCGGCGTGAAGCGGCGCTTCACGCTGACCGGCGAATGGAACGGCGTGCAGATCTTCGACGACTACGGCCATCATCCGGTCGAGATCAAGGCGGTGCTGCGCGCCGCCCGCGAGGCCTGCAAGGGCCGTATCATCGCCGTGCACCAGCCTCACCGCTATACCCGCCTGTCGAGCCTGTTCGAGGAATTTGCCGCCTGCTTCAATGATGCGGACAGTATTTTCATCGCGCCTGTTTATGCTGCGGGCGAGGAGGCCATCGAGGGCGCGGATTCGGAATCGTTGGTTTCCCGCATCAAATCGGGTGGTCATCGCGACGCGCGCTTCCTTCCTTCGGCGGAAGCTCTACCGCAGATGGTAGCAGAGATTGCAAAACCCGGGGACTTTGTAGTTCTGTTGGGTGCTGGTAGCATTACATATTGGGCAGCGGCGCTGCCGAAGCAGTTGCAAGACCTTTCAGGAAAATCCGCATGAAACAGGTTAATGGGGAAAAACTTCTTGCCTCTCTCGGAGAGGGCGTAAAGGACATTCGCGGCCGACTGACGCCGGATGCCCCCATGGATCGCGTCACCTGGTTCCACGCCGGCGGTCTGGCCGAGCTGATGTTCCAGCCGCATGACGAGGACGACCTTATCGCCTTCCTGAAGATCCTGCCGGATGAAGTGCCGCTGACGGTGGTCGGCGTCGGCTCGAACATCCTGGTGCGCGATGGCGGAATTCCGGGCGTCGTTTTGCGCCTGTCGGCCAAGGGCTTCGGCTTTGTCGAACTCGCTGGCGAAAACCGCATTCACGCTGGCGCCATCTGCCCGGACAAGCATGTTGCCGCCATGGCGATGGATAATGGCATCGGTGGCTTTGCTTTCTATTACGGCATTCCGGGTGGCATCGGTGGTGCTGCCCGCATGAATGCCGGCGCCAATGGCTCCGAGACGAAGGATCGCGTCGTCGAGGTGCGGGCAATCGACCGCAAGGGCAACAAGCATGTGCTGTCGAATGCCGAGATGGGCTATTCCTATCGCCACTCTGACGCCGCCGAAGATCTGATCTTCACCTCAGTACTGTTCGAGGGCTATCCCGACGACCGCGCGAAGATCCGTGCCGAAATGGATGCCGTGCGCAACCACCGCGAGACGGTCCAGCCGATTCGCGAAAAGACTGGTGGTTCGACCTTCAAGAATCCCGAGGGCCATTCGGCCTGGAAGCTGATCGACGAGGCGGACTGCCGCGGTCTCGTCATCGGCAGCGCGCAGATGTCATCGCTCCACTGCAACTTCATGATCAACATGGGGCAGGCGACGGGCTACGATCTTGAGTATCTGGGCGAAGAAGTGCGCCGCAAGGTTTTCGAGACGGCCGGCATCAAGCTCGAATGGGAAATCAAGCGGCTCGGCCTCTTCATGCCTGAGCGCGAGGTTCGCCCCTTCCAGGGCGTCACGACAGAGTAAGCGCTATTTTACCGCAAGCTTCAAACCTTCGCGCGGCGTGACGACGGGCGACCAGCCCAGAGTGTCGCGCGCATGGGATATATCGACCTGCAGCGAGCCGCAGAGGCGCTGATAGACGGCTTCCTTTCCTGTGATCCTGGCTGCCATGTGCATCAGGGACGGCGGGAAAGGGAGGAGCATCGGTTTGACGCAGAGGCCCGCAGCGATGCCCTCGATCAATCCCGGCGTCGACAGGTCCTCACCATCTCCTGCAAGGAATGTTTCGCCAGATGCCGCCGGATGCTGCATGCAGGTGATGATCAGGTCGACGAGGTTCTGTACCGCGACCAGCGTGCGGCGGTTTTTCAGTGACGCGAAGGGCAGGGGCAGCTTCTTGCGGACAAGGCCGACGAGCAGGGCGAAGTTGCCGCGTGCGCCGGGGCCATAAACCAGCGGCGGTCGGACGATGACGACGTCCATGCCGGTGCGGGCGGCGATCTCCCGAAGGCCGATTTCGCTTTCCATTTTCGAAAGGCCGTAGGGATCGATCGGCTTCGGCTGATCGTCGTGCCGGAACGGCCGATCGTTTTCTTCGCCGTTGACCTTGATGGTGCTGATGAAGACGAAACGCTTCACGCCGGCGCGCGCCGCCTGTTCGGCAAGGTTGAGCGTCGAGGCTGTGTTGACCCGGCGGAAATCCGCCAGCGGATCGGCCGAGCGATCGTTCATGATGTGAACGCGGGCGGCGAGATGGACGATGACATCGACGCCTTCGAGTGCTGTCGTCCAATCAGTCTTCTCGGTGATCTCGATTGGGAAATGCCTGATATCCGGCGGGAAGGCTGATGTCGGGGATCGTGTCGTGACCGCTACGTCGCAAATCTGCTCCCTGTACAGCCGTTCGACAAGAGGAGCGCCGACGAAGCCGGCTGCACCGGTGACGAGGCATCGCATGATCTTCTCCCTGTTCCGACCGTAGAGGTCTTCGCTAGCCGGAACTGCCGATCGCATCAATAAAAAAAGCCGCGACGGTGAGCGTCGCGGCTTCTTGTTCAGGAAGTATGAGGTTCAGACTTCTTCGCGGCCCGACAGCCGGATGCAGATCAGCGAAATCGCAGCCGAGGCGGCGAGGTAATAGCCGACATAGTTGAGGCTGTAGTTGGTTGCGAGCCAGGTGGCGATATAGGGGGCGAGCGAAGCCCCGAAGATGCCGCCGAGGTTGAAGGTCATTGAGGCGCCGGTGTAGCGCACCATGGTCGGGAAGGGAGCTGCCAGGGCAGCGCCGATCGGACCGTAGGTGAAGCCCATCAGGCCGAGGCCGATGATCGAGCAAAGGAAGGCGCCGGTCAGGCCCGCCGTCAGCAGGCTCGCATAGAAGAAGCCGAAGATCGCAATCGCGATCGTCGTCAGGGTCAGGATCAGGCGACGCGAGTAACGGTCCGACAGCCAGCCGGAGAGCGGGATCGTCAGGCCGAAGAAGACGACGCCGACGAGCTGGACGACCAGGAACTGCTCACGCGAATAGCCAAGCCCCCCCTTTTCCAGAGGTGTGGTGCCCCAGGACAGCGTGAAGACCGTCATCAGGTAGAAGAGCACGAAGGTGGCAACGGCGATGAAGGTACCGAGAATCAGGCTGCGCAGATGACCGCGGAAGACGGTCGCGACCGGAACGGCGACGCGCTCGTGCTTCTCGACGGCCTTCTGGAATTCCGGCGTTTCGGCGATCTTCAGGCGGACATAGAGACCGACGGCGACGAGCGCGAGGCTGGCGATGAAGGGAATGCGCCAGCCATAGGCGAGGAAGTCCTCGTTGCTCATGGTTTCCGCGAGAATCAGGAAGAAGCCGGAGGAAAGGATGAAGCCGATCGGCGCGCCGAGCTGCGGGAACATGGCGTACCAGCTGCGCTTGCCGGGAGGAGCATTTTCCGTCGCGAGCAGCACAGCGCCGCCCCATTCGCCGCCGAGGCCGAGACCCTGGCCGAAGCGGCACAGCGCAAGCAGCAGCGGCGCGGCGATGCCGATCGAGTCGTAGCCGGGCAGAATGCCGATCACCACGGTCGACAGGCCCATGGTCATCAGGGCTGCCACCAGCGTCGCCTTGCGGCCGACCTTGTCGCCGAAATGGCCGAAGACCACGGCGCCGAAGGGGCGGGCGAAGAAGGCGATCGAGAAGGTCACCAGCGACTGCAGCAGTGCAGAGGTCGGATCGCTCGACGGGAAGAAGAGGTGCGGGAAGACGAGGACGGCTGCCGTCGCGTAAACGTAGAAGTCGAAGAATTCGATCGTGGTGCCGATGAGGCTGGCGATCAGGACGCGTGCGGGGGAATTGACTTGCGTGCTGCTCGAAGGGCTCGGCGATACGGAGATCGCTTCTGTCATGTTCATTCCAATCAGTATTTTTATCGATTTGCTTGGGAGGTGTCGCTCTTAACGCAATTTTAAGGCTGAGAAAATGCCCGGGCACGCAAGAATATGACGCAAGCGACATTATGCGCTGGTGTGACTGGGCTGCGCCGATGTCGGGTATTCGTCTCCCAGCCTCAGCGGTTCTCAACCTTGCGCCAAGCTTGCCGGGAGGTGGCCCCGAACTTGACCGGAATCAAATTGCAATTGATTGATAAAGTGTTCTCTGGTTGAGAGAATGGAGGGGCATACATGCAAAAAAGTCTTGCTGCCGAGTTTCTCGGCACGTTCTGGTTGGTCTTCGGCGGATGCGGTAGTGCCGTGCTCGCGGCCGCCTATCCCGAACTTGGAATCGGTTTTGCCGGCGTGGCGCTGGCGTTTGGTTTGACCGTTGTCACTATGGCCTATGCCGTGGGCGGTATTTCCGGCGGTCATTTCAATCCCGCCGTTTCTCTTGGTCTTGTTGTTGCGGGACGGTTTCCTGCGGCGCGTCTCATTCCCTATATCGTCGCACAGGTGATCGGCGCCATTGTTGCTGCTGCAGCGCTCTATCTCATCGCCAGCGGCAAGGCGGGTTTCGAGCTCGGCGGGTTTGCCGCCAACGGATATGGCGAACATTCTCCCGGTGGTTATTCGCTGCTTTCGGCGCTGCTGATCGAAATTCTGCTGACCATGTTTTTCCTGATCATCATCCTCGGATCGACAAGCAGCAGGGTGCCTGCCGGCTTTGCGCCGCTTGCGATCGGCCTGGGGCTGACGCTGATTCACCTCGTCGCGATCCCCGTAACGAACACCTCCGTCAATCCGGCGCGTTCGACGGGGCAGGCGCTTTTCGTCGGCGGCTGGGCGCTGCAGCAACTCTGGCTGTTCTGGATTGCGCCGCTTGCCGGGGGTGCGATTGGCGGCCTCGTCTGGAAGTTCTTCGGCGATAAGGACTGACTGCAGAACATCTGTGTATGCCATTGAACCCGCGTGGTTTTTCCGCGCGGGTTTTTCGTTTTCCATCGTGCTTGCGGCCTGTTCGCTGCGATATTCGAGTGATCGTGATGGCAGAAAAATGAAGCATACGGCAAGGCGGAGTTAACGAAAGTAAACGATTCGTTAACCATAATGATGCTCTAATGCACCCAAGTCAGACAAAGGACACGAACCGCGCAGACCAGCTCCGCGCAAGCCTCGGTTCGGCAAAGTGGAAGTTATTTTTTGGGGGTGTTGATGAGTCGCGAGCACGTAGCTGTCCTGATGGGCGGATTTTCTTCGGAGAGGCCTGTCAGCCTTTCTTCGGGGAAGGCGTGTGGCGATGCTCTCGAAAGCGAAGGCTTCAAGGTGACGCGCATCGATGTCGAGCGCGACATTTCCGAAAAGCTCTCCGCCCTGAAGCCCGATGTTGTCTTCAATGCCTTGCATGGGCCTTTCGGCGAGGACGGCACCATCCAGGGCATTCTCGAATATCTGCAGATCCCCTATACGCATTCGGGCGTGCTTGCTTCTGCGCTTGCCATGGATAAGGCCCGGGCGAAGCGTGTGGCTGCCGCCGCCGGTGTTCCGGTTGCCGAATCGCAGGTGCTGAATCGCTTCTCGTTTCCGTCGGAGCATCCGATGAAGACGCCCTATGTGGTCAAGCCGGTGCGCGAAGGCTCCAGCTTCGGCGTCGTCATCGTCGGTGAGGATCAGGCCCACCCGCCGCAGGTCATCGGCTCGGCCGAGTGGCGTTATGGCGAGGAAGTCATTGTCGAGCGCTACATCCATGGTCGCGAGCTGACCTGCGGTGTGATGGGTGATCAACCCATGGATGTCATTGAGGTGGTGCCGCAGGGCCACAATTTCTATGATTACGACTCCAAGTACGCGTCGGGTGGCTCAAAACATGTCTTGCCGGCTAAAATTTCACCGAAAATTTACCAAAAAATACAAACATTGGCATTAAGGGCGCATCAAGCAATCGGTTGCCGCGGCGTCAGTCGGTCCGACTTTCGTTACGACGATCGTTTTTCCGAAGACGGCGAGATCATCTGGCTGGAGGTCAATACTCAGCCAGGCATGACTCCAACCTCCCTTGTGCCCGAAATGGCCGGCCATGCCGGATATTCCTTTGGTGCATTTCTCCGGTGGATGGTGGAGGACGCGTCTTGTTTGCGTTGACAGTCAAAAGGATAGGGCGCCCCAGCCGTTATGCCGAGCTTCCCGTTATGGAAGCCGACGAACGCCGCGTGCTGCCGCGTCCGCTGCGCCGCGTCGTGCGCTTCCTCGTAAGCCTCGGTAGCGGCCGCATCCATATCCCTGTCCACACGGGTACGGTTTCCGCGCTTGGCTTCCTGGCTGCGACCGGCCTCTATGGCATGTCGCTTGGCGGTCATACGGAAGCCGTCGCGCAAGCGACGACCAGCGCTGTCGGCTTTGCCATCGAGGACGTGAAGGTTTCCGGCAACAATCAGACCTCCGAAATCGAGATTCTGCAGCTTCTCGGCCTCGATGGCGCGACATCACTCGTCGCCCTTGATGTCGATGCTGCGCGCCAGAAGATCGCGCGCCTTCCCTGGGTCGAAAATGTCGAAGTCCGCAAGGTCTATCCAAAGACGATCGAGGTGAAGCTCTCTGAGCGCGCCGCCTATGCCATCTGGCAGCACGGCCAGGAGCTTTCGCTGATCGAGAAGAGCGGCAGCGTGATCGCGCCGCTTCGCGATAACAAGTTTTCGGCTCTGCCGCTGGTCGTCGGCCGTGACGCCGAAACGGCTGCGGCTTCCATCGAGGATGCCTTCGCCAAGTGGCCTGATGTGAAGGCTCGCGTGAAGGCTTACGTCTGGGTTTCCGGCCGTCGCTGGGACCTGCACATGGACAATGGCGTCGTCGTCAAGCTGCCGGAAGATGATCTCGACCAGGCGCTGGCGACGCTTTCGAAATTTGACAAGGAACAGCAGCTTCTGGAGCGCGATATCGCTGCAGTCGATCTCAGGCTGCCGGATCGCACGACGATCCAGCTAACGCCCGAGGCGGCAGCACGCCGTCAGGCGGTGGTTACGGCGCGCACCAAGGATTTGAAGAAGGCGGGGCAAAATATATGAGCTTGTTCGGTTCATCCCATTTCGGATTGCCGCGCCTGAAGCCGCTTTCGTCGAAGCGGTCGCATATCGTTTCGGTGCTGGATATCGGCTCGACCAAGGTCGTCTGCATGATCGGTCGGCTGACGCCGCGCGAGGAAAGCCAGATCCTGCCGGGCCGCACCCACAATATCGAGATCATCGGCATCGGCCATCAGCGTTCGCGCGGGATCAAGACCGGCGTCATCGCCGATCTCGACGCGCTGGAAAGCGTCATCCGTCTCGCCGTGGATGCGGCAGAGCGTATGGCGGGCCTGACCGTGGAAAGCCTGATCGTCAACCTGACGGCTGGCCGTCTCGGCAGCGATATTTACACCGCGACCATCGATCTCGGCGGCCAGGAAGTCGAGCTGAACGACCTGAAGAAGGTGCTCTCGGCCGCCTGCCAGCAGTCGCTGCGCCAGGATCGCGCCGTGCTGCATTCGCTGGCAACCGGCTTCTCTCTCGATGGCGAACGCGGCATCCGCGATCCGCTGGCAATGTATGGCGATGCACTCGGCGTCGACATGCATGTCGTGACCGCGGAACGTTCGGCGCTCAAAAATCTCGAGCTCAGCGTCAACAGAGCGCATCTTTCGGTGGAAGGAATCGTTGCAACACCGTATGCATCCGGTCTTGCCGCACTAGTCGACGATGAAGTCGAACTTGGCTGTGCGGCCATCGACATGGGCGGCGGCACGACGACGATTTCGGTCTTTGCCGAAGGCAAGCTTGTCCATACCGATGCTGTCGGCCTCGGCGGTCATCATGTGACGACCGACCTCGCACGCGGCCTTTCCACACGGATCGAGGATGCTGAACGTTTGAAGGTGGTCCACGCTTCGGCGCTGACCAATTCTTCCGACGAGCGTGAGCTGATCTCCATTCCGCCGATCGGCGAGGATGATCGTGATCAGCCGAGCCAGGTGCCGCGGGCTCTGGTGTCGCGCATCGTTTCAGCGCGCATCGAAGAGACGATGGAACTCATCCGCGACCGGATCCAGCGTTCGGGCTTCAGCCCGATCGTCGGAAAGCGTGTCGTGCTGACGGGTGGCGCCAGCCAGCTGACGGGGCTTGCCGAAGTGGCGCGCCGCATCCTGGCCCGCAACGTCCGTATCGGCCGTCCGATGGGTGTCTCGGGTCTGCCGACGGCAGCCAAGGGTCCGGCTTTTTCGACGGCCGTCGGTCTGATGATCTATCCGCAGGTCGCGGACATGGAGACACATGCGTCACAGAGCAGTCTGCTCTTGTCGCTTGGGGGTAATAACAGCCGCATCGCCCGCATGGGCCAGTGGCTGAAGGAAAGCTTTTGAAATTGAGTGAATTGGCCGGCGTGGCGATGCGGCCAGAGAGAGAAGGAACTGGTACCATGACTATCAAGCTGCAAAAGCCTGACATCACCGAGCTGAAGCCGCGCATCACCGTGTTCGGCGTCGGCGGCGGCGGCGGCAATGCCGTCAACAACATGATTTCTGCAGGCCTCCAGGGCGTCGACTTCGTCGTTGCCAACACGGATGCCCAGGCACTGACGATGACGAAGGCCGAACGGATCATCCAGCTCGGCGCCAGCGTCACGGAAGGTCTCGGCGCCGGCTCGCAGCCGGAAGTCGGGCGTGCAGCCGCCGAAGAGTGCATCGACGAGATCGTCGATCACCTGAACGGCACGCATATGTGCTTCGTCACCGCCGGCATGGGCGGCGGCACCGGTACGGGCGCTGCCCCGGTCGTCGCACAGGCGGCCCGCAACAAGGGCATCCTGACCGTCGGCGTCGTCACCAAGCCGTTCCACTTCGAAGGCGGACGCCGCATGCGTCTGGCCGAATCCGGTATTCAGGAACTGCAGAAGTCTGTCGATACGCTTATCGTCATTCCGAACCAGAACCTCTTCCGGATCGCCAACGACAAGACGACCTTCGCCGACGCCTTTGCCATGGCCGACCAGGTTCTCTACTCGGGCGTTGCCTGCATCACCGACCTGATGGTGAAGGAAGGTCTCATCAACCTCGACTTCGCCGACGTCCGCTCGGTCATGCGTGAAATGGGCCGCGCAATGATGGGTACGGGTGAAGCTTCCGGTTCGGGCCGCGCCATGCAGGCCGCCGAAGCGGCGATTGCCAATCCGCTGCTCGACGAAACCTCGATGAAGGGCGCACAGGGCCTGCTGATCTCTATCACTGGCGGTCGCGACCTCACGCTCTTCGAAGTCGACGAAGCTGCAACCCGCATCCGCGAAGAAGTCGATCCGGACGCCAACATCATCCTCGGCGCAACCTTCGACGAATCGCTCGAAGGCATCATCCGCGTCTCGGTCGTCGCCACCGGTATCGACCGCGCGATGAGCCAGGCTGCCGACCGTTCGTTCCAGCCGGTCGCAAAGCCGGTTATCCGTCCCTCCGCGGCCGTTGCTCCGGCACCGGCCGCAGTTCAGCCTGCTCCGGTAATGCAGGCACCGAAGGCCGACCAGATTGCACAGACCATCCGTATGGCTGAAGCCGAGATGGAACGTGAACTGGAAATCCCGGCTCCGCGTGCCGCTGCTCCGATCCAGCAGCAGCCGGTGATGCAGGAGACCTTCCGTCCGCAGAGCAAGATTTTTGCTTCTGCGCCTGAAGCAGCCCCGGTCATGCGCCAGGCTCCTGTGCAGTCGGCTCCCGTCATGCAGCAGCCGGCTCCGCAGCCGGTCATGCAGCAGCAGCCGGTCCGTCATGAGCCGGTGATCCGCCAGGCTCCTGAGCAGGTCCGCATGCCGAAGGTCGAGGACTTCCCGCCGGTGGTCCAGGCCGAGATCGACCATCGCTCGCAGCCTGCTGCTTCGCACGTCCAGGAAGAGCGCGGCCCGATGGGTCTGCTCAAGCGAATCACCAATTCGCTCGGCCGCCGCGAAGAGGAAGTCGCTCCGGAAATGACCTCCGCACCGGCTGCATCCTCGCAGCAGCGCCGTCCGCTGTCGCCGGAAGCAAGCCTCTACGCACCGCGTCGCGGCAATCTCGACGACCAGGGCCGTGCCGTGCCGCAGGCCCGCATGATGCAGGAAGACGACCAGCTGGAAATCCCGGCCTTCCTGCGTCGCCAGTCGAACTGAGAAGAGCACTTCTCCACAGAAAACGCCCGGGGCAGAAATCCCGGGCGTTTGCGTTTCTACATGCTTGAATTCTAAATGTTTTTCGCGTGGTAGATTTCGTAACAAAGCGAAAGAAACAGTGATTTGGATTGCAGCGCGCGTCCACGTAAGTATGAAGCAAGCGAACTGCCCTTAGAGTCCGCTTCGAACGGTTCGGGCAGTGTAGAAGAACGATCCGGTCGGTTGGCAACAACGGGTACGGAAGAATAAAGGCAGATTTTATGGGACTTGGCTTGCTGGGCTTTCAGACGACGGTATCACGTCCGGTGACTCTTTCGGGCATCGGCGTTCATTCTGGTGCCGACGTTTCGATCACCTTCAATCCGGCCGAAGCCGGCACCGGCGTTATTTTCCAGCGCATCCATGACAATGGTGACGTCACCGAACTGAAGGCTGTTTCCTCGCAGGTCGGCAATACCGATCTCTGCACCGTTCTCGGCTTCTCGCCTGCCCATTCCGTCGCGACGATCGAGCACGTGATGGCAGCCGTTTACGCTCTCGGCCTCGACAATGTCGTGATCGAAGTCAGCGGCGCCGAAATGCCGATCATGGATGGCAGTTCGGTCCCCTTCGTCGAAGCCATCGAACAGGTCGGCCTCGTTTCCCTCGGCGTCAAGCGTCGCTACATCCGCATCACCAAGCCGGTTCGTATCGAGCATGGCGGTTCCTGGAGCGAGTTCCGCCCCTATGACGGCACGCGCTTCGAAGTCGAGATCGATTTCGAATGCTCGCTGATCGGCCGCCAGAAGTGGGAAGGCGATCTCACCGCCGCCGTCTTCAAGACCGAGCTGTCGCGTGCGCGCACCTTCGGCTTCATGCGTGATGTCGAGCGTCTCTGGGCTTCGGGCCATGCTCTCGGCTCCTCGCTTGAAAACTCGGTCGTCATCTCCGACGACAACACCGTCATCAATGTCGAAGGCCTGCGCTATGCCAAGGACGAGTTCGTGCGTCACAAGACGCTCGATGCCGTCGGCGATCTGGCGCTCGCCGGCGCACAGTTCATCGGCTGCTACCGTTCCTATCGCGGCGGCCACAAGATGAACGCCAACGCTCTCAAGGCACTGCTCAGCGATGCCTCGGCCTATGAAGTGGTCGAGACTTCGACGCCGCGCCAGCGCGTTGCCGTTCGCGAATTCATTGCAGTCAGCGCTCCGGAATTCGCCCCCTGGTCGGCATGACCTCCAGTATACCAATTAAGGCCAGGGCCGCCTCCTAACGGGGGCGGTTTTTTTGTGGGAAGGGGCGCACAAGCGCGTCGATAGATGTTTTGCGGCATATATTTAGCCGCTGCCGCTTCGAATGCCGGTGAAAAGCCCGACATTCTCGGCGGTGCTGCCACAAAAATGCGTTAATGCGTGATCATTGCGTTGCTCTTGACAGGTATTTGTGGCTAGAAACGCCAGCTAGGCGTGGCTGCTGTGGAGTGGACGGCAGCGGTGGGATTCTTTCGAATGGCTTATGCAAGGTCTGACATGATGATGAAGACAGCGCGCGCTTTGCTCGCATCCGTGATGGTGCTGAGCGCAGGTGCCTTGATTTCCGGCTGCCAGTCGGACCCTGATATCGACATCACCAAGCTCGGCCTCGAAACCGATCCGCCAGATGTGCTTTACACCCAGGGCCTCGCCAACATGAAGGCAGGCAACATGGCCGAGGCGGGGCGCAAGTTCGACGCGATCGATGCGCAGAACCCCTTCTCGGAATGGGCGCGCAAGGCGCTCGTCATGAGCACCTTCGTCAAATACCGCCAGGGCCGCTTCGACGACGCGCTTGCATCGGGCAACCGTTACATGGCGCAATATCCGAAGTCCAAGGATGCCGCTTACGTGCAGTATCTCGTGGGCCTGACCTATTCCAAGCAGATCGTCGACGTGACGCAGGACCAGCGCGCCTCGCAGAAGACGATCGAGGCGATGCAGGCCGTCGTCGACAACTATCCTGACTCCGAATATGTGGATGACGCGCAGGCCAAGATGCGCTTTGCGCGCGACCAGCTGGCCGGTAAGGAAATGCAGGTCGGCCGCTATTACATGGAGCGCAAGGAATATCTTGCCGCGATCTCGCGCTTCCGCATCGTCGTCGAGAAATACCCGAACACGAATCAGGTGGAGGAGGCGCTCGCCCGTCTCGTCGAAGCCTATTATGCGTTGGGCGTCGTCGAGGAGGCGCAGACTGCCGCTGCCGTTCTCGGTCACAATTATCCCGACAGCCAGTGGTATGCTGATTCTTACAAGCTGCTGCAGTCGGGCGGCGCGGAACCGCGTGAAAACAAGGGTTCGTGGATCGCTGCAGCGGGCAAGAAACTCCTTCTCGGTTCCTGAGGCCAATGCTGATCCAGCTTTCGATCCGCGATATCGTTCTGATCGAGCGGCTGGATCTTGCCTTCGAGACCGGCCTCTCCGTGCTGACGGGTGAGACCGGTGCGGGCAAATCCATCCTGCTCGACAGCCTGTCGCTGGCCCTTGGCGGGCGCGGCGATGGCGGTCTTGTGCGCCATGGCGAGGACAAGGGCCAGGTGACCGCCGTCTTCGATGTCGGCTTGGATCATGGTGCCCGCAGGCTCTTGCGCGAAAACGGCATCGATGACGAAGGTGACTTGATCTTTCGTCGCCAGCAATCCTCCGACGGGCGCACCAAGGCCTATGTCAACGACCAGCCTGTCAGCGTTCAACTGATGCGCCAGGCTGGCCAGATGCTGGTCGAGATCCATGGCCAGCACGACGACCGCGCGCTTGTCGATACCAACGCCCACAGAACGCTGCTTGACGCCTTTGCGGGCATCAGCGAGGACGTGCAGGGCGTGGCCACGCTTTACCGCCAGTGGCGCGATAGCGAGCGCACGCTGAAGAAACACCGCGAGAAGGTCGAGGTAGCTGCCCGTGAGGCGGATTATCTGCGCTCCTCCGTCGAAGAGCTCGAAAAGCTCTCGCCACGCGATGGCGAAGAGGATGAACTTGCCGACCGTCGCCAGAAGATGATGAAGGCGGAGCGTATTGCCGGCGATATCGCCGAGGCCTCCGAATTCCTCAACGGCAATGCCTCTCCCGTGCCGCATATCGCCTCGCTGGTGCGCCGTCTCGAGCGCAAGAGCCATGAGGCGCCCGGCCTGCTGGAAGACACCGTAGCCCTGCTTGACGCCGCGCTGGACCAGCTTTCCAACGCGCAGATGGAAGTCGAGGCGGCACTGCGCAAGACGGAATATGATCCGAAGGAACTGGAGCGCGTCGAAGAGCGGTTGTTTGCGTTGCGCGCTGCCTCCCGCAAATATTCTGTTCCCGTCACCGAGCTTCCGGCGCTCGCCGTGCGCATGATCAACGATCTTGCCGATCTCGATGCCGGCGAGGAGCGTCTCTCCAAGCTCGAGGCGGAAGTTGGGGTCGCCAAGGCGAATTACGATGCGGCCGCCCGCTCGCTTTCGGAGAAGCGTCACCATGCCGGCGATGCGCTGGCGCAGGCCGTCATGGCTGAGCTGCCGGCGCTGAAGCTCGAGCGCGCCCGCTTCATGGTGGAGATTACCACCGATGCGGAAGAGGCGACGGCCGAGGGCATCGATGTCGTGGAATTCCACGTCCAGACCAATCCGGGCACGCGTCCCGGCTCGATCATGAAGGTCGCCTCGGGCGGCGAACTCTCGCGCTTTCTGCTGGCGCTCAAGGTGGCGCTTGCCGATCGCGGCTCGGCGCCGACGCTCGTCTTTGACGAAATCGACACAGGCGTCGGCGGGGCAGTGGCGGATGCGATCGGCCAGCGGCTGAAGCGGCTTTCCGAGCGCGTGCAGGTTCTCTCCGTCACCCATGCGCCGCAGGTGGCAGCCCGTGCCGCCACACATCTCCTGATCTCCAAGGGACCGTCCGGCGAAGGCTCCGACAAGATCGCCACACGCGTTGCCACCATGGCCCAGAAGGACCGCACGGAAGAGATTGCCCGCATGCTTGCCGGCGCGTCCGTGACGGAAGAGGCGAGGGCGGCTGCGGCACGGTTGCTGGCGGGTAACGGCTAGCATAAGCCGCCAGTGACAAATCTCGGCGGCCAGGCTATGGGACGTCACCCACCGGTGAGGTTCAGCCATTCATGCGGCTTTTCCATTTCAGTGATGATCCCACTATTGCGGTCTTTGAGCCGCGCCCCGTGCGCGCTCCCTCGGAGCGTCTGGCGGGAATGGAATGGCTGAACGGCCCGCTCGTCTGGGCGATCGATGACATCCACGACTTCATGTATCTCTTCCCGCGCGATTGCCCGCGTATTCTGATCTGGGCGACGCCCGAGACATCAGACGAAGATCGCCGCTTGCTCGGCGACTGGCGGGGTGCCGCCTATATCGAGCGTGGCTGGCTGGCGCGGCTGCAGGCCGAAAGCATCCACCGCTACGAGATGCCGGCCGATGGTTTCGAGGACCTGCAGGACGCGGGAATGTGGGTGTCGCGCAGGACGGTTCTGCCGCTCGCACTCACCGCAATGTCCGGCCTCGATCGCGAATTTGCGCCGCGCGGCATCGAGCTGCGGGTCGTTGACAGCCTCGTGCCGCTGAAGGCCCTGCGGGACAGCACGCTACATGTCAGCGCCATCAGACTGCGCAACGCGCAGCCATAATTCAAAACATTGGTGCTATTTCAATCGCGGAATTTTGCTCTAAAACCATTGCAGATTCTCTGGAGTGAAGCTGCATGTCGACCGAATCCGTCGCTGTTGAGGACCTGACCCTTGAAGACGCTGCCATCGAACTCGAACGGCTGGCCAAGGAGGTTGCGCGTAACGATGCGCTCTATCATGGCAAGGACCAGCCGGAGATTTCCGATGCGGATTATGACGCGCTAAAGCGCCGCAACGATGCGATCGAGGCACGCTTCCCCGAGCTCATCCGCGAAGACAGCCCGTCGCGCCGGGTCGGTGCAGCCCCTTCAGTGACTTTTGCGCCGGTCGTTCATTCCCGGCCGATGCTGTCGCTCGACAACACCTTCTCGCAGGAGGACGTGCGCGATTTTGTCGCCAGCGTCTATCGCTTCCTCGGCCGCCTGCCTGACAATTCCATCGCCTTTACGGCCGAACCGAAGATCGACGGGCTTTCCATGTCGATCCGTTACGAGAACGGCAAGCTTATAACGGCTGCCACGCGCGGCGACGGCACGACGGGCGAAAACGTCACGGCCAATATCCGCACTATCAAGGAAATCCCGAACGAGCTGCCGAAGGGCGTTCCATCCGTCGTGGAAGTGCGCGGCGAGGTTTATATGGCCAAGAGCGATTTCATGGCGCTCAACGCCCAGATGGAGGCCGAAGGCAAGCAGACCTATGTCAATCCGCGCAACACGGCGGCAGGATCGCTGCGTCAGCTCGATGCGAAGGTGACGGCGAGCCGCAAGTTGAAGTTCTTTGCCTATGCATGGGGCGAGATGTCGGACATGCCTGCCAATACGCAGATGGGCATGGTCGAAAAGTTCAGGGAGTGGGGCTTCCCGGTCAATCCGCTGATGAAGCGGCTGAACTCGGTTGACGATATCCTTGCCCACTACAGCGAGATCGGCCTCGAGCGGCCGGACCTCGATTACGATATCGATGGCGTCGTCTACAAGGTCGACAGCCTCGAGCTGCAGCAGCGTCTCGGCTTCCGCTCGCGCAGCCCGCGCTGGGCGACGGCGCACAAGTTCCCTGCCGAGCAGGCTTTCACCGTCGTCGAGAATATCGACATCCAGGTCGGTCGCACCGGCGCGCTGACGCCGGTGGCGCGGCTGACGCCGATCACCGTCGGCGGCGTCGTTGTCACCAATGCGACCCTGCACAATGAGGACTATATCAAGGGCATCGGCAATAATGGCGAGCGCATCCGTGAGGAGGAGCATGATATCCGCATCGGCGACACCGTCATCGTGCAGCGTGCCGGTGACGTGATCCCGCAGGTGCTCGATGTCGTTATGGAAAAGCGTCCTGCTGAGGCGCAGCCCTATCAGTTTCCGAAAGTGTGCCCGGTCTGCGGTTCGCATGCGGTGCGTGAGCGGCATGAGAAGACCGGCAAGCTCGATTCCGTCACGCGCTGCACCGGCGGCTTCATCTGCCGCGCGCAGGCGACGGAAGAGCTGAAGCATTTCGTTTCGCGCAATGCCTTCGATATTGAAGGACTTGGCTCCAAGCAGATCGACTTCTTCTTCGAGAGCGAGGATCCTGCGCTGCAGATCCGCACGGCGCCCGATATCTTCACGCTGGAGAAGCGTCAGCAACAGTCGATCACCAAGCTGGAGAATATCGACGGTTTCGGCAAGGTCAGCGTCGGCAAGCTTTATGCTGCAATCAATGAGCGGCGCAGTATCGCCCTTCACCGCTTCATCTACGCGCTCGGTATCCGCCACGTGGGCGAGACGACGGCGAAGCTCCTGTCGCGCTCCTATAATACCTACGAGGCCTTTGCGGCGGCAATGAAGGAGGCGGCAACGCTTTCGGGTGATGCCTGGAACGACCTCAACGCCATCGAAGGCATTGGTGAGGTCGTGGCGCGTGCCATCGTGGAATTCTACAAGGAGCCGCGCAATATCGAGGTGATCGGCCGCCTGCTCGACGAGGTAACGCCGCAGGAGGCCGAACAGCCGGTGACAGCGGGCAGCCCGGTCGCCGGCAAGACCGTGGTCTTCACCGGTTCGCTGGAGAAATTCACGCGCGAAGAGGCGAAGGCGAGGGCTGAAGGCCTCGGGGCAAAGGTGGCAGGTTCCGTCTCCAAGAAGACCGATATCGTCGTTGCCGGCCCCGGCGCCGGCTCGAAGCTCGACAAGGCTCGCGAACTCGGCGTTCAGACCATGGACGAAGACGAGTGGCTGGCCCTGATTGGGGGGTAACGGAGAGCCGCCAACAACGCCAGCCTCTTTGTTTCAGGCCCTCAGCCGCGCCATCGTATAGACATCGACATATTGCCCGTCGCGATAGCCGAATGATCGGAGGAGCCCTTCCTTTTCGAAGCCGAATTTTTCGTAGAGGCGGATAGCTGCCGCGTTATCGGTATAGACAGTCAGTTCCATCCGCTTGATATCCTGCCACTTGTCGGCGGTATCGACAAACGCGGCCATCAGGGTGGTTCCGACGCCGCGACCGGTGAAATCGTCGTGCACACCCATGCCGAGGCTCGCGGCGTGCTGGCGCCGTCCTTCGAAGCGGTTCATGCCGCCATTGGCGACGATCCGGCCGTCGAGTTCGACAACGAGGTTGAGGGCGTTGGGTGAGGGGGATTCCATACGCTTGCGCACCGCATCGATGCTTTGAAAAGGCGGGCGCAGCGTGCCGGCGCGATAGCCCGGCAGGTTCATCAGTTCGGTAACGGCTTCGACATCGCTCATGCGCAAAGCGCGAACATTGAGGCCTTTCAACGAAGGCTTTTCGGGTGGGGTATCCTGATTGGCTGACATCATGCTCTCCTTGGGTTTCTAAAAGAGGAGAGTGGAGTTTCGGAAAACCCTGCTCGCCTCGGCAGGGTTTTCGGGGATGATCGGCTGCTAGTGGCGCACCATCTCTCCCGCGTACCCTGCATGGGTCGTGGTGATAAGATGAAGGGTGTGGGCCACTGAGTTGATCATGGACGGAAGTTTCGCCATTTGCGTGCAGATGTCAACAGGTGAGAATTTGCCTTCGGATACGGCTAAGATTATTCCGGAAGAGCAGACGATTCGGATAATTGCCCGTGAAGACTATCGCCATCGATTTCGAGACAGCCAACGAACAGCGCGGCAGCGCCTGCTCCGTCGGCCTTGCTTGGATCGAGGACGGGCAGGTGACGCGGGTCGAGGAGCGGCTGATCCGGCCACGCGACATGCGCTTCTCCGGCATGAATATCGCGATCCACGGCATTCGCCCTGAGCATGTCGAGGATGCGCCGGAATTTCCTGAAGTCATGGACGAGTTCCTTGAGGATTTCCGGGGCGCGACGATGATCGCTCACAATGCCGCCTTCGATTTCAGCGTCTGGCGGGCGAGCCTCGATCTTTACCGGCAGTCCTATCCGGAGCTCAGCTATCTCTGCAGCCTGAAGATGGCGCAGCGCATCTGGCCGCATTTCCTGTCGCACCGGCTGAACCTGATTGCCGAACATCTCGGCTTGCGTTTCGTCCACCACAATGCGGCTGAGGATGCTGCCGTCTGCGCGGCAGCGGCAATCGAGATGGCGAAGGCGGTCAAGGCTGCCACGGTTGCTGCCATTCCCGCCGTCATCGGCATGAAGCCCGGCAGGCTGACGGCCGCCGGCTACGAGCCCTGCACCTGCCGCAAGGCGTAACTTTTCGCTTTCTTGCAATGGGTTGGGCGTTTTCTTGCAAAGGGGGCGGCCATTCTTATCTTAACTTCCGGATCAACACGGGAGTTGCCATGTCCGCTTTGCGTAATCTTTTCTTTGGCTCAGCATTCCTCGCCGTTTCCGCAGGCGCGACATCTGCGGAAGTCGTCGGCAAGGTCGGGGTCGACTGGATCGGCAACGACATCATTATCGAGGCGGTCTCCGACCCTGAGGTGAAGGGCGTGACCTGCCATGTCACCTATTTCGACCGCAGCCTCATCGACCGCTTCAAGAACGGCAACTGGTTCGAAGACCCCTCGAACAATTCCATCGCCTGCCGCCAGACGGGGCCGATCGAGATCGGCAGTATCGATCTTTCCAAGGATGGCAGCGAGGTGTTCCGCCAGGGCATGTCGCTGATCTGGAAGACGCTGGCGGTCAACCGTATCTACGACAAGGCCAACAATACGCTGATCTATCTCGCCCATTCGCGGGAGCTTACGGATGGCTCGGCGAAGATGTCGATTTCGACCATTCCGCTCTACGGGCAGGATGTGGTGTGGAAAAACGGGAAACCGCAATGAAAAGGCCCGGACAAGCCGGGCCTTTGAATTCCGAATATGAAGAGCGATCAGGCGGCTTCACGGGACAGTTCGTCCGCGATGACGGTGTCGAGGTTGAGGAAGCAGACCATGGTCTTTTCGAGCGCAACGATGCCGCGGCAGAAGGCGCGCTGGGCTTCCGGGATGATTTCCGGCGGCGGCTGAAGGTCTTCGCTCTTGATGGTCATCATGTCGGAGACCTGTTCGACCAGCAGGCCGACGAGTTTGCCGGCGATGTCGGTGACGATGATGGCGGAACGCTCCGACGGTTCCGTCATCTTCATGCCGAGGCGGCAGGCCATGTCGATAACCGGGATCACGGCACCGCGCAGGTTGATGAGGCCGAGGACGTAGGGCGGGGTGTGCGGCATGGGGGTGACCGGCGCCCAGCCACGGATTTCGCGGATCGCCATGATATCGATGCAGAACTCCTGGTCGCCCAGGTGGAACGAGACGATTTCGAGGTAGGCGCCCGACTGCTTGATGGCATTGTTGTTCATGGTCAGAATTCTTCCCAGTTGTCTCCGGCCGGAGAGGCGAGTGTCCTGGCGGCGCCGCCGCCTGTGAATGCGCCCGCGACCTTGCCCATGAGGCGCCGTGCGGGTGAAGGTTTCGGATGCGAGGCTGCGGGGGCTTCTCGCGGCGTTTGACGGGCGCTCATGCCCTCGCCGATTTTGAACTGCCGAACCAGCTGCGTCAGGTTTTCCGCATCGGTTGCGAGAGTGTGGCTGGCGGCGTTCGTTTCTTCCACCATGGCCGCATTCTTCTGCGTCACCTGATCCATCTGGCTGATGGCTGTATTGATCTCGTTCAGTCCGACTGATTGTTCGCGCGCAGAGGTTACGATTGATTTAACATGACCGTCGATACGCAGAACATCTTCGCCGATCTGGCGCAAAGCCTCGCCGGCAGCCGTCACTAATTCGCCGCCGATCTTAACTTCGGCGCCGGATTTTCCGATCAAGGTCTTGATATCCTTGGCTGCTCCTGCTGCGCGGCCGGCAAGTTCGCGAACTTCCTGTGCAACGACCGCAAAGCCCTTGCCGGCTTCGCCGGCACGCGCGGCCTCGACGCCGGCGTTGAGTGCCAGCAGATTCGTCTGGAAGGCAATCTCGTCAATGACGTTGATGATCGTGCCGATCTCGCGGGAGGCGCCTTCGATTCGCTCCATCGCGGCCATCGCATCGCCGACGATGGCGTCGGATTTCTCGGTATTCTGGCGAGTATGAGCGACCATGTTGCCGACTTCCTCGGCGCGGCTGGTGGCGTTACGGACGGTAGCGGTGATCTCGTCCAGCGCCGCTGAGGTCTCTTCCAGCGAGGCGGCCTGTTGCTCTGTGCGCTTGGCAAGGTCGTCGGCGGCGGCGCGCATCTGGTGGCTGTTGGCCTGGATGGACGTGCTGTTCAGGGCAATATCGCCCATCGCCTGACGCAGGCGTAGGGCCGTCTGGTTGAAATCCTGACGCAGCCTTTCCAGCTCGTCGCGGAAGGGCTGGTCGATGCTCGCTGTCAGGTCGCCGTTGGCAAGGCGGGTGAGGCCCTGAGCGAGCGCCGTGACGGTGGTGTTCAGCGCTTCCGTATCGGCAAGCTTGGCAGATTCGCGCTCGCGGCGTTCGGCATCGCTGCGCTGGCGGTCGGTCTCGGTGCGGGCTTCCAGATCGATCTTTTCGATGGCTGCAAGGCGGAAGCTTTCGGCGGCACGGGCCATTTCGCCGATCTCGTCGCCGCGCTCCTTGCCGGCGACGTTGCTTGTCAGGTCGCCGTTCAAGATGCGCAGCATGCTTTCGCGCACGGTGACGATGCCGCGGCGGATGGAGCCACCATGGATATATTGCAGCGCAGCCATTGTGAGGATGGCGATGACGCCAAGCGCGATCTGGATGACAAGCGAGCTGCTGGAGGTCTCGTTGGCGCTTTCGATGCGCTTGCGGGCAACGACGGTGCCGTCACTGGCGAACTTGTCGAGGGTGGCGGCGAGCTTTTCGCCTTCAGAGTCGATGCGATCGTCGATCTTGTCGAATTCGGCATCGGACGCGCCTTGTTCGACGAGCGCCTTGAGATCCACCTGAATGGCCTGGCGAAGTGCGCCGACATCGGAATCGTAGCTCTTCAGCAGGTCGCCGGCCTTTAGCTCCTCGGCGATCATGCCTATTTCCTTCGAGCCGCTGGAGAGGGTTGCCAGCGAATCGGCAACGATCTTCAGGCGGTCGGGCTGGATGATCTTCTCTTCCCGGTCGACGATCGAGTCCATGGCGGCGAGAACCAGCGTCAGATTGGCGACGCGCATGTCGTTGATGATGTCGATGCTCTGCTGGATCTCGTCGGCGCGGCGCAGGCCGGTATCGACCTGCATGTTCTCGTACCAGCCGATGCCGAGCATCGAGCTAAAGCCGATGAGAGCAGCCCCGCCGAGCGTCCAGAGCCGCTGGCCGACCGAAAGGTTTCTGCGAACCGTCGAATTTGTCATAAAGCCACCCTCCGCCCCAGGCGGTTTTTAGTTCCCTCGATTTTATGCTGATCCGGTTCATGCTCCGGCCGACATCATGTCGGAACAGCGCCGAAGCACTGTGTGCATTACTAAATATAGATATCCGCAATTAAGCCTTTCCTAACGATGTATTTCTTCGGGCTGCTTCGAGGCCTCCGCGGCAAGCCGTTAGAAAGGTGCGATAATTCGTCTTTGTACGACTTTTTCGCAGGACGTTTGCCCGCATCTGGCATTCATCAAGGTGGGGCAATTAATCACGGGTGAGAAAACGCATTCTTGAATTGCGCGCTTGCGATCGCGACTATAATCACACGGGCGAGACGGATGGGGGCATCCGCGCATCGAGGAAAGTACCATGAAGAATTTCCGTATCGCCGTCTGGATCGCAGTGCTGCTGCTTGCCGGCGTGCTCGGCTGGTTCACGCTAGACCAGAGCCGGACGAGGGAAGTGGTGGCCGAGGGGCCATTCGGCGTTCCGTTCACGCTGGTATCGCAGAGTGGCCAGCCGATCACGGAGCAGGCCCTGCGCGGTAGGCCGACGGCCCTGTTTTTCGGCTTTACGCATTGCCCCGAAGTCTGCCCGACGACGCTCTTCGAGCTCAACGGCTGGATGGAGAAGGTCGATCCCCAGGGTAACAAGCTGCAGGCCTATTTCGTGACCGTCGATCCCGAGCGCGATACGCCCGAGATCATGAACGAGTACGTCTCCAACGTTTCCAAGCGCATTACGGGCATTTCTGGTCCGCCGGACAAGATCGCCGACGTCATCAAGGGCTTCCGCGTCTATGCCAAGAAGGTGCCTGTGGACGAGAACAATCCTGACGGAGATTACACGATGGACCATACGGCCTCGGTCTTCCTGCTCGATTCGGAGGGGCGTTTTTCGGGAACGATCTCCTATGGCGAAAACCCCGATACGGCGATAAAGAAGCTTGAGAATCTCGTCGCCAAGGGATGACCGGCAGCTGAAAGCATCGCAACCGGTAGCGGGCGACGCAACCGGAAAGATTGCCTATCGTGAGTGAAATCCGCCTTTACGTGTCGACGACTGAAAAGCAGGCCGAGGAAATCCTCGACCTTCTGAGCGAGGTCTTCGGCGAAGAAGATTTTGCCATCGGCACGACCGAGATCGACGAGAAGAAAGATATCTGGGAAGCCTCCGTCTACATGATGGCGGAGGACGAGGCCGATGTACGCTCCCGCGTCGAAGAGGCGTTGGCGCAGGCATTTCCCGATGCGGCGCTGTCGCGTGAGGTCATTCCTGACGTGGACTGGGTGACGAAATCGCTTGAAGGGCTGAAGCCCGTCCGGGCAGGGCGCTTCCTCGTGCATGGCTCGCATGACCGCGACAAGGTGCGCATGGGGGACATTGCCATCGAGATCGATGCCGGCCAGGCTTTCGGCACCGGCCATCACGGCACGACGGCCGGCTGCCTTGAAGTGATCGACGGCGTGGTCCGGTCACGCAAGGTGCGCAATGCGCTGGACCTTGGTACCGGCAGCGGCGTGCTGGCGATTGCGGTGCGCAAGCTGCGCAACATTCCGGTGCTCGCAACCGATATCGACCCGATCGCCGTTCGTGTCGCGGCTGAAAATGTCCGTCGCAACGGCATTGCCAGCGGCATCAGAACGGTGACTGCACCGGGCTTCCACTCGACTGCCTTTTCCGAGAACGGACCTTTCGACCTCATCATCGCCAATATTCTGGCGCGGCCGCTGATCAGAATGGCGCCGCAGCTCGTCACCAATCTGGCGCCGGGTGGATCGGTGATCCTGTCCGGCATCCTTGCCAGCCAGCGCTGGAAGGTGATTGCCGCCTATAATGGCGCGAAGCTTCGCCACGTGCGCACGATCTGGCGCAATGGCTGGGTGACGATCCATCTCGATCGTCCGTAATCTCGGGGAATTCCGAACAAGAAAAAAGGCGGTGCCAGAGGCACCGCCTTGGACCGGCATTTAAATCCGGTCTTGCCCGCGAGCTCGAAGGAGGAGGATGCTCGAGCGGGCACTACTGCATTCCGATAGGCCTGTCCGGTGGAGGGAGGAGGATCGGAAGGGCTTTAAGCTCAGAATGCGTAGCTCGGTGCGCCCTTGTGGCGCGTGGAACGCTGGCCTGCTGCGAGCACCTTGAGGCTATCCTCATTCTGCGGGCGGCGGGCGCCAATGACGTGACGCACAGTCTGGCGTTCGCCAGCCTGTACCGGGCTGCTGTAAGCGAAGCGCGAGAGAGAGGCGGTCATTTCAAAAAATCCTTTGTTGATGGTTCGTCGTGAACCGTTCGATGCGCTCTATATAGCTATTCCGTCATGCGGTGGCAGAGGGTTTGTTTCATTGCAGCCATGCGCGTAATGCATGAAGCGTGCCAGTTTCCCACATCGAGACACATTTCTGCCAAATTATTGGGCTGCCGCTACCTTCCAGGCGCTTCGCGTCGCTTTTTCTCCCCAATGACTGAAAATTCGCTAACATGGCCGTTATCCCATTAACCGGATTCGTTTCATTCATTCGGGTTTCCAGCATGTTCCAGTCTTTCGAAGTCACCTCCACGCCGCAGTTCGGCAGGGAACGGGTTTCCGCACTGCGCGCCAGTTTCGATGCGCTCGGCATCGATGCTTTCCTCGTGCCGCGCGCCGATGAATATAACGGCGAGTACGTGCCTGCCTGTGCGGAGCGGCTCTCCTGGCTGACGGGCTTCACCGGCTCTGCGGGCATTGCGCTGATCACCCGGACGGAAGCGATCGTCTATGTCGACGGGCGCTACGTGACGCAGCTTGCCGAGCAGGTGGATGGTTCCGTCTTTACCGGCGGCGATCTGGTCAACGAGCCGCCGCATGTCTGGCTGCCTGCGCATGGCAAGAAAGGGCTGAAGCTCGGCATCGATCCGTGGCTGCATTCGGGTGCCGAAGTGCGCAAGCTCGAAAAGGCGCTCTCGGAGATCGGTGGCGCACTGGTTTTCCTGCCGCACAATCCGCTCGACAAGCTCTGGGCAGACCGGCCGGCGGAACCGCTTGGGCCTGTCACTATCCAGAACGTGGCGCAGGCCGGAATTCTCGCCAAGGACAAGATCGCGACCATCGCGGATGATCTCGCCAAGAAGAACCTAAAGGCAGTGCTTATCGCCGATCCGTCTTCCATTGCCTGGATCTTCAACATCCGCGGCGCCGACGTGCCGCACACGCCGCATCCGCTGGCGCGCGCCATCATTCATGCCGACGGCAAGGCGGAGATCTTTCTCGACAAGCGCAAGACCGGCATCGAGCCGGAAGCCTATCTCGCGCAGATCGCCACCCAGCTTGCGCCCTCGCTGCTGGATGAGAAGCTTGCTGCGGTCGCCAAGGATGGCGGCCGCATCCTCATCGATCCCGATATCGCCTCCTATGCGCTCGCCGAGATCATCCGCAAGGCTGGCGGCGAAGTCGTGGAAGGTGTCGATCCGGCAAAGCTGCCGCGGGCTGTGAAGAACAGCGTCGAGATCAATGGCTCGGCCGCTGCCCATCTGCAGGATGGTGCGGCCATGGTGGAATTCCTCTACTGGCTGTCGCAGAGCAAGCCCGGCACGATCACCGAAATTGGCGCCGCTGAACGGCTGGAAGCGGCTCGCGCAAAGCTGGGTCAGAGCATGCAGAACCCGCTGAAGGATATTTCCTTCGACACGATCTCGGGTGCCGGCGAACATGCGGCCATCATGCACTACCGGGTGACGACGGCCACTGACCGGCATATCCAGCCGGGCGAACTCTTCCTGATCGATTCCGGCGCGCAATATATCAACGGCACGACCGATATCACCCGCACTGTCGGCATCGGTGCTGTCGGCGAAGAGCACAAGCGCTTCTTCACACTGGTGCTGAAGGGCATGATCCAGATCAGCACGGCGCGTTTCCCGAAGGGCACGCGCGGCTGCGATCTCGATCCGCTGGCGCGTATCGCGCTATGGCGGGCAGGGGCCGATTTCGCGCATGGCACGGGCCATGGCGTCGGCTCCTACCTCTCGGTTCACGAGGGACCGCAGCGCATTTCGCGGCTTTCGACGCAGGAGCTGCTGCCGGGCATGATCCTCTCCAACGAGCCGGGTTACTACCGGCCGGGCCATTTCGGCATCCGCATCGAGAACCTGATCTATGTGCGGGAGGCTGAAGCCGTCGACGGCGGCGACATGTCGATGCTCGGCTTCGAGACGCTGACCTTCTGCCCGATCGATCGCAGCATCGTCATCCCCGAATTGCTGACGCATGACGAGCTGCACTGGTTCAACGAATACCACCGCCAGACGCGCGAGGCGCTGATGCCGCTGATCCACGACCATGACGTCAAGGCATGGCTCGAGAATGCGACTTTGCCGTTGGAATACTGAGCGGCCGGCTATCCGGCCTTCGGTTCAGAGGCCGATCGTGTGTCGCCAGGTCATCACGATGATCCAGGCGGCCACGAGCATCCAGGTGTGCGAGAAGCGCAGACCGATGATGAGGGCGATTGCGAGCGCCAGTTTCGAATCCCAACCACCGATGAAGAAGGCAGGTGCGACGAGCGTCGTCAGGACCGCGGCCGGCACGGCATTCAATGCCGCCTCCATGCGCGGTGGGATGCGCTTCATCTTAGTGATCATGACGTAGCCGCCGATGCGGGTCGCGAAGGTCGCGGCTGCGGCGGCCAGAATCACGAGAGCCATGTGGAGATCGAACTGCATCTCAGACCTCGTGGTTTTCGGTGTTGAGGGCGTCGACTTCGAGATCCGGCTCCTCCGCGGGAAGGGGTAAGAGGGCGGCAAGCAGGATGCCGGCCGCAGCACCGAGGCTCACATGCCAGGGGGAACCCACGAAATGATAGGCGATGACCGAGGCGACGGCGCTCGTCAGCGCCACAGCCAGGAAGTTGTCACGCTTGCGGAAGCCGAGCACGATAGCGAGGAAATAGGCCGGCAGCAGGATATCGAGGCCGATCGTCTTCGGATCGCCAATGAGGGATCCGAGCATGCCGCCGATCAGGCTGATCATGACCCAGGGAATGTAAATGATGATGCCGAAGCCGAGATACCAGGTGAAGGTAACGGGCTGACCTGCCTCACCGCGTCTGACGGTCTCGGCAAATTGCGGATCGACCAGCAGGAAGAAGGTGAAGAACTTCTGGATCGCCGTGAAATGCCTGATGTAGCGGGCAATCGCTGCCGAATAGAGCACGTGGCGGAAGTTGACCGCGAGGATCGACAGCACGATCACCCAAGCCTGCACATTGTGGCCGAAAAGCTCGATGCCGACCAGCTGACTGGCGCCGGCATAGACGGTGGCGCTCATGAAGGTGAGTTCGGAGAGCGACATGCCCTGCTCGGCGGCAAGTGCGCCGAACAGTGCTCCGAAGGGGGCAGAAGCGAGCGCCACGGCAAAGCCGCCCCGCAAACCTTCGACAAAGTCGGCGCGATTCATGGGATTAGGTCCTGTTGGAATTGAAATTTCCCTCTATGGTGTCTCACCTGCTGCGGCAATTGAATTTCCTTGATTCACCAATCGATTTTGCTGAAGCGTTACCGGTTTACGTCACCGGCAAGGCGAGGGAGACAATGAAAAAGATCGAATTTACAAAAGAGGAAAAAGCGGAAATCGTTTCGCGCATCCGGCAATATTTCGACCGCGAACTCGATCCGATCGGCGCGCTGCCGGCGGAATTCCTGCTCGACTTCTTCTCCGAGCATATCGGACCCTATTTCTATAATCGCGGCTTGAGGGATGCCCACGCCGCCTTCCTGAAGAAGATGGAGGATTTCGGAGAGGAGATCTATCTCTTGGAGCGCGAGGGCGAGAAAAACGGCTGATTAGGCAGCCAGAATATCGGCGCTGTTGACGATCTCAATGCCGTTCTGGCGCATCTCGTCGATGGCCGCGGCGACACCTTCGGGCGTTATGCCCCGGCTCGCGTCCTCGATGAAGCGGACCTTGACGCCAGGGATCAGCTCCAGCGCATCGAGCGCAGAGAATTTTACGCAATAATCCGTCGCAAGCCCGCAGACGTCGAGTTCGGTGACGCCCTGATCCACCAGGAAATCGGCAAGGCCGGTCACGGCATACTGATCGTTGTCGCGGAAGGCGGAGTAGCTGTCGACGTTCTTGTTTTCGCCCTTCTGCTGGATGAGATCGATTTGGGCAGCGTGGAGCTCGGGGTGCAGCTCGGCGTCGCGCGTATATTGCACGCAGTGATCCGGCCACAACATCTGCGGCTTGCCGGAGAGTTCGCCCATTTCGAAAGGGTTCTTGTCGGGATGGGAGGAGGCGAAGCTTCCGTGGTCCGCCGGGTGCCAGTCCTGTGAGGCGACTATGAGATCGTATTTGCCGCTGTCGATGAGGCTGTTGGCGACGGGAACGACTTCATGGCCATCCAGAACCGGCAGGTTGCCTCCGGGACAGAAGCCATTCTGAATATCGACCAGCAGCAACGCCTTCATCAAGCTATCCCTTACGCATTCCGCGTCGCAAAATGCCGACCAGTGCCAGCACAATCAACTAGTGGATTTCCGGGGGGCAGGGCGCAAGTGCTATTTCTCGTATCGAGAGTGGCAAATGGCTGCATCAACGTATTTTTCTGTTGCCGTTCGCGTTATACGCGAAAGCGGCAAGTATTTCGCGTTTTATATTAGGGTTTATGCATGCAGCTATGGAGCCGGATGCCTGAAGACCAGATCATCGGCATCACCCTCCTGGCGCGCCGCCTTTATATCCGGCACGGCGCCCAGCCGCTCCGCGAGCCGGATCGACCTCACATTGGGAGGAGCGATATAGCTCACCAGCGTCTTCAGGCCACGCACCGTAAAGGCCCAGTCGCGCAAGGCAACGGCTGCCTCATAGGCGTAACCCTTGCCCTCGGCTTGCGAATAGACCAGCCAGCCTAGTTCCTTCTCGGGAAAAAGCGGACCGTGATTGATGCCGACCTGGCCGAGGCATTGTCCCGTGGCGCGATCCTCCATCATCAGGGCGCCGTGGCCCATCAGCTCCCATAAGGCGACGTCATGGCAGAACATGCCCCAGGCAGCCTTAGTCGAATGCGGACCGCCCATATAGAGCGCGCGATCGGAGATCATCAGCGCATGATAATCCGGCCAGTCTTCCATCACGGGAGGTCGAAGGATCAGGCGCTCGGTTTGAAGTGTTGGTATAACCGTCATCGGATGTCTCTTGTGTCGCTGGATCTGGCGTCGTTGGATCTGGTTCGAAGATATGCGGCTATCGCATCGGCGGTTCGAACCGACGCCCCGTGAATTGCACCGTTAACAGGTCCCAGCCCCATGTTTATGACGGTGATGTCGTCCAGATAAGCCGCTACGGCCTCCTGTGAGGCGCTCTGAAGAATGATGCCAGCGGCGTGGAGGAGATAGGAATCATATTCATCGGCTGCAGCAGTACGCCAGGCCGGATCGTCTGTTTGCCTGATACCAACAGGATCCCAATGATCCCACCCGATCTGGCGCAAGACGTTCATTTCGATTGTTGAATGATCAGTCATGCCGGCAACCTCTCCGATAAATCAAGCCAGCACAAGCGGCTAGCGAAGGGAGGTTGTCTCTGCGATTGAGGAAAGCGCATTGCCTGTTCAGCGAGGCTCCCCCGGCGGAGCCTCATTGCATCAGGCCGTCTGGTCGCTATCGCCGGTGGGCGACGGGCGAGGTGCCATAGGTCGTCTGGTATGCGCGAAGTGCGGTCTGCATGTCGGTGAGGACCTTGGCCATCAGGCCGCTGTCATCATCGTCACCGCCGGCCGCGGCAATTTTCTGCGGATCGGCGGCAAGAATTTCCGACGTTGTGAGCTTGCCATCGCCATTCGTATCAAGGGCAGAGAGTGCGCCCTTGGAGCCGTCACCCTTGGCATCGGTGCCAGACTGGCTGTCACTGTCATCGGTCTTCTGAAGCGAGAGCATGAGCGCCAGAATATCGGCTGCGATCTTCTGGACGACATCGGAGCCGGAGGAATCGTCATCGCCGGCGGACGTGGTACTGGCGGTCGAGGCGCTGGCTGTTGAGGATTGGGAAGCGGCGGCGAGCTCGTCTGCCGAGACGACGCCGTCACCGTTCTTGTCGAGTGGGTTGAGGGGGGCTTGATACTGGGTCAGCGTGCTGCCCAGGGCTGAAACACTGGTCACTTGAACCTCCTTTGAAGGTCTTGTGAAGCCTGCCTTTCATGGGCGGGCAATGACCGGGCTAGGCTGATTTGCGAGTCGGGTCAAAGCGGCGTTTTGTCATCTGGAGAAGCGCGTGCGGCTGGGCCTGTGATTCCTGGCGAAGCGCCAAGGCAGTGGAGCGGTCAGACCCGCTCCACAAACCCGTCGAGCACACGCTTCTGGCCGGCGCGGTCGAAGTCGATCGTCAGCTTGTTGCCTTCGATGCCTGATATGGAGCCGTTGCCGAACTTGATGTGGAAGACGCGGTCGCCGAGTGCGAAGCGCGAGGGTTCCGTAGAGGTGGATTTCGCCACCAGTTCGCCTTCGATGGTGCGGCCGCGCGGGCCGCTTTCACCGTAGCCGATGCGCTCCACGGCATGGCCGGAGCGGCTGCCCCAGTTGTCGCGGGTGGCGTCGGTCTTGTTTTGCTGGGCGCGTTTCCAGCCGGGCGTGGAATAGGAATTGGAGAAGGGATCGGCCTTGTCGAAGCGCGACTGGCCATAACCGCCGCCGCGGCCGTAGCCACCGTAATTCTGCTCCATCTCGGCGACTTCCACATGGGTCTCCGGCAGTTCGTCGAGGAAGCGCGAGGGAATGGTCGATTGCCAGAGACCGTGGATGCGGCGGTTGGAGACGAACCAGATGTGGCAGCGGTGTTTGGCGCGGGTGATGCCGACATAGGCAAGGCGACGTTCTTCTTCGAGGCCGGCGCGGCCGGATTCATCGAGGGAGCGCTGATGCGGGAAGAGGCCTTCCTCCCAGCCGGGCAGGAAGACGGTGTCGAACTCCAGGCCCTTGGCCGAATGCAGCGTCATGATGGAGACGGCATCGAGATTTTCGTTCGTCTCGGCATCCATGACAAGCGAGACGTGCTCCAGGAACCCCCGCAAGGATTCGAAGCTATCCATGGAGCGGATGAGTTCCTTGAGGTTTTCGAGGCGACCCGGCGCTTCCGCGCTCTTGTCGTTCTTCCACATATCGGTATAGCCGGACTCTTCGAGGATCTGCTCGGCAAGCTCGGTATGTGGTGTGTTTTCAAGCAGTTCCTGCCAGCGGCGGAAAGATTGAATCACATCGAAGAGGGCCTTGCGGGCCTTGGGCTTAAGTTCGTCCGTCTCGATCATATCGGCGGCGGCCGCGAGCATCGGGATGTCGCGGGCGCGGGCATAATCGTGGAGTGCGCGCACCGTCGTATCACCGAGGCCGCGCTTCGGCGTGTTGATGATGCGCTCGAAGGCGAGATCGTCGGCCGGCTGGGCGACGAGACGGAAATAGGCCATGGCATCGCGGATTTCGAGGCGCTCGTAGAAGCGCGGGCCGCCGATGACGCGGTAGTTCAGGCCGAGTGTCACGAACCGATCTTCGAATTCGCGCATCTGGAAGGAGGCGCGCACGAGGATCGCCATGTCGTTCAGCAGATGCTTCTTTCCGTCGGCATCGCCGCGCTGCAGGCGCTCGATCTCCTCGCCGATGGCACGCGCCTCTTCCTCCGAATCCCAGGAAGCGTGGACCTGCACCTTGACGTCGTCAGGATCGGAGCGATCGGTGAAAAGCGTCTTGCCGAGGCGGCCTTCATTGTGGGTGATGAGATGGGCGGCAGCACCGAGGATATGGGCCGTCGAGCGGTAATTGCGCTCAAGCTTGATGACCTTGGCGCCTGGAAAATCCTTTTCGAAGCGCAGGATATTGTCTACTTCCGCACCACGCCAGCCATAGATCGACTGGTCGTCGTCGCCGACGCAGCAGACATTCTGCGGCTCGCCCTTGGGGCGCTGGGCGAGAAGCCGCAGCCACATATATTGGGCGGTGTTGGTGTCCTGATACTCGTCTACGAGGATGAAGCGGAACTTCTGGTGATATTCCTTGAGCAGGTCCGGCTGTTTGCGGAATATCGCGATCGGATGCATCAGGAGATCGCCGAAGTCGCAGGCGTTCAGCGTCGAGAGGCGGTTCTGATAGGCGAAGTAGAGATCGCGGCCGCGGCCATTGGCGAAGGCGCGAGCGTCTCCCTCCGGAATATCGGCGGGGCCGAGACCTTTGTTCTTCCAGGTATCGATCATGCCGGCGAATTGCTTGGCCGGCCAGCGCTTGTCATCAAGGCCTTCGGCCTGGATGATCTGCTTGATGAGGCGGATCACATCGTCGGTATCGAGGATGGTGAAATCGGAACGCAGGCCGACGAGTTCGGCGTGGCGGCGCAGGAGCTTGACGCCGATCGAGTGGAAAGTGCCGAGCCAGGGCATGCCTTCGACGGCGCCGCCGACGAGAAGCGCGATACGCTCCTTCATCTCGCGGGCGGCCTTGTTGGTGAAGGTCACGGCGAGGATCTGCGAGGGGAAGGCGCGGCCGGTCTGAAGGATATGGGCAATGCGGGTGGTGAGTACGCGCGTCTTGCCCGTGCCTGCGCCCGCGAGCACGAGGACGGGGCCTTCGAGTGTCTCGACGGCTTCGCGCTGTTCCGGGTTGAGACCGCTGAGATAATCGGGGCGACCGCCATCGCGGGCCGCCATGGCGCGGGCAGCAATGCCGCCGCCGGCAGCGGGCGCCCTTGCGGGAGCAGCGGGCTGTTGCGGCTTGCGCGGCGCATCGCCCGGTTCTTCGTCGAAGAAGGGCATATCGTCGAAACTATTGCTCATGGCGCGTAATGTAGTGATTCGGGAAGGAAAGACCAGAAAAGATGTTCTGCTTTCATTCCCAGCGGCTGCGCTATCCTCAGCCGGTTTATTTGCCTGGTCGGGAAGCCTGCCCAGGAGTTGTGGTCCTCCTGGAGCTCAACTATGGTCTCGCGCCAACCATTGGGAGAGCCATATGCACGTCATCGCCATTCTTGCCAATCTGATCCTGCTGATCATCGTTGCTGCGCTGATCGCGGGGAACGGTTTGCCGCACAGTGGCGAGGGCCTCGGATTCTTTGTCGCTGCCATTGTGGCTCCCGTGTTGAGCACGATTGCCTTGCTGCGCCGCAATGGGTCGATTTCCGAACTCGTTTCGCTTGAGATCCGGGCGCGCAAGGCCACGCTGAGGCAACGTATTGCCGAGGCAGAGGCAAAGGCGGCCGGCAACGGCATCGGCCGCTAAGGGCTGCTCTCAAGCGGCCTGCGGGCCGGCAAAAGCCAAGTAGACCGAAACCAGCGCAAAGAGCGGCGGCAGGGCCAAGCACCAGACGCCAATGGTCGCAAAGAGCAAGGCGGCAAGGCCGCAGCCGAGGGCGAAGGCGAAAACGGCGACCGTCAAGCGCGACAGGCGCCCTTTCACGGTCTTTGTCTGATCGCCGAGGCTGCCATGGGCGAGGTCGCCGAGATCGATCATGATCTGCGTCGTCGTGCCGGTCATCAGCGTGCTCGGCGGTGAGGCGCCGAGATGGATGCGGTGAGCGGCGTTCTGGATCGCCATGGCGATGACGAGCAGCATGCCGGTCGCGACCAGCGGCAGGCCATCCGGATTGGTAAAGGGCGCAAGCCAGATGGCGCAGGCGCCGCCGGCAATCAGGAAGAGAAGCTTGATCACGAGCAGGATGCGCAAGCCCTTCTCATCGCCTGGCGGCACATTGTGGGTGAGGTAGCGCAGCAGAAGGATCGTCAGGCAGAACACCGGCAGCGCCAGCAACTTGGCGATGATGCCAGACGTGCCGTGAGTGAGCGCTGCGCCAAGCGTCACGAAGTTGCCGGTGACATGGGCGGGGAAGAGGCCGCCAAGCGCCAGGAAGCCGGCTGTATCAACATAGCCGCCGGTCAGGCTCAGGAGCACGGGCAGGGCTGGGCGCATTGTTTTTTCCTCTATGAATTCGTTTGCCTAGTGTGCCGCGACGGCGTGGATTTCGGCAATATAGCCGCCCGGGAATTCCACCATGGCGGCGCGGCGATCGCCGGACTGGTAGGGTTCGACGAGAATTTCAGCGCCGCTCTCCTTGGCTTTTTGAAGCGTCGCGTCAAGATCGGCGGTCTCGTAGCCAGTCATTTCGCGACCATAGGGGAAAGGCAGCTGGCCATCGGTGACGAGCACGGTCATGCGGCCGAAGACGGATTCGATGCGCAGGCGGTGAAAGGCCTTGTCCGGCAGGCCAATCTCGGTGCCGGGCGCCTTCTCATCGTCGGAGACGACCTTGCCATGCGAGAAGGCGAGAAAGGCATGGGTGAAGGCGGCCACGCGGTCGACGGACACGTAGACGCGGTTTTCCGGGATGGTCGTGAAGGCCGGATAGTTTGGCGTGGTCGTGTGCCAATAGAGCTGCATGTTGACACCGCCCGGCCACTGGATGACGGCATCGCGGCCGATCGGATCCGGGAAGGCGGAGACAATGACGTCGGCGCCGGCAGCCTTTGCCGCGGCTATGGCCTTGTCGAGATCGGTGACGAGATAGCCTGATCGTTCGGCGCCGAAGGGGTAGGGGATCGGCGTCTCGAAGCCGAAGAGCGAGATAGTACCGACGGGCGTCTGCAGAAGCTGCGACGTCGTGCTGCTCGGCGTCGGCGTAACGGTTGCCGTTACCTGCTTGGTGCTGGTGCCGCCGAAAGTTGCGAGGAAGCTTTTGGCGAAGGCGTCCACGTCGCCAGGAGCGACATAGACATGGGTCGTATCATATTGCGCGCCGACGCCGAATTGCGGCGAGGCGGCATAGGCCGGGGCACCGGCTAGGCCGAGAAGGGCAACAAGGGCTAACGATAGACGAAGCATTGCGTGATCTCCTTCGGCCTGGCCGGCCGCTACTCCCGGTTTACGCCTTGATGAAGGCGAGAACGTCGGCGTTGAACTTGTCGGCTTCGGTCTGGGCGAGGCCATGCGGGGCGCCCGGATAGACCTTCAGCGTGCCGTTCTTCAGAAGCTTGATGCCCTTTTCGGCGGCAGCCTGGATCGGCACGATCTGGTCGGCATCGCCATGGATGAGGAGCGCCGGAACGTCGATCTTCTTCAGGTCGTCGCTGTAATCGACCTCGGAGAATTCGCGGATGCAATCGTAGTGGCCTTTGATGCCTCCGGCCATGCCCATCAGCCAGAAGGTTTCGCGCAGGCCTTCATTGACCTTGGCGCCATCGCGGTTGAAGCCGTAGAAGGGCATGGTGAGGTCGCGGTAGAACTGCGAGCGGTCGCCGGCCGTGCCCTTGCGGATGCCGTCGAAGACTTCGATCGGCAAGCCTTCGGGATTGGCAGGCGTCTTCAGCATCAGCGGCGGAACGGCGCCGACGAGCACGACCTTGGCGACGCGGCTGGTGCCATGGCGGCCGATATAATGGGCGACTTCGCCGCCGCCGGTGGAATGGCCGATCATGATGAGGTTCTTCAGATCGAGCTTCTCGATGAGCTCGGCGAGGTCATCGGCATACTGGTCCATATTGTTGCCGTTCCACGGCTGCGAGGACTTGCCGTGGCCGCGGCGGTCGTGGGCGATGACGCGGTAGCCCTGCTGGGCGAAATAGAGCATCTGCACTTCCCATGCGTCGCTCGAGAGCGGCCAACCGTGGGAGAAGAGGATCGGCTGGCCATTGCCCCAATCCTGATAGTAAATCGTCGTTCCGTCTTTGGTTGTGATCGTCGGCATTGAACTTGTCCTATGCTGAGGTTGGCAGGATCTACGCCCTGGGGGCGGATGGTTTGCACCGCGGTGCTGACAGGGTCAGGAAGCATTTTTGCAATGGTCAGCGGAAGTGATGCTTAGGTGCAGGTTGCCCTATGCTTTTTCCCTGAGATCGAGCCAGGCGACGAGCAGAAAACCGCCGACGAGGCCCAGATGTTCGAAGAAGGAATTGGCGGCCATGAAGCGTTCCATTCCATCAGGCAATTCCCAGAAACGCAGGGCGAGGAAGGTGGCCATCAGTGTGAAGCCACCGAGGGCGAGTGCGCCCAGCCAACGGAAAAAGCCGGTAAGAATCATGAGTGAGGCGACAAGCTCCAGGATGATGACGAATACCGCAAAGAGCGGGGCAGGCGAGAGACCGAAATGCGTCATCTCACCGATCGCGGCCGGAAAGTCCGTGAGCTTGTTGAGGCCGCCCTGCAGATAGGCGGCGCAGAGGCCGAGGTAGGCGATGAAGCGCATGAAGGCGGCGCCGAAAAGAGGGCGGGCGAGGGACGCAAATTGGATTTCAAGGGCATGCATGGCATCGATCCTCAGACGGCCCAGCAGGCGCAGCCGAGCGCACCCCAGAAGCTCTTGAGATCGGAGACCGGTGCCTTCGAACCCCAGGCATTGGCGTGGGCATGGCCGTGGACATTGCAATCATTGGCGCAGCCGCAGGCGGAAATCAGGTGGCGGCGCAACGAGTTCTTGCCGGCGCCCTCAGGCTCACCCCAGGCGGCATATCCACCGAAGGCGCGTACCGGCGACCAGTCCGGCATGGCGGGCGGAACCGGGTTATCATCGAGCTCGGCGAAGTGGCCCGCGCCATAGACGATCTTGCCGCCGACCATGGTCAGCTCCGACGTAAGGAAGGATATTTCCTCTTCGGCGCAGGCAAAGAAATCCTTGTCCGGCACGATGAGATCGGCGAACTGGCCTTTCTCGATGCGGCCCTTCTTGCCTTCCTCGTTGGAGAACCAGGTGACGTTTTCGGTCCACATGCGCAGCGCCGTTTCGCGGTCCAGGCAGTTCCGGCGCGGATAGATCGCCATGCCGCCGACGGTGCGGCCCGTGATCATCCAGGAGAGCGACACCCAGGGATTATAGGAGGCAACGCGGGTGGCATCGGTGCCGGCGGAAACCTTGACGCCTTTTTCCAGCATGCGGGCGACGGGTGGGGTGGCCTCGGCAGCCCCCACGCCGTAGCGCTCGACGAAATATTCGCCCTGATAGGCCATGCGGTGCTGCACGGCGATGCCGCCGCCGAGTGCGGCGATACGGTCGATCGACTGTTCGGAAATCGTCTCTGCATGGTCGAAGAACCAGTTGAGGCCTTCGAGCGGGATATCCTGATTGACTTTCTCGAAGACGTCGAGCGCGCGGCTGATCGTCTCGTCATAGGTGGCGTGCAGGCGCCAGGGCCAGCGGTTTTCGGCGAGTACGCGCACGACCTCTTCCAGCTCGCCTTCCATTTCCGGCGGCATATCGGGGCGCGGCTGGCGGAAATCCTCGAAATCGGCAGCGGAAAAGACCAGCATTTCGCCGGCGCCGTTGTGGCGGAAGTAATCTGTGCCCTGCTTGTATTTCACCGAAGCCGTCCAGTTCAGGAAGTCTTCCTTCTCCTGCTTGGGCTTCTGGGTGAAGAGATTATAGGCGAGGCGGACGGTCATCTGGCCGTCATCGGCAAGCTTCTGGATGACGGCATAGTCATCTGGATAGTTCTGGAAGCCGCCGCCGGCATCGATGACGCCTGTTACGCCGAGGCGGTTCAGCTCGCGCATGAAGTGGCGGGTGGAATTGACCTGATAGTCGAAGGGCAGTTTCGGACCCTTGGCGAGCGTCGAATAGAGAATACCGGCATTCGGTTTGGCAAGCAGCAGGCCGGTCGGGTTGCCTTGGGCATCGCGGGTGATCTCGCCACCGGGCGGGTTTGGCGTGTCCTTGGTATAGCCGACGGCGCGAAGGGCTGCGCCATTCAGCAGGGCACGATCATAGAGATGCAGGATGAAGACCGGGGTGTCGGGCGCAACCGCGTTGATCTCGTCGATGGTCGGCAGGCGCTTCTCGGTGAACTGATGCTCGGTGAAACCGCCGACGATTCGCACCCATTGCGGTGCAGGTGTGATCGCCACCTGGCGCTTCAGCATGTTCATCGCGTCTGCGAGCGAGCGCACGCCATCCCAGCGCAGCTCCATGTTGAAGTTCAGACCGCCCCTGACGACGTGCGTGTGGTTATCGATGAGGCCGGGAAGGACACGTTTGCCCTTGAGATCGACCACCTTGGTGTCCGGCCCCTTGAGCGCCATGATCTCGGCATCGTGGCCGACGGCGAGGAACCTGCCGTCCTTGACGGCAACGGCGCTGGCGGTCGGATTGGAGCGGTCGAGCGTGGTGATCAGCCCGTGATGCAGGATGAGGTCGGCGGTTGCGTTTTCCATAATCTTCGTCCTCGAGCGAGAGCAGGTATCAGACCTTGTCGGAAGGCTTGATGTCGGCGGGATTTGTGCCCTTGGGCAAATGGCCGAACATGTGTGGCTTGATCTGATGCAGCCACGAGACTGCGGCCGGCTCTTTGTTGATAATCGTCTTGGCGAAGGGAATGATCTGTTCGCCGACAAGGATGCCCAGCAGACCGACAAGCGCGATCACAGGAGGAGCCGGCGAACGAACGTTCAGGAGGCTGTAGACGATGCCAACGAGAAGGCCGGCGCCGAGGGAGAGGAGATAGATTTTCATTTGAGGCCTCGATTTATTTCGGCATGCAGCAACGGGGAAGCGGCGATGAAGCCGCTCCCTCGAGAGAACTCACTTGGCCGGGTTCGGGCCAATGCGCTTGCCATGCGTGACGCGCTCGGGTGCCTTGTGGACATGGGTATAGGCGTAATCGACGCCCATGCCGTAAGCGCCGGAATGTTCCTTCACGATGGTGGTGACGGCCTCATAGGTTTCGCGACGGGCCCAGTCGCGCTGCCATTCCAGCAGCACCTGCTGCCAGGTGACGGGAACGCAGCCAGCCTGGACCATGCGGTCCATGGCGTATTTGTGGGCATCGCCGGATGTGCCGCCCGAGGCATCGGCGACCATGTAGATCTCGTAATCGGTGTCGTGCATGCAGGAGAGTGCAAAGGTGGTGTTGCAGACTTCGGTCCAGAGGCCTGACACGACGACCTTCTTGCGGCCGTTGGCGGCGTTCTTCGCTAGCGCGTCGCGAACGTTCTGATCGTCCCAGGAGTTCATCGAGGAGCGTTCGAGAATTGTGTTTTCGGGGAAGACAGCGAGCAGTTCCGGATAGGTGTGGCCCGAGAAGGCTTCGGTCTCGACCGTGGTGATGGTGGTCGGCACCTTGAAGGTTTTGGCAGCCTTGGCGAGGCCGACGACGTTGTTCTTCAGCGTCTGGCGGTCGATGGACTGGACACCGAAGGCCATCTGCGGCTGCTGGTCGATGAAGATCAGCTGGCTGTTCTGCGGCGTGAGGACTTCAAGATATCTGGACATTGGTCGTTCTCCCTGGTCATGAGGCCTTAAAGGCAAGAAACGTGTTGCCGACATGCGTCCATGGAGGGCGTCGGTCGGCATCGCTTCCCCGCAAGAGCGAGGCCGCGTATTGCCGCGAACCTACTTGGCAAAAACCAATTCCGATTGTTTGTTCTCACCCTCTTTTGTCGAAAATTGCCCTGACCTGCAGGGCCGTGTTGAGGCTTCGGAAAACCGAAAAACGGGAGGCCGAAAAAGAAGGCCGATAAAATTCTCGTACTCGCTGTCGGGACGGGCACGGCTCACACGTCTTAGCCATGAACGGAGACCAACAGACCAAAGGAGGACGTTTCATGGTCAAGGTCATTTCACATCTCTGGTTTGCAGAAAGCGCTCGCGAGGCGGTCGAATTCTATGTCTCGCTGGTGCCCAATTCCGCTATCGGCGAGATCACCACCGTGCCGGCGGAGACACCGAGCGGCCCTCCGGGCAGCGTCGAGATCGTCCAGTTTACGCTCGGCGGCCAGAATTTCGTCGCCATGCGGGCCGGACCATTCGAACCGTTCAACCATGCCTACTCCGTGCAGGTCATCTGCGAAGATCAGGCGGAGGTCGACCGCATTTGGGATGGCTTCCTTGCCAACGGGGGCACGGCAGAACAATGCGGCTGGCTCAGGGATCGCTGGGGTCTTTCCTGGCAGATCGTGCCCAAGGCGCTGACCGAGATGATGAGCGGTACGCGCAAGGGTAATGCCAAGAAGATGACCGAGGCGATGCTGCAGATGGTCAAGCTCGACATCGCCACGCTTGAGAAGGCGTTTCAGGAAGCCGCCTGATCTTTCGGGAAACGGTATGACGGACGGCAGTCTCGGGAAGGAGGCTGCCGTTTCGATTCCGTCAGTGGTTTTTGAGGGGAAATCATGTAATTGTGATGGCGGGAGGCAATTCGAAAACGGGGGTGATTGAATTGGCGTCTCGGCCAAAGATTTCATTGCTTCAAGCCGGTGCGGTCTCGATCGTGCGCATGCGCAGCAATAGCGTCGACCATGACGAAAGCGGGCCGATTCCCCAGGCGGAGGCTTTCAGCGTCATCGCCCAGTTGAAACCTTTCGACAATCATCGCCTCTGGCGCAGCGGCAAGCTCGTCCATGACGGCGGCCATCCGGCAGGCGCGCTGGCGATCACCGATCTTGGGGAAGAATGGCGCTGCCATCATCGCTCCTCCTTCGATAATATGCGCTTCAATATATCCCGGCAGGGGCTTTCCGATTTCAGCTACGAGGCAGGACGCTCGGGGTTTGACGGGCTCGATTGCGGGCAGGGGCAGCTCGATCCTGTTGTGCAGGGGCTTGCCATGGCGCTGCTGCCGGCACTCAGCCAGCCGGCATATGCGAGCGCGCTCTTCATCGATCACATTCTCCTGGCGCTGCAGGCGCACCTGGTGACGCGTTACGGCAAGGTCAATCTGCCTGCAGAGCGTAGCGGCGGACTTTCAGGGCGCCAGCTCAACATGGCGACGGCGTTCCTCGCATCGCTGACGGCGCGGGAGGCGACGATATCGGATGTCGCGGCGCAATGCGGGCTTTCGACCAGCTATTTCATCCGCGCCTTCAAGAAATCGACGGGCCGCACGCCGCATCGCTGGCTGATGGAATATCGGGCGGAGAAGGCGCGGCAGATGCTGCTGGGCACGGCTTCCATCGCCGAGATCGCCGTCGCCTGCGGCTTTGCCGACCAGAGCCATCTCACGCGTATCTTCACCGCACTCAACGGAGTTTCGCCCGGAACATGGCGGCGGGAGCGGCGTATTTAGCTTCGCTCAAGTAAAAGTGACTGGACGGGTTATTTTCAAAACTTGCTGACATTACAAATCCGTAATGACGGGTGGTTACGCTTGCTGCTGGCCGGGGGAAGGTGCGATATTGTCGCACCAGGCGGGACTTGTCGTCCCGTACGCCTCTTTCGACCGACCCTGGACGTAACCTCGAGTCCCTCCGGAGACGTGAATGCCCTTTTGGAAGCAATTTGCATTTTGCATCGTCGTCATTTTGGCCGGCTTTGCCGCGTGGGTTTACTTTGTGCCCGGCGCCGGCGAGACGATGCGTAATGCCGGTATTCCTGACAATATCGTCTCCATGATCGCACCCAAGGGTGAGGAAGCAGCCGATGCCGGCGCTCAGGCACAGGGTGGGCAAGGTCAGGGTGCTCAGGGGCAAGGGCAGGGCCGTCGGAATGGCGGCGGACGCAATGCTGCCGTACTTGTCGTCACCCAGGCCGTAGTGCAGGGCGTCGTTAACGACCGGCTGAATGCGATCGGCACAGGTGATGCGATCCGCTCCGTTGCGGTCACGCCGCAGGCGACGGGCACGATCCGCGAAATCCTCATCAAATCAGGCGATATGGTCAAGCAGGGCCAGGTTCTCGCCAAGCTCGACAGCGAAGAGCAGGTGATTGCCCAGGGGCAGGCACAGGTGGCGCTGAACAGTGCGCTTGAGAAGTCCAACCTCTATCACAGCATCAAGTCCAGCGTTTCGCGCATGGACGTCTTCGATTCCGAGATCGCCGAGCAGAATGCGCGGCTGCAGCTGCAGGCTGCCGAGCTCAATCTTACGCGCCGCAACATCGTGGCGCCGATCGACGGCATCGTCGGCATCGTGCCCGTCAATATCGGCGACAATGTCACGACCTCGACGCCGATCGTAACACTGGACGACCGCACTGAAATCCTCGTCGACTACTGGGTGCCGGAGCGTTTCGCCAATACCGTTTCCGTCGGCCAGACGGTCGAGGCAACGTCTGTGGCGCGGCCGGGCAAGGTCTTCTCTGGCGTGCTGGAAGCGGTCGACAACCGCATCGATTCGGCAAGCCGCACGCTGCGTCTGCGGGGGCGGATCGACAACGGCTCGGACGAACTGCGCGCTGGTATGTCCTTCGCCGTCAGCATGAAGTTTGCCGGCGATAAATATCCGGCCGTCAACCCGCTCTCTGTGCAGTGGGATGCTCAGGGCTCCTTCGTCTGGCAGGTGACCGACGACAAGTCGCACAAGGTGCGGGTCACGGTCGTGCAGCGCAATCCAGATTATGTGCTTGTTAAGGGCGAGCTGAAGGACGGCGATCTGATCGTCACACAGGGCCTGCAGCGCGTGCGCGAGAACGGCGCGGTGCGGGTGGCAACCGATGTCGCCTCCAACGACAAGGTCGCCGCCCAATGAGCGTGACCGAGATCCACCACGGCAAACCGGAATCCAACAAGGCGACCTTCACCGCGCTTTTCGTGCGGCGGCCGATCCTGGCGCTGGTCTTCAATACGCTGATGGTGGTGGCGGGCCTTGCGGCCTATGTGGGCGTCGAAGTGCGCGAGCTGCCCGATGTCGACCGGCCGGTCGTGACCGTGCGCACCACCTTCGACGGCGCTTCGCCGCAGACGATCGACCAGGAACTGACCAAGGTCATCGAAGGCGCGGTCGCGCGTGTCAGCGGTCTCAAGTCCATCTCTTCCAGCTCGCAGTTCGGCCAGAGCCGTGTGACGCTGGAATTTTCCGATTCCATCGATCTCGCCGTTGCCGCCAACGACGTGCGCGACGCGATCGGCCGTATTGCCCAGAACCTGCCCGACGAGGCGGATGCGCCGCAGATCGTCAAGGCGGATTCGGATTCTTCGGCGATCATGCGCCTCGCGGTGACGTCGGACACGCTCAACATGGACGACCTGACGTTGCTTGTCGAAAACGAGGTGGTCGATCGCCTGGCCTCCGTCGATGGCGTGGCCGATGTCGAAGAATACGGCGATCAGGAAAAGGTCTTCCGAGTCGACGTCGATCAGGGCGCGCTTGCAAGCCGCGGGCTGACCATCGGCGATCTCACCAAGGCGCTCGACAATGCCGCGCTCGACGTGCCGGCCGGTTCGCTGAAGAGCCCGATGCAGGATATCGTGGTGCGCGCCACCGCCAGCCTGCAGACACCCGAGGACTTCCAGAACGTCATCCTGCAACACAATGTGCGCCTGGGTGACGTTGCGACCGTGACGCTCGGGCCGCGCGACGGCGAGACAGCACTGCGTTCCAACGGCAAGCCTGGCATCGGTCTCGGCATCATCCGCCAGGCGCAGTCGAATACGCTGAATATTTCCACCGGCATTCACGCTGCTGTCGACCAACTTTCGAAGACGCTGCCGAAGGGCACGACGATCGCGATCACCAGCGACGACGCCGTCTTCATCGATGGCGCGATCCACGAAGTGGTGCTGGCGCTGCTTTTGTCGGCGGTCATCGTCACCGTCGTCATCTATCTCTTCCTGCGCGACTGGCGTGCGACGCTGATTCCCTCCGTTTCAATGCCGGTAGCGCTGATCGGCACGCTGGCGGCGATCTATATGGTCGGCTTCTCCATCAACATCCTGACGCTGCTGGCGATCGTTCTGGCGACCGGTCTCGTGGTCGACGACGCCATCGTCGTGCTCGAAAACATCGTGCGCCGCCGCTCCGAGGGCATGGGGCCGCGCGCGGCTGCCGTGCTCGGCACGCGTGAGGTGTTCTTCGCCGTCATCGCGACGACGGCGACACTTGCCGCCGTCTTCATTCCGCTATCCTTCCTGCCGGGGCAGGTGGGCGGCCTGTTCCGCGAGTTCGGCTTCGTGCTGGCCTTCTCGGTCGGTCTGTCGTCGATCGTGGCGCTGACGCTGTGTCCGATGCTCGCCTCGCGCATGCTGACCAAGCCGATGATCGAGGATCACGGGTTGCTCGGCCGTTTCGGCGAGGCTTTCGCCCGCGTCTATAAATGGGCGCTGCATGCCTGCCTGAATGCGCCTGTCGTCGTCATCGTCTTCTCCCTCATCTTCGGTGCCGCCGCCATTGTCGCCTTCGGGACGGTCAAGAGTGAGCTGACGCCGGAAGAAGACCGCGCCATGGTGCAGATGCGGCTGACGACGCCGCAGGGCTCCAGCCTCGAATATACGCGCGACAAGATGCAGCTCGTGGAGGAATACCTGCAGCCGCTCGTCGAAAGCGGCGACATCAGGAACATCTTCTCGATTTCCGGCCAGGGCGGCTCTTCCAACAGCGGCTTCATGGTGCTGACGCTGGCGCCCTGGGGCGAGCGTCATCGCACGCAGGCCGATATCGTCCGCGATATCAATCAGGCGGCCTTCAAGGTGCCGGCGCTGCGCGGCAACGCGATCTCGTCGAACAGCCTGCGTATCCGCGGCGCCGGCAGCGGGTTGCAGATGGCGCTGATTGGCAATGATCACGAGGCGCTGACGGCGGCTGCCGCCAAGCTGGTGCAGCAGCTCGATGCGAGCGGCCAGTACGACACGCCACGCCTGACCAACGAACCGTCGCAGGCACAGGTCTCCGTCGCCATCGACCGCGAGCGGGCCTCCGATCTTGGTATCGACATCACCGGGCTTTCGACCGCCATCCAGTCACTGCTCGAGGGACGTTCAGTGGTCGACGTCTTCGTCGGCGGCGAATCCTATCCGGTGCTCCTGACATCGACGATGCGGCCGATCGACGATCCGACCGATCTCGAAAACGTCTTCCTGAAGACCGGCGACGGCAAGATCGTGCCGATGTCGGTCATCGCCACGCTGAAGGAAGGCTCGGTCGCCCCGCAGCTCAGCCGTGAACAGCAGCTCGCCTCCGTGGCGATCACCGCCGGCCTGAAGGACGGCATGTCGCTCGGCGACGCTGTGAAGAACGTCACACAAATGGCAGCACCGCTCCTGCCGCCTGGTGCGCGCCTGCTGCCGCTCGCGGAAGCCGCGACACTGGAAGAGAATTCCAGCGGCATGGCGCTGACCTTCGGCTTTGCGATCGTCATCATTTTCCTGGTGCTGGCGGCACAGTTCGAAAGCGTGCTGTCGTCGCTGATCATCATGTCGACGGTGCCGCTCGGCCTTGCCTGCGCCGTCTTCGCGCTCATCATCACCGGCTCCAGCCTCAATATCTACAGTCAGATCGGTCTCGTGCTGCTTGTCGGCGTGATGGCGAAGAACGGCATCCTGATCGTGGAATTCGCCAATCAGCTGCGCGATCGCGGCGAGGATGTGCGCTCCTCCATCGAGAAGGCCTGTGCGCTTCGCCTGCGCCCGGTCATGATGACGATGATCGCGACCATTCTTGGGGGTGTTCCCTTGGTCTTTGCGCATGGCGCCGGTGCGGAAGCGCGCGTGGCGCTCGGCTGGGTCATCGTCGGCGGCCTTGGCTTTGCAACGCTGGTGACGCTGTTCATCACGCCCGTCGCCTATCTCCTGATTGCCCGCTTCGCCAAGCCGCATGCCCATGAGGAAGCGCGCCTGCACGAGGAAATGACGCATGCGACGCGTCCGAAGCCGAGCCCGGAAGAACAGCTTCAGGCTGCTGAGTAAGAGCGCGAACAAGCCTTTTTTAATACTTTCGGAAACGCCCGCCGGGTCTCTCCGGCGGGCGTTTTTATGGTGTATGAAGTCTTGTGAAATAAGATAAATTACTTCTGAACTTTAGCCGTTTTTTAAGCATAACCGGCAATGATTGCGATCAGTACCGGTCGGCCTTCCCCAGTTTTCCCGAGGGCCATTGCGCTGATTTTCCAGCGACGGCGGACATGAATGTTCGCTTGATTTCGGCACATCCTGTTCTGTTGCGTTCTGTTGTGTTTTTGGAGTTCGTACCGTGAGTATTTATCAGCGCACCTCCGTGGATGCGGCGCTTTATGTGCTGCGTGATATCAATCGAAATATGACGGTGACGCAGAACCATATCACGACGGGTCTGCGTGTTGAAAAATCCAGAGATAATGCCGCCTATTGGTCGGTCGCGACGACTGCGCGCCACGACAACAAGGCACTTTCCGCCGTTCAGGATGCTCTCGGCATGGCGGCTGCCACCATGGGAACGGCATCAGCCGGCGTCGACAGCGTCATCGACGTCGTCACCGAGATCAAGGCAAAGCTTGTCGCCGCAACCGAGCAGGGCGTCGACAAGACCAAGGTCGGTGAAGAACTCGAGCAGCTGAAGGCGCAGCTGCGCAGCGTTTCCGAGGGCGCAGGCTTCAACAACGACAACTGGATCATTCTCGACAATACCACGACGCCGACGCAGCCGCGTCAGATCCCGGCCTCCTTCATCCGTAATTCTGACGGTACGGTATCGGTCGGCATGTTGAGCTACCATATCGATATCCCGCCGAGCGGCGCGACCTCCTCCAAGGATGCACGCTATGTGATCGACGATCGGGCGGGCGGCACCGGCGAATATGGCGTGCTGACCTCCGCCTTCTTCGCAACCGAACTCGGCACCGCGCAGACCTGGGTGCTGACGAAAAGCAAGAACGGCAACACGGCCGGCCAGGTGGAAATCGGCCTGACGGCGAATACCAGCAAGCAGGACCTGAACGAAATGATCAGCGTCGTCGATGCGGCGCTCGGACAGTTGACGACCGTCGGCTCGGCCTTCGGCGCACTGGAAAAGCGCATCAGCTTGCAGGACGAATTCGCCAAGAACCTGTCCGACAACATCACCGAAGGCATTGGTCGCCTTGTCGATGCCAATATGGAGGAGGAATCGAGCAAGCTCAGGGCGCTGCAGACCCAGCAGCAGCTCGGTCTGCAATCACTGAATATTGCAAACGCGTCCTACGATAAGGTTCGTCAGCTCTTCCAGAACTTCTAAGTCCCGAAGCAGCAACATAGCCGCGCGCCAAGCATGCTTGCCGCGCGGTTTTCTTTCGGAAAGCTCAGGCTTCGGCTGCCTTTGCGGCCATCGTCGCCTTGGCCCACCAGACCAGTTCGTCGAGGGCCGTCTTTGCTGTAGGCAGCAGGCTCGTCTCGATTTCCTCGATCGGCTTGTTGCCGAAAGCCGGATGAACAGCCATGAAATCGCCGCCGCCAATATGGACGGCAGCATGTGTGGACACCATCTGCAGTTCCACGCCGATTCCCCTCAGATGTTCGACGGCGCGCGTGGCGCCAGAGCCGCCATAGCCGATGGCGGTAAAGGGCTTGCGGTTCCATTCCTTATAGGCCTGATCGAGTGCGTTCTTGAGAGCCGCCGTGATCGAGTGATTGTATTCGGCGACCACGAAGATATAGCCGTCGAAGCGCCCAACCATTTGCTGCCAGCGGACTGCTTCGGGGTTCTGGCTGGGCATCCACAGGTTTGACGCCATCTCTTCGAAGAAGGGAAGCGGGTGATCGCGCAGGTCGATCAGCTCCACGTCGAAGTCATCACGTGCCTGAGCTTGTTTCAATATCCATTGTGCCGGGGCATCGGCGAAACGAGTGGGGCGGGTGGAGCCGATAATAACGGCGATACGGGGCTTAGAATTCAAAGTAACCTCCTGTATGCTGGTTTCTTACGGTAACCAGATTACGAATGGTTTGTGTGACCGCACAAGGAGGCACTTTGTTGAAACCAGATAACCATCAGGAAACCGCCCCCTGCGAGGAAGTCGATGGCTGCCAGCAAGTTCGTGCTTGCGATCACATCAGCCGCATGCTGGCGCGCATCAGCGACAAGTGGAGCCTGCTGGTGGTGCGCGTGCTGGGTCACGGGCCGCTGCGTTTCAACGCCTTGCGCCGCGAAGTGGGCGAGATCAGCCAGAAGGTCCTCGCATCGACATTGCGGGAGCTGGAGGAGAACGGCTTCGTTTCCCGGACCGTGACGCCCACCACGCCGCCGCAGGTCGAATATGCGCTGACGGATCTCGGTCGGGAGTTCCTGGATCCGGTTCGGGGGCTTGCCGAGTGGGTCGTCGCAAACTCCGCACGCATGGACGAGGCGCGGGCGGCCTATGCCAGACGCCGCGGGCTCGACTGAGGCAAGCGCTGCTGTTTGCCAAGAAAGCTGGTGATATCGGGGCACGGCTGCAACAGGCCGATGTTTTCCATGGGAAATTTAGCTTATCAGATTGGCATCTTCATCTTGTTGCCGCATTCCCTAATATCTGCTCGCACCAGCTTCGAACGGAGAACCTCCTGTCCATGATCAAGAAATTCATCCTTCTGGCCGTTGCGGCGAGTTACCTCTCAGCTTGCACGACGACCGATCCGTATACTGGTGAGCAGAAGGTATCCAATACTGCCGGCGGTGCTGCCCTTGGCGCGCTCGGCGGTGCTCTCGTCGGTGTCGCCGTCGGTGGCGGCGGCCATGGCAAGCGCAATGCGGCGCTGATCGGCGCCGGCATCGGCGCGCTCGCCGGTGGTGCGATCGGTAACTACATGGACCAGCAGGAAGCCGAGTTGCGCGCCCAGCTCGAAGGCACCGGCATCTCCGTTACCCGCCAGGGCGATAACATCATCCTCAACATGCCGTCGAACATCACCTTCGATATCGACCAGGATGCGGTGAAGCCCGGCTTCTATCCGACGCTGAATTCTGTCGCGATCGTGTTGCGCAAGTTCAACCGCACGCTCATCGACATCAACGGCCATACGGATTCCACCGGCAGCCTGCAGCATAACCAGGACCTGTCGCAGCGCCGTGCGCTGTCCGTTGCCGATTATCTCGGCGGCCAGGGCATCGACCAGCGCCGCGTTTCGGCCGTCGGCTACGGTCCGTCGCAGCCGGTCGCTTCCAATGCGACCGAAGCCGGTCGCGCCCAGAACCGCCGCGTCGAAATCCAGATTGCACCGATCACCCAGGGCTGATCGGTTGCATTCAGACGACAAAAAGGCCGGGTCATTGCCCGGCCTTTTTTCGTTTCCGGCCGTTTGCCTCAATGCTGCATCGTCGCGCCCTTGGTGATCTTGTCGACGATCTTCTTGTCGGCGCGCAGCGCAATGCCAACGACCTTGGCATCATCGGGAGTGTATTCGGCGAAGACGGCGCGATTGGCGGCATCATGGCCGGTTGCAAACATCTCCTCGATGAAGATCGAGGAGGTCACCTCGCGCTCCAGCGCGCGGCGGTGGATCGTCGATATCGTCGCTTCGTCGGCCGACAAGACGATGATCGGCTGGATGGATAGCGGGTTGTAGAGATTGCCGGCACGATCCTTGTAGGGCTCGCCGATGATTTCAGGATATTGCCCGGCGATGCCTGTCGAAAGGAAGGCTGTGACATTCAGCTTCTGCCAGCCGGCAAGATTGTTTCGCAGGACGATCGCAATTTTGGTATCAAACATTCCAGTCTCTTTCGTCAGGGTATCGGAAACGCATTGAGCCAGGATCTAACGCCGCAGGTCTTCGAGGGTCTTGAACGTTTGTGCGAGCCGCAGCGGGGCAGCGGCATACTGGCCGCGCCCGCCGGCAGCGGCATCCTGACTGCGCCGGCCTTTCCGGGCATCGAGCGCATCGAGGCGCAGTTCTCAGGCAATGTCTTCGAGCCGCACCGGCACGATACCTATGCGCTCGGCGTGACGCTGCATGGCGTGCAGACCTTCACCTATCGCGGCGAGCGGCGCTTCAGCATGCCGGGGCAGGTAATCGTCCTGCATCCCGACGAGGAACATGACGGCGGAGCGGCGACGGAGGCGGGCTTGCATTACCGCATGCTCTACATGGAGCCGGCGCTCCTGATGGAATGCCTGGAGGCGGAAAAGATCGGCCTTCCCTTCGTCGATCAGCCCGTGATTGCCGACGGCGCGCTGGCGCAATTGCTCCTCGCTGCACTCGGCGAACTCGACCGGGAGCTGGACGAACTTTTCGTCGACGATTTCGTGAGCCGCGTGGCGGGCGGGTTGTCGCGTCATTCGCAGGTACGCCGCCGGGCTCTCGGCGCCGTTGCCTGGAGGCAGGTGCGGGCGGCGCGCGATTATCTGGAGGCGCATGCTCTGAGGCCAGTGCGCTCCGGCGAGCTGGAGAACATTACCGGCCTCGACCGTTTCACCCTGTCACGACATTTCCGTACGGCCTTTGCCACCAGCCCGCACCGCTACATGCTGATGCGGCGGCTGCAGCAGGCAAAGGCGCTGATGGGCGAGGGCGAAGGTTTCGCCGATGTGGCGGCCGCCACGGGCTTTGCCGATCAGGCGCATTTCATCCGGCACTTCAAGAAGGCCTATGGCGTGACGCCTGGACGATGGGTGGGGCTTCAGCGGACAGCGCAGGTAAGCAATGGCGGCGTATCATAGCGCCTGGCGCGAACGGGAAAGTTCGGCTTCACGCCATTGCAGCCATTGCTGTCTCAATTTGCCTCTAGATAGGCCGATGGTTTCTTCGAGAACCTTGAGATCGAGAATGCGTTCGGTGCGAAAATGGCGAAAGGCCTGTTTCGACTCGCACCACGCAATCAAAAGACAGCGCGCATCCTCATAGCCGAGGAGCACCGGCCACACGATACGGCTGGTTACCGCTCCATTCGCGGCGCGATATTCAAGCTCAATCTTTCGCCCCTCCCTGATCGCCCGCCGGACTGGACGGCTGTCGAGCGTCAGGCTGTCCATCACCTTGCCAGGTTTCAGGCTGACCGAAGGTTCGGCAATGAAGGGAAGAAGGTGGTCCGGTACGGTTGAGGCAATCTTTGCGATGACATCTCTCGCCGCAGCGTTGATGGCCGGGTCACCCAGCTTCGCCTACATCTGAACGCCCAGTAGAACAGCCTCGATTTCCTCTGCAGTCAGCATCAGCGGCGGCATATCGTATCGTGGGTCGAGGACGTAGCCAAAACCAGCTTCCCCTTCGATAGGAACGCGCTGGCCAATCAGGTGGGCAATGTCACGATAGACGGTTCGTCGCGCGACCTCGAGTTCGTCCGCAAGCTGCGCCGAGGTGACCGGACGGTTTGACCTTCGAAGTATCTGGATGATCTGAAAAAGCCGTTCCGCTTTTCGCATGGCTGGTGACTCCTGCTGCCACAACGCTGGCAGGACGACTATGTCACAAGAGCGGGCAAAGAGATCATTACGCGTGAAGGAGAAAATGATGAAACTCGCATCCACCCGTCTCATCGCTTCGGATATCGAAAGCATGGTGGCCTTTTATGAGCTCGTGACGGGCTATCGCGCGGACTGGCTTGCTCCCGTCTTTGCCGAGATCGTCACACCCGGTGCCGTCGTGGCAATAGGGAGCGCGGAAACGGTCGCGCTCTTCAAGGAGGGCAGTGCGGAGCCACGCGCCAATAAAACCGCCATTCTTGAATTCATGGTATCGGACGTCGACGCTGAATTCGCTCGGCTCAAGGATCATGTCGAGGTGGTGCATGAACCCAAGGATTTGCCGTGGGGAAATCGCACGGTTCAGCTCTCCGACCCGGAGGGCACCCGCGTGGCGCTTTATACACCCGTTACCGAGGCTGCGAGACAACGCTTCAGCGGTCGTTAACTCGCCTGCGGGCAGTGGCAGCGGCAACCGGCTTTGCCGATCAGGCGCATTCATCCGGCATTTCAAGAAGGTCTATGGGGTCACGCTAGAGCGCTGGGTGGGGCTTCAGCGGTTTTCTGCGGCAACGGTCAGCAATGGTAGTTTGTCACAGTCTTTTTTCGTGGCGCAGACCTGAAAATAAGGGCCGGATCCGTTGGCCTGATATGATCTCGTCTCCTGCGTGGATTTCGAAATCCTGCCTCGTCCAGCGGCCGATAGGCGCGGCCGGCCACCGTATTTATCCGTAAAGTGGCATTATCATATGCATTGCGCATGCCTACAGCAAGAAAGCTTGATGACATAACTTGCCTCCCGGATCCGAGCTATCGGCATGAGCCGAAAGCTCTCTCCAGTATGACGCCTGGCTGTGCAATCAGCAGCGGGTGAGACAGGGAAAAGGTTCAAGGCGCAACTATGTCTTCAAATGATAAACCACTTATCGCAATTGTCGGTGCAACCAGCAAACAGGGCCGTAGCGTCGCAGCGACGCTCCTTCGCAGCGAACGTTTCCGCGTACGCGCCTTAACCCGAAAAAAGGATTCACCCGAGGCTTTAAGTCTGGAGAAACTTGGAGCTGAAATTGTAACAGTCCCTCTCCAGCTTGGTTTCCAGAAGGATCTCGTTGCTGTCTTCGAAGGCGCGGACGGGGTATTTCTGATGACGCCGCCCGTCATGCCACCGGAGACAATAGAGGCTCCCATCGGCCGCCAACTGGCGGATGCAGCGGTTGAGGCAGGTGTCGGACATATTGTTTTCAGCACGCTCGAGAATGTCGACGCCATCTCCGGCGGGACGAAGTATGCTCCGCATTTCACCGACAAAGCGCGCGTTGCAGACTATATTCGCGGTCTGCCGATCTCTCATTCCTTCGTCATCCTGGCATTCTTCTACACGAATCTTCTCGAATATTATCCGCCGCGCATGGAAGGTGACACGCTCCTGCTGCCGATTTATCTTCCTGAAGATTTTCGAGCGCCTTTCGTCGATCCGCTCACGGCGACCGGGCCGGCAGTGCTCGAAATTTTCTCAAATCCCGAGCGCTACAACGGGAAAACGCTGCCTATCGTCGGCGATATCATCTCTCCGCGCGAGATGGTCGAAACTTTCCGAGAGGTAACCGGCATCAAGGCAGAATATCGAGATGCTTTCACCAAGGACGGCCTGCTGCAGCATTTTCCGGAGTTTGCCGCCAACGAATTTCTCGTGCGAGAGCTTCTGGGGATGGTCGAATATGCTGTCGAATATGGTTATTTCGGCAGGGAGCATGATCTGGAATGGAGCCGTCGCCTGGATCCCGACGCGCTCGACTGGGAACAGTATCTTCGGACCACGGGCTGGCGCGGCGACAAGCGATCTTTCGGGCTCTGAGTCACGATGGCCGGATTCCCGGCAGTTTGGAAATCTCGGCGACGAGAAAGTCGGTGAGAAGGCGAACGCGGGCAATAGTGGAACGCTCGGGCACGATGAGCAGGCTTAGCGGGACCGGCGACGGACGATAGTCTTCTAGCACGACCTCGAGCCGACCGTTGTCCAGGAGATCGTGGACCAGCCAAAGGTGGGCGGGACCAATGCCGCGTCCTGCGGCCAAGGCTTCGCGCGCCGCAAGCCCGTGATCGACGCGCAGCTTCCCATTGACTGGAACCGTCACATTCGCGCCATGGCGGGAGGAGAGAGTGACCTGATCGCTCCCGGCTATATTGGACATGATGACGGTTTCGTATCGCGAGAGATCGTCCGGGTGCTCCGGCCGCCCGTGGGCGGAAAAATACGCTGGAGCGCCTACCATCAGCCGATGGCTTTTTCCGAGCGCATGAAGCTTCATGGAGCTGTCGGTGAGAGGCCCAAGCCGGAGCGCCACATCAACGCCCTCGCGAACCAGGTCGATGCGCTCGTCGGTTAGGTTGAGATCGACGCTGATATCCGGATGCTGGTCCTGAAATTCGAAGATGAGGCGGGTGATGTGCATCACGCCAAGCGCTGCAGTACACGAGAGCCTGACAGCGCCTGCGGCCGCCCGACGGGCATTTCTGGCTTCCTCGGTAGCCTGCTCGACCAGGCGCAATACCTGAAGGCAGTTGGCATAATAGCGGCTGCCTTCGTCGGTAAGGGTGACGCGACGCGTGGTCCGGCTGAGGAGGGGTACGCCGACTGCGTCCTCGAGCTCATTGAGGTGCCGCGTCACGGTTGATTGACCGACGCCGAGCTCCTTTGCCACCGTAGACAGGTTGCCCCGCTCGGCAACGCGAACAAAGGTGCGCATCCTGTCGAGAGACAGTCCCGTGTTATCCATTTTTCAGCACAGTGATGGTCATTCAACCAATGTAGGGAATAACCGGGCCTGCGACTAGTCAAGCATGGGCAGAACAGTTCGCTTTCGACGGCTTCACATGCCGACGATTTCCCGACCTCAAGCGGCGTTTTCCGCAAGATCGGAGCGGCGGGCGATGAAGCGGGCGAGCGCCGGGCCGATCAACAGGATCATCATGAAGCGGCCGGTCTGCATGGCCATGACGAAGGGCACGTCGACATCGCTGGACGCGGCAATGATGGCGACGGAATCAGCGCCGCCGGGGCTGGTCGCGAGATAGGCGGTGAGCGGGTCGATACCGGCGAATTTGTGGAGTGCCAGCGCCATGCAGCCGCAGAGCGCCATCAGGATGATGATGGAGGCGGAAACGCGGGGCAGAGCGCGGGCGGCGTGTTCGATGATCGAGCGGGTAAAACGCAGGCCGATGCTCCAACCGATCAGTGCGTAGCTGAGCGCCAGGATCCAGGTCGGCAGCTCGATCTTCAACAGGCCGAAACCCTGCAGAAGAGCGCCGCCGATCAGCGGGATGACGATATTGCCGCCCTGGATGCGGAAGCGGAGGACGGCGTAGCAGCAGAGGGCAGCGAAGGCGACAGTCATGGCGAAGGCCGACCAATCGACCGGCGGGAAGAGGATGACCGGCGGCGGCTCTTCGCCATCGGCGGCAAGCCAGAGGCGGGAGATGACGGAAGCGCCGACGGCGACGAAGACGACGCGCAGATATTGCATGAAGGCGACGAGGCGGGCATCTGCCCCATAGGCTTCCGACATGATGACCATGGCCGAGGCGCCGCCGGGCGTGGAGCCCCAGACGGCGGTCGTGCCCGGCAAGACCTGCCAGCGCGTGAGCAGCCAGCCAAGACCGGCGGCAATGGCGATCACCGAGACGATGAAGACGAAGAAGAGTGGCGCGTCCTTGGCCATGGTGCCGAGGATATCGGGCGTGATGTTGCGCGCCATCAAGAGGCCGACCAGCACTTGGCCGAACTGCAGCGGCCAGTAGGGGATGCGCAGCTGCCCCTTGCCGACGGTGAGCGCCAGCACGATGGCCGCGACCATCGGGCCGATCAGCAGCGAGGCGGGCAGCGCGAAGAGTTCGAGGAAAAGGACGAGAACGGCCGACAAGGCGAGCAGCAATGCCCATTTGGGCAGGCTCGCTCTCTGATGGAAGCTGCTTGCGTCCAAAATTGTGATCCCCGAACTTTTCGACCGGAGCGAGCCCGAAGGCGGAGGTGGGAGGAGGCCCCGGCAGTATGAAGAGGCCGGCTGCGAGGGCCGGCAGGCGCAGACCCGATATAGGCGCGGGGTGGCCAAGGGGTCAATCGCGGAATCTGACCTTTGTGCTCCTAAAGACGGATGTGTTTCGCAAGGAAATCAAGGAGAGCGCGAACGCGTGCGGGAAGAGGGCCGCCCTGGCCGATATAGACGGCATAGAACTCCTCGACATCGCCGGGATTGAGTTTTTCCAACACGGGAACGAGCCGACCGGCGGCGATATCGGCATGCACGGTGAATTCTGTCATGCGGGCAAGGCCGGCGCCCGAGAGCGCGAGATATCGCATAGCCTCGCCATCGCCGACCTGAAGGCCGGGGGTGAGGGGAATGGTGATCGTCTCGCCGGCATCAATGACCGGCCAGCCTTCCAGTGCGCGGGCATAGGAAAAGCCGATGCGGCGGTGATTGCGCAGTTCTTCGGCCGAGCGCGGTTTGCTGTGTCGCTCAAGATAATCGGGCGAGGCGACGATGATCTTTCTGGCAGCGCCGAGCTTGCGAGCGATCAGGCTCGATGTCTTCAGCGGGCCGGCCCGGATTGCGACATCGGCACGCTCTTCCAGCAGATCGCCCACCTTGTCGGTATGGGTGATATCGAGGGTGACATCCGGATGCTCGGCCATGAAGGCCGGGATCAGCGGCGCCAGAACATGATTGCCGAAGGAGCCGCTGGTGTTGATGCTGATGCGGCCCGCCGCCTGTTCTCCGGCCGAGGCGAAACGCTCAGCCTCCGATATATTGGCAAGGATCGCGACACTGCGCTCGTAGAAGGCGCAGCCTTCGGGCGTCAGTTGCAGCTTGCGCGTCGAGCGGTTGACGAGGCGGGCGCCGAGCCTTGTTTCCAGCCGGGCGACCAGCTTGCTGACGGCCGATGGCGTCATGCGCCGCACCTGGGCGGCAGCGGAAAAACCGCCGCGCTCGACGACACTGACGAAGACTTCCATTTCGCCCGATCGATTGATGTCCTGACGGCTCATGATGAATTCAAATCACAGATGATATGCTCCAAGGCAATCTATATCATCGTTCTGGCCGGGTCTATCGCTTCAGAAAACAGGAGATTGAATCATGGAATACAGAAATCTAGGCGCATCGGGCTTGAGGGTGCCGGTGCTGAGCTTCGGGGCCGGCACCTTCGGCGGCAGCGGGCCGCTCTTTGGCGCTTGGGGCACGACGGATGCGCAAGAGGCGCGGCGAATGGTGGATATCTGCCTGGAGGCAGGTGTGACGCTGTTCGATACGGCGGACGTCTATTCGGCCGGCGCTTCCGAGGAGGTGCTGGGGCAGGCGATCTCCGGAAAGCGCGACGCGGTGCTGGTCTCGACCAAGACGGCGCTGCCGATGGGCGAGGGGCCGAATGATTGGGGCACCTCGCGGGCACGGCTGATCCGCGCAACCGAGGATGCGCTGCGCCGGCTCGGCACCGACTATATCGACCTCTTGCAGCTTCATGCCTTCGATGCCTCGACGCCTGTCGAAGAGGTGCTCGCTACGCTCGATGGGCTCATGGCCGCTGGCAAGGTTCGCTACGTCGGTGTTTCCAATTTCTCCGGCTGGCAGCTGATGAAATCGCTTGGGCTGTCGGAAAAATATGGATACCCGCGTTACGTGGCCCATCAGGTCTATTATTCGCTCGCCGGGCGGGATTACGAATGGGAGTTGATGCCGCTTGCCGCCGATCAGGAGGTGGGGGCGTTGGTCTGGAGCCCACTCGCCTGGGGCCGGCTGACCGGCAAGATCCGCCGCGGTGCGTCGCTGCCCGAGGGAAGCCGTCTGCACCAGACTGCCGAATACGGCCCGCCCGTCGATGACGAGAAGCTTTTCGATATCGTCGACGTGCTGGATGAAATTGCCGCCGAGACAGGCAAAACGGTGCCGCAGATCGCCATCAACTGGCTGATCGGCCGGCCGACGGTTTCAAGCGTCATCATCGGCGCGCGCAACGAGGAGCAGCTCAGGCAAAATCTCGGCGCAGTCGGCTGGAGGCTGACGCCGGAGCAGATCGGGCGGCTGGATGCGGTGAGTGCCGTGACGCCGCCCTATCCCTATTTTCCCTATTATCGGCAGGAGGGCTTTGCGCGGCTCAACCCGCCCACGGTCCCTGCAACAAAGATGGGATGAAATCTTCCCGAATCTTGGCTGGACAGCTGCTTTGACTTGCCTCATACCCGGCCTGCTACAGATGCTGTAGCAGGCTGTGGAATGCAGGGAGATCAAGGGCATGGCACTGCGCGACGCGAAGGCTGGGGTGCGAAACGAGGCAGGCATAGAGGCCGTCACCGGCATTCTGAAACAGCGCTTCGGAGAGCGCTTCCAGACCGGCCAGGCTTTTCGCGCCCAGCATGCACATACGACCACATATATTCCCGCCCAGCTACCCGACGGCGTGCTTTTTGCCGAGACCGCTGACGATGTGAAGACCGCTGTACGGGCCTGCGCCGATCATAAAGTGCCTGTTATCGGTTTCGGCACCGGCTCCTCGCTTGAGGGGCAGGTCAATGCGCCAAATGGCGGAATTTCCATCGATTTCAGCCGAATGAACCGGGTGCTTGAAGTCAATCCGGAGGATCTCGATTGCACGGTCGAGCCGGGCATCACCCGCGAAGCGCTCAACATCCATCTGCGCGATACCGGCCTGTTCTTCCCGATCGATCCCGGCGCCAACGCCTCGATCGGCGGCATGACCTCGACACGGGCGTCCGGCACCAATGCCGTTCGTTACGGAACGATGAAGGACAATGTGCTTGCCGTTACGGCAGTGACCGCTTCCGGCGAGGAAATCCGCACGGCGCGGCGGGCGCGCAAGTCGTCGGCCGGTTACGATCTCACACGGCTTTTCGTGGGTGCGGAAGGCACGCTCGGCATCCTGACCTCGGTGACGCTGCGCCTGCACGGCATTCCGCAGAAGATCGCCGGAGGTGTGTGCGCCTTCCCGAGCGTCAAGGCTGCCTGCGACGCCGTCATCATGACGATCCAGATGGGCATTCCGGTGGCGCGTATCGAGCTTGTCGATGCGCTGCAGATGCGCGCCAGCATCGCCTATGCCGGCCTTCCCTATGAGGAGAGCCCGGCGCTCTTCCTCGAGTTCCACGGCACGGACGAGACGGTGGCTCTGCAATCGGCCGCCTTTGCCGAGATCGCGGCCGAATGCGGCGGCGGCGAATTCAAGTGGGCGGCGAGCCCGGAGGAGCGCACGAAGCTCTGGAAGGCGCGCCATGATGCCTACTGGTCGGTGCGGGCGCTCGCGCCCGGACTTGCCGTACTTTCGACCGATGTTTGTGTTCCGATATCGCGGCTTGCGGATTGCGTTGCCGAAACGCAGGCCGATATCGAGGCGAATGGTTTGCTGGCGCCGATCGTCGGCCATGCGGGCGACGGGAACTTCCATGTGCAGCTTTTGTTCGACGACAAGAGTGCCGCGGGGATTGCCACGGCCGAGGAGTTCGTGGCCCGGCTGAATGTGCGGGCGCTGGCAATGGATGGCACATGCACCGGCGAACACGGGATCGGGCAGGGGAAAATGGCATTTCTAGAGCAGGAGCTCGGGGGTACGGTGGACCTGATGCGCCAGATCAAGCGCTCGCTTGATCCTGACAATATCCTCAATCCCGGCAAGATTTTTCATCTGGGCTGAAAATGGAATAATCTCATGATCTTGGCCCTTGCCCCCGGCATGAATAGCGCTAGTGTCGGCAACAGAATCCCGAATGGAGAATCCCTGACTTGGTAGGCCGGTTCCTCGTCTTTCTAGGAGGAGTGATCGTCGTAGTGCTCTTCGTGGCGCTGCTGGCACCGCTGTTCATCGACTGGACGGATTTCCGGATGAATTTCGAGGATCAGGCGAGCCGCATCATCGGCAAGAAGGTGACGGTGCATGGCACGGTCGACGCACGGCTGCTGCCGTTTCCGTCCGTGACGCTGCATGACGTGCGCGTCGGCCAGGAAGAGGACGGCACGCCGGTCGTCCAGGTCGAGCAGTTCTCCATGGATGCCGAGCTTGCGCCTTTCCTCTCGGGCGAGGCGCTGATCTTCGACATGCGGGTCGTCAACCCCAAGGTGCGGCTGCGGCTTCTGAAGGACGGCTCGCTGGACTGGATGCGCGGCAGCCAGCCGGAAATTCCGGCCAAGACCGTCGTTCTGGAAAATGTGCATGTCAACGGCGGCGAGATCGAGTTCATCGACGACCAGTCCGGCCGTTCGCGGCATGTGACGGGGCTCAATGCGGAAATGTCGGCGAAGTCGCTCGCCGGTCCATGGCGCATCGAGGGCGATGGCACGCTCGACGGCGAACATGGCAGCTTTTCCATCTCCAGCAATCAGCCGGACGAGAGCGGCGTGTTGCGCGTGCGCACCCGGCTTGCGCCGGACAAGCATCCCGTCACAGTCGATCTCGATGGTGAACTGAAGCTCGTCGACAGCCGGCCGAACTATCAGGGCACGCTGGTTGCGGCGATCGAAAACCGTGAGGGCAAGAGCGAAAAGGGGGAGGCGCCGCCGCGCCTCAAGGGGCGTTTCGAACTCACCAACGACCGCATCCGCGTTCCCGAATACCGTATGGAAGTCGGCTCGACCGACGACCCCTATGTGATCACGGGCGAGGCGACGCTCGACACCGGCAGCGCGCCGGAATTCCTGCTGACCGCCGATGGCCAGCAGATCGACGTCAACCGTATCGGCAATCAGGGTGCCGCGGGCAAGACCAACCGCGACCCTGCGGTTTCGGCACGTCAGCGATTGAACTCGCTGCTCGAAATTGTCGGCCAGGTTCCGATCCCGCAAGTGCCGGGCAAGGCGACGGTGCGCCTGCCGGCAATCGTTGCCGGCGATACGACGATCCGCGACGTGGCGCTGGAACTGAGGCCGGCCGGCAATGGCTGGATGATCGACAATGCCGTCGGCACGCTGCCCGGCCGCACGCAGGTGGAAGGCAAGGGCAAGTTGACGCTCACGGGCGATCCGTCCTTCAACGGCCAGATGGTGGTTGCCTCCACGCAGCCTACGGGCCTTGCCTCCTGGCTGGCAGGTTCGGTCGATCCGGCGATCCGCCAGCTCCGGCAGGCGGGCTTTTCGGCCAATGTCAGCCTGACGCGTGATCTGCAGCGCTTCGAGAACCTGGAGATCGCGATCGGTGCTGCGACGCTGAAGGGTCGGCTGGAGCGGCAGGCGACCAACGGCCAGACGCCGTCGCTTTCCGTTGCGCTGAACGGCGATTCACTTGATCTCGATGCGCTGAGGGCGTTGACCGGCCTCTTTACCGGCCAGGATGCCGGCGACAATGTGCTCGATCACAAGATTGCCGCACAGCTCAAGGCCGACAAATTCACGGCCTTCGGTGTGCAGGCCGATAATGTCGAGACGACCTTTACGCTCGCCGATGGGGCGCTTTCCGTCGACCGGCTGTCGATCAAGAATCTTGCGGGCGCCGAACTGACGGCGACGGGCAAGGCGGAGGGATCGCTGCTCGACTATAAGGGCACCGGCGAGATCACCTTCAAGGCCGCCGATCCCGGCGCCTTCTTCGCCATGCTGCGCGAGCATCTGCCGCATCATCCTGTAATGGACCGGCTGGTGCGCAACGCCGGCTGGTACGGCAATACGGCACTGCGCGGCGCGCTGACGCTCGGCGGCGACGACGGCAATGCGCTTTCGGTGACGCTCGCAGGCGTTTCGAACGGCAGCCGCGTCAATCTCGACTACCGCATGTCCGACCTCCTGGCGCTGACGGGCAGCGGCACGACGACGCTGGAGGCGACGCTCGACAATGCCGTGCCGTCGATCCTGTTCGGGCAGGCGGGTCTCGATCCGCTGCCGGTCGACGCGGGCGCCAATGGCCGCATGACGCTGAAGGTAACGGCGGCGGGCAATGATCCTGCCGATGCCGCGCTGACCTTCGCGACAGACCGGACGTCGTTTACGGCAAACGGCAAGGTCGATGTACGGCCCGACACTTTCATGAACGGCAATGTCGCCGTATCGCTCGAAAGCGCCGATCTCGATCCGTATCTGGTCATGAACGGCATCGCGCTGCCTGAGCTTGGCACCGGGCTGCCCTTCAAGCTGCAGACCAACGCGACCATCGATGCCGATAAGGTGGTGTTGGCGGATCTCAACGGGCATGCTGCCGACAATGAATTTGCCGGCGGGCTGACCTTCGATCGCAAGGCGGCAAAGACGACGGCGAGCGGCACGCTCGCGCTTTCCAAGGCCGATCTCGGCTGGCTCGGCGAAGCCGTGTTCGGGCAGATCAACGATCCCGCCAACGGCCAGTTGACAACGGCCGCCCTCGGCCTGCCGCTCTTCCGCGATCTCGACGTCAATCTGGAGCTTACCGCCAAGCAGTTCTGGCCTGGGCTTTTGAACACGGCTGTGAACGATTTCACCTCAAACGTTGCCTACAAGGGCGACGAGCTGCAGCTCAACGACATGGCCGGCAACTGGGATGGCGGCGCGCTCTCCGGCAATATGCTCGTTACGAATGCCAATGGCACGGGCTTCCTGCAGTTGCGGCTTGCACTTGCCGATTCCGATCTCGGCGGCGTCGTCTGGCCGCGCGACGGCGCGCCTGTCGCCAACGGCAAGTTCGGCATGTCTCTGGCGCTCGAAGCTTCGGGCAAGACGGTTTCGGAAATTGCGAGTTCTCTGAACGGCTCGGGCGAAATCCGGCTCGGCGAGACGAGCGTTCGCGGGCTGAACCTTGCGATCCTGGCGCCGCTGCTGGCCGCCACCGATCCGATGCAGGACCAGATCAATGCCGGCAAGATACATCCGATTGTCGAAACGCTGCTGAACAATGGCGAGGCGAAGCTGCCGCCGCTCGGCATTCCCTTCAACGTGACTGACGGTACGCTGCGGGTCCAGAATGTCAGCGTTGCCAACGATCTGGCACATTTGAGCGCCGACGCGCAAATCGAGCTGCCGCAGGGGCGCATCAGCGCGACACTTGGCATCGGCCTCAATCCCGGCGCGGAGGCGCTTTCGGGCGCGGAGCCGGGCATCCGGCTGAACTTCTCCGGCCTGCTGGCCTCGCCCGGCAAGACGATGGATGTGACCGATATTACCAGCTTTCTCTCGCTGCGCGCCTTCGAGCGCGAGCGGCGTCGTGTCGAGCGGCTGCAGACCAATGTGCTGGAAAAGCAGCGGCTGCGGCGCGAGGTGGCGCTCTATCGCTTCAATGACGCCCAGCGGGCTGCAGCTGCCGAGATCGAGCGGCAGCGGCAGGCGGAAGAAGAGCGGCTGAGGGCTCTTGCGCAGCAGGCGGCCCAGCGCAAGGCGGAAGCCGAGGCGAAGGCGGCTGCCGAAGCTGCGGCGCGCGCCAAGGCTGAGGCAGAAGCGAAGGCAAAGGCTGCTTCGGAGGCTGAGGCCGCGCGGCGGGCAGAACAGCCCTTGCAGCCCGGCCAGCTCAATTTCGATCAGTTGCCCGGCGTTCAGGCCCAGTAAGAAGGGCCGGTCAAGCGGACGATCAGGCGTTCGCCACGGCGTTTTTCAGCCAGCACAGAACGTGCAGGCGCAGCGCCGAGGAGAGGTTGCTGTCAGGCGCGCGGCCATCGTCTATTTCTGATATCAGCGCTGCGAGCGGCATGGAACGACCCGCGGCAATCGCCTTCAACTCGGTCCAGAATTCATCTTCCAGCGAGAAACTGGTGCGGTGCCCATGCAACGTCGCCGAATGTTTGCGGATCATCGCCTGCTTCGTCTTCGTTGAGAAAGCGATTCAGTCAGGAACCGCATCTGTCTGATCGCCCAGGCTTTTCACCCGCCGGCGATCAGGTCTTGTCGTCTTCGATCCGGCCCTGATCAAGCGCCTTTTCGGCCTTTTCGTTGAGGGCGCGGGTCAATTGCTTTTCAGCCTTGGTACGGCCGTGGGAGATGCGGTTTTGCTCTGCCTGCTTCTCCTTTTCGGAGCGAGCCTGCTGCTTGCGGAACTGGCGTAGATTGACGATTTCGGCGCTCACGCGGTTGCCTCCATCATGAAAAAGGGAGGCTTTCGCCTCCCTCGGCATTACTGCTTCTTGCGGAAAGAATCGAGCGAAACGACGGAGCCCGGTTTCTTTTCCTCGCCTTCTGCGGCAGGCTTTGCGGCCGCGTCCTCCGTCTTGACGGCATCAACGGGATAGGCGGTGATCTCGGCGGCCGGAAGTTCCTCGCCGTCGCTCAGCGGTACGTCGAACTCCAGCTCGAAATTGACCGAGGGGTCGTAGAAGCCGCGGATGGCGTTAAAGGGAATGACGAGCTTTTCCGGCACGTCTGAGAAGGACAGGCCGATCTCGAAATGGGATTCGGTGATCTTCAGTTCCCAGAACTGGTGCTGGATGACGATGGTCATCTGCTCGGGATATTTGGACTTCAGGTGCTGCGAGATGCGCACGCCGGGAGCGCCCGTGAGAAACGTGATGAAGAAGTGATGGTCGCCGGGCAGACGGCCCGTCGTTGCGACTTCGGTCAAGACCTTGCGGATGACACCGCGCAACGCGTCCTGTGCCAGAATGTCGTAGCGGATATGATCCTGCCCCATGCTTTTCCTGTCTTTCGTCGGTTTGGAAGTCTTTTCACGAACTTGTATGGCACGTCCGGGCGCTTTGGGAAAGGCGCAAGCCGATTCATGCGTTCATCAAGCATACATGATTTCATCGAAAAAGGGGAGAAGGTGAAGGCTTCTGTTGCCAGGTGCCTTCGGACCCCGCCTTACGGGGCTAACCGTAAGGACTTAGAGCGGAATTCCCGCACCGCCGTTAGGCAGCGAGAGCGTATTCCTTAGCGTTGTTGTCGTTTGCAACTACACTTGTGACCCGATAACGGCGGTATCATGCCGAGCGAAAAGTCGATCTTTACACCCTTGTCGATCCTATTTCGCCCCCATCAAAAGCAGGCCTTTCTCCAAAAGGAGAGCCGCCTGTTTTTGGTGGAGGCGCCGGGTACCGCCCCCGGGTCCAATAGGTTTATTCCACCGCCCGTTTATCGCCATAGCCGGCCCGAAAGCCGGCATGGGTGATATAGTGTTTTTGTGATCGCAAGGGAAGGGGATACGTCATAAAAGCGTCGTGCTCTCCAGGGATTTTGCTTGGATAATCAGCAAGACGCATTGGTTTGCGGCCGCTTTGCCCTTAAATTGGGTGCAAAAGGAATCGGTGGCGACCATGAAGCAATATCTCGACCTCTTGAGCCATGTGATGGAAAAAGGCACCGACCGGGGTGACCGCACGGGCACCGGCACGCGTTCGGTCTTCGGCTATCAGATGCGCTTCGATCTCGATGCCGGCTTTCCGGTGCTGACGACGAAGAAGCTGCATCTTCGCTCGATCATCTATGAACTGCTGTGGTTCCTCAAGGGCGAGACCAATATCCGCTACCTGCATGAAAACGGCGTCAGCATCTGGGACGAATGGGCCGACGAAAACGGCGATCTCGGCCCGGTCTATGGCGCGCAGTGGCGCTCCTGGCCGGCACCGGATGGCGGGCATATCGACCAGATCGACAATCTCGTGAAGGGCCTCATCACTAACCCCAATTCGCGCCGTCACATCGTTTCGGCCTGGAACCCGGCAGAAGTGGACGAGATGGCGTTGCCGCCCTGCCACTGCCTGTTCCAGTTCTATGTGGCTGACGGCAAGCTTTCCTGCCAGCTCTATCAGCGCTCGGCCGACATCTTCCTAGGCGTTCCCTTCAACATCGCCTCCTATGCCTTGCTGACGATGATGGTGGCGCAGGTGACTGGGCTGAAATATGGCGAATTCGTCCATACGCTCGGTGATACACATCTCTATCACAACCATTTCGACCAGGCGAAGCTGCAGCTGGCGCGCCAGCCGAAGCCGCTGCCGCGCATGCTGATCAAGCGCGATGTGAAGGATATCTTCGGCTTCGTCTACGAGGATTTCGAACTCGTCGGCTACGACGCCGATGCCAATATCAAGGCGCCGATTGCTGTCTGAAGCGTGTCGCGATCTTTCAGATCGCTTGCCACGCTTTAGGCTTTTGTTTCGCATGTCGTAATCGCAAAACCGCTGCACATTTTTGCGCGACGTGCTCCAAGCCGGGAAGGCCAATGTCCGATATCCGCAAGACCATCTTCGTTGCCGTTGCGCGCAACGGCATCATCGGCCGCGACGGCGACATGCCCTGGCGGCTTTCGACTGACCTCAAGCGCTTCAAGGCGATGACAACAGGCAAGCCTGTCGTCGTCGGCCGCAAGACATTCGAGAGCTTCGGCGGCAAGCCGCTGCCGGGGCGCCAGCACGTGGTGATCTCGCGCGGTGCCGCTATCGATCTTCCCGACGTGCAAATGGCCCGCTCGCTCGACGAGGCGATAGAGATGGCCGAGGAGCTCGCCCGCAAGCAGGGTGAAAACGAGATCTCCATCCTCGGCGGCGGACAGATTTACGCGCAGGCGATGGCGTTCGTCGACCGCATGTGCGTGACGCATGTGGAAGCCGATGTGGATGGCGACACGTCCTTTCCCGACATCGATCCCACAATCTGGGTAGCGACCGAGAGCCTCGATGTTCCCTCGGGGGAAAGGGACACCTATCGCACGCGTTTCGTCGTTTATGAACGGCGAGATGCCTGAAAAGGAACTATTTTCCAATTATATTGACCAAGTTTCTGACGCTGCGTTGAAAGCAGATGCGGCGATACCTATAACGGTCGGATCGCATCCGCCGGCAGCCCCCACGGCGGTCGGATGTGTATGACGTAACGAACAACGAGGTTTTGATGCCCTGGAGCAATCAGAATGGCGGCGGCGGCCCTTGGGGCGGCGGCGGCGGTAATAATCAGGGACCATGGGGGCAGGGGCCGAACCGTCCACGCGGCGGTGGCGGCGGCAAGGGCGGTCCGCCCGATTTGGAAGACATCATCCGGCGCGGGCAGGATCAGCTGCGCGGCTTCATTCCGGGTGGTTTCAACGGCGGTGTCGTTGCGATCATCGTGGCTGTTGTCGCGATCTTCTGGCTTTTCCAATGCATTTATGTCGTCCAGCCGGACGAGCGCGGCGTTGAGCTGCGCTTCGGCCAGCCCAAGCAGGAGATTTCCATGCCGGGCCTGCATTTCCATTTCTGGCCGGTTGAAACCGTCGAGACGGTCAAGGTGACGGTGCAGCAGTTGAACATCGGCGCGACCACGGCAGGCTCTTCGAGCGGGCTGATGCTGTCGAGCGACAAGAGTGTCATCAACGTGCAGTTTGCCGTCTTCTATACGATCAGCGATCCCAAGGCCTATCTTTTCGGTGTGGAAAATCCGGCTGAAACACTGCAGCAGGTTTCCGACAGCGCCATGCGCGAAGTCGTCGGCCGCCGTCCGGCGCTGGACGCTTTCCGCAGCAACCGCCAGCCGATCGAGACGCAGGTTCTCAACATCGTTCAGGATACGATGAACCGTTACGGCGCGGGCATTACCGTGACCGGCGTGACGATCCAGAACGTGGCGCCGCCGCGCGAAGTCGCCGACTCCTTCGAAGAAGTACAGCGTGCCGGCCGCGACCGCGACAGCACGATCGAGGACGCCAACCGCTATACGAACCAGAAGCTCGGTCAGGCACGAGGCGATGCCGCCCGTATCCGCGAAGACGCAGCCGCCTACAAGGATCGCGTCGTCAAGGAAGCGGAAGGTGAAGCCCAGCGCTTTACGGCCATCAACGACGAATATTCGAAAGCTCCCGATGTGACGCGCAAGCGCCTGTTCCTCGAAACGATGGAGCAGGTTCTGAAAAACTCCAAGAAGGTCGTGATCGACGAAAAGCAGGGCGTCGTGCCCTACCTGCCGCTCAACGAGATCAACAGACCGGCGGCACCAGCACCGGCACGGCAGGGAGGTTGAACCATGGTATCGAACAGACTTCCCGTAATCCTCATCGCGCTCGCGATCGTTCTCGCCATTCTTTATTCGTCGATCTTCGTCGTGAATGCGCGTGAGCAGGCCATCGTCGTGCGCTTCGGTCAGATCCAGTCGGTGAAGAGCGAGCCCGGCCTCTACTTCAAGCTGCCGTTCGGCTTCATGGATGCCGACCGCGTGCAGTTCGTGGAAAAGCGTGCGCTCAGGCTCGACCTCGACAATATCCGCGTTCAGGTTCAGGACGGCCAGACCTTCGATGTCGACGCCTTCGTGATCTACAACATCTCGGATGTGCGCCGTTTCCGCGAAACGGTCTCCGGCGACCGCGACGCTGCCGAAGCACGGTTGCGTGCGCAGCTCGATTCCTCGCTTCGCCGCGTCTACGGTCTGCGTGACTACAATGCCGCGCTTTCGGAAGAGCGCGTGGCGATGATGCTCGAAATCCGCGACGATCTGCGCACCGATGCCGAAAATCTCGGCCTGCATATCGATGACGTCCGCATCCGCCGGACAGACCTTTCGCCGGAAGTGGCTCCGAACACCTACAACGCCATGCGCTCCGAGCGTCTGGCCGAAGCCGAGCGCATCCGCGCCGAGGGTAATGAAGAGGGCCAGCGCCGCCGGGCTGTCGCCGACCGCCAGGTCGTCGAGATTACCGCAGATGCTCAGCGCGATTCGGAAATCCTGCGCGGTCAAGGTGATGCGGAGCGCAACCGGATCTTCGCCGATTCCTTCGGCAAGGATCCGGCCTTCTTCGAGTTCTACCGCTCGATGGCCGCCTATTCCACGGCACTTTCCTCTCCGGATACGACGCTGGTGCTTTCGCCGACCTCGCAGTTCTTCCGCTACTTCGAGAATGCGGACGGCAACCAGCCTGCTGCACCGGGCCAGACCGGGGGCCTCGTGCCGCCTGCGGCCGCACAGCCGGCCGCTCCGGCACCGCCGGCGAACTGACGACAGACTGAATGCAGGACCTCCTGACCGGACTTGCATTCTTCCTTATCATTGAGGGGCTGGTCTACGCACTGGCCCCTCGTTTTCTTATCGAGATGGCAAAGCTTCTCCCCACCGTTCGGGAGCGGCAACTCAGGGTCTTCGGGCTTGCCGCGATAGCGCTCGGCGTCGGCTGTGTCTGGCTTTTGCGAGGCTAGATCACATTCGCAAGGGGATTTCGCGAAAAGGTGATTTCGCCCTCCATCATTCCGCCTTATGCTGGTGCTGTATGTGCGCCTTTACCCCAGACGAGGAAGCTTGATGGCCCCCACGACTCGCTCGCCCTTCAGACGAACGCTCGCGCTGCTGGCCGGCACCGCCCTTCTGGCAAATGTCGGCGCAAGCGGTGTTGCGCATGCGCAAACCGCCCCCGCACCAGCGACACCTGAACAGGCAGCACCGGCCCCTGCCGCCCCTCAACCGGCGCCGGTTTCCCCGGCTGCAGTAGTGCCCGCCGCTCCGCCGGTGCAGATGACGGCTCCGGGCAATGGACCGGCTTCGGTCGCCGATCTCGCCGAGGGACTGCTCGATGCCGTGGTCAATATTTCGACCTCGCAGAATGTGAAGGACGACGAAGGTGCAGGCCCGGCGCCGCGCGCGCCAGACGGCTCGCCCTTCCAGGAATTCTTCAACGATTTCTTCAACAAGCAGCAGGGCAATCGTGGCCCCAATCACAATGTCAGCTCGCTCGGCTCCGGCTTCGTTATCGACCCCAGCGGCTATATCGTTACCAACAACCACGTGATCGAGGGCGCCGACGACATCGAGATCAATTTCGCCAATGGCTCCAAGCTGAAGGCCAAGCTGATCGGCACGGACACCAAGACCGACCTTTCGGTATTGAAGGTCGAGCCGAAACAGCCGCTGAAATCCGTCAAGTTCGGCGATTCCAGCGTCATGCGCATCGGCGACTGGGTGATGGCAATCGGCAACCCGTTCGGCTTCGGCGGATCGGTGACGGTCGGCATCATTTCGGGCCGCGGCCGCAATATCAATGCCGGCCCCTATGACAATTTCATCCAGACGGATGCGGCCATCAACAAGGGCAATTCGGGCGGTCCGCTCTTCAACATGAAGGGCGAAGTGATCGGCATCAATACGGCGATCATCTCCCCGTCGGGCGGGTCGATCGGCATCGGCTTCTCAGTGCCGTCGGAGCTTGCCTCAGGCGTGGTCGACCAGCTTCGCGAATATGGCGAGACGCGGCGCGGCTGGCTCGGCGTGCGCATTCAGCCTGTCACCGACGAAGTGGCCGACAGCCTCGGCCTCGACACCGCCAAGGGTGCGCTAGTCGCTGGCGTCATCAAGGGCGGGCCGGTCGATGACGGCTCGATCAAGGCCGGCGACGTGATCCTGAAATTCGACGGCAAGGTCGTCAGCGAGATGCGCGACCTGCCACGCGTGGTGGCCGAAAGCCCCGTCGGCAAAGAAGTCGATGTGGTGGTGCTGCGTGACGGCAAGGAGCAGACCGTCAAGGTAACGCTCGGTCGTCTCGAAGATAGCGACCAGGCCGCCGCCAACGACAATTCGACGGATGACGGTGTCATCAATCCCGATCCTGGTGAAAACAACGATATGGACGAACCGGATCAGGGTGGCGATCAGGGGCAGGCCGCACCTGACGGCCAGGATCCGCAGCAACAGGGCCAGGGACAAGGGCAAAGCCAGAGCCAGGATCAGGCAACGCCCGGTCAGGCTGCTCCGAAGCATGTGCTCGGTCTTTCACTCTCGCTGCTCAGCCCCGAGACCCGCAAGGCCTTCGGCATTGCCGAAAGCGTTGATGGTGTCGTCGTGACTGAGGTTGCGCCGGGTTCGGCCGCCGCCGAAAAGGGTTTGAAGCCCGGCGACGTGATCGTCGAAGTGGCGCAGGAATTCATGAAGTCGCCGGATGCGGTTGCTACCAAGGTGCAGACGCTGAAGCAGGAAGGCCGGCGCAACGCGCAGATGATGGTCGCTGCAGCGAATGGCGACCTGCGGTTTGTCGCAGTGCCGATGGAGTGAGGGCTGTCGGTTGGCGGAGGATGCCGTGACTAGGGTAGTTGATTAGTCGCGGCGACCGCCCAGTTCTCCCTCATCCCTGTGCTTGTCACAGGGATCCAGCCTGCCCAAGTCCTTGGGCAGGAAAGACTTTCTCCCTTTACGGAGAATACGAGTCATTCACCGCGCGGACGCTCGGTAGCTGGATTCCTGTGACAAGCACAGGAATGAGGGTGGGGAGGGGCGCTTGCCGCCCCAAGACGCGAAAGGAGCGGTTATGACGCTCCTTTTCAGTTTTCAGCCACGCCTCGTGCGGTTCAAGCCGTCACGAAATCCGTCTTCCGGTAGCCCTGGATATAGAGCAGCGCGGTCAGGTCGCCGTGGTTGATCTGCATGTCGGCTTCGGCAGCGACAGCCGGTTTGGCGTGGAGGGCGACGCCGGAGCCGGCCAGATGCAGCATGCCGAGATCGTTGGCGCCGTCGCCGACGGCAATGGCTTCTTCGGGGGAAATGCCGAGGCGGGTGGCGATGTCGTTGAGAGCATCGACCTTGGCCTGCTTGCCGAGAATGGGTTCCGCGACGTGGCCGGAGAGGAGGCCGTCTTCCTCAAGCAGGAGATTGGCGCGGTTTTCGTCGAAGCCGAGGGTGGCTGCGATGCGGCTGGTGAAGACCGTGAAGCCGCCGGAGACGAGGGCGGTATAATAGCCTTTCGACTTCATGGTAGCGATCAGTTCAAGGCCACCCGGGGTAAGCGTAATGCGCTTGGCGATCACTTCGTCGACGACCGAGATCGGCAAGCCCTTCAGGAGGGCGACGCGTTCCCGCAACGCCGGTTCGAAGGCGATCTCGCCGTTCATGGCGCGGGCGGTGATGGCGGCGACCTTTTCCTTCAGGCCGACTTCGGCAGCGAGTTCGTCGATGCATTCCTGGCCGATCATTGTCGAATCCATATCGGCGATCAGCAGCTTCTTGCGGCGGGTTTCCTGTTCCTGGATGACGAGATCGATCGGGCTGTTGGCGATGACGGCGTGCAGATTGGCCTCGGCTGCCTGCCTGTCAGAGCCGTCTGCGAGCACGATATCGCAGGCAATGCCATCGGCCAGCCAGTAGAGCCCGGATGCCTTGACGGCGTCTGAAGCGCGCTCGGCGATCTCAGGCGAAAGAACGGGGTTTGACGGATTGGCAACAAGCGTGGCAACGAGGGCCATGATGGAAAACCTTCTGAGCGCTGTGAATGCGATCCTGATAACCGGGCCGACTGCCAGCGGCAAGTCCGCGCTCGCAGTGGAATTGGCCAAAGAGCATGGCGGCGTAGTGATCAATGCCGACAGCATGCAGGTCTATGACACGCTGCGGGTGCTGACGGCGCGACCCTCCGAAGAGGATATGGATGGTGTGCCGCATCATCTCTACGGCCATGTGCCGGCCGCGCAGGCCTATTCGACCGGTTCCTGGCTGCGGGACGTGACGGCGCTTCTGCCGCGCATCCACGCCGAAGGAAAACTGCCGGTCTTCGTCGGCGGCACCGGGCTTTATTTCAAGGCGTTGACGGGCGGGTTGTCGGAAATGCCCGTCATTCCCGAGGAGATAAGGCAGCGGCTGCGCGCACGGCTTCTGGAGGAGGGTCCGGAGGGCCTGTATGCGGAGCTTGCGAAGGTTGATCCCGCCATGGCCGAAAGCCTGAACGTACAGGACGGGCAGAGGATCGTGCGGGCGCTTGAGATTGTCGAGGCGACGGGCCAGTCGATCGCGGAATTCCAGGGGCAGGTGGGACCCGTCGTCGTCGATCCCGATACGGCCCGCAAGATCGTCGTGCTGCCGGATCGCGCCGTGCTGCATCAGCGTATCAATGGACGTTTCGAGAAAATGCTGGAGCAGGGGGCGGAAGACGAGGTGAGGGCGCTACTCGCGCTTGATCTTCCCCCGGAAATGCCTGTCATGAAGGCGATCGGCGTGTCGCAGATCGCGGCGATGCTGCGCGGCGAGATGAGCCGCGCCGAGGTGATTGAGCGTGGGGCCGCCGCCACACGGCAATATGCCAAGCGGCAGATGACCTGGTTCCGCAATCAGATGGATGAAAGCTGGGAGAGGCTTTCGCCTTAGCGCCAAAGCGACCCATGCTTCACGCCCGCAAACGGCTAGAATAATCTTCGAATCATGACCAATGGAGCTATGGGGGCCGGCATGAACAACTTTCTCGCCAAGACGCTTTCTTCGATCAACGCCTTGATCGCAATCGTCATTCTTGCTTTTTCCACGCTTTCGGGTGCGACTGCAGCAGCGGCGCAGGGTGGATCGGGCATGTTCATCGTCGGAGCAATTTTGGGCGCCATCGGCGGCATCGTGGTTGCTGCGCTGATCTGCGGCACCATCGCCTTCCTGGCACTGATCGAGCGGCATCTCTCCGAAATCGCAGCGGCAACGCGCCAGCCGCGTTCGTAGGCAGTACTCAGTCCTTATCGTAAAGGCTGCTCAGCGGCTTCTTCAGGATGCTTTCGCGCAGCGACATGCCGCCCTCGCGACGCGGCGCTGACGTCTGTTCGCCGAAGGCCGGCCTCGACTGCTCGTCGCGGCGCATTTCGCGGCGCAGCGCTTCGAGGCGTGCGTCAATGGAAGTCTGCGGCGAGAGCGGCGGGGTCTCGGGATGTTGCGCGCGGCTTTGCGGCAGCAGTCCGGGGCGATAGGGTTCGAGCGGCGCCTGTGCTGCTGATGGAGCGGTATAGGGCTGGTTGGCGTGGGGCTGAGCAGCGTCCTCGTCTTCGAAATCCTCTTCCGGCTCGTAATCCGCTATCGCTGCACTGTAGTTCTGCTGGAAGGTGGAGATATCGGGGCCTGATGTGATCGCCCGCATGCGGGTGACGATGCGGCGCAGGTCGACGGTGTCAGGGTCTTCCTCGGCATGTTTGCTGGTGGCGCTATGGGCCTTCGGCAGCAGGGTTTCGTCGACGCGCAAGAAGCGCATGCGCATAGGCACCCGGATCGCCTCTCCGAAGGCGATCGCCTCTCCATTGCCGATCGAGGAAATGAAGCTCGTCGTCGAGATCGAGGAATTGGGGATGGCCGAGCGGATGATTTCCTGGTCGCGGTCGTTGGCGAGGCGCATGGCAAAGAGCGTCGAGCACTGCGACAGGATCGTCTGGTCGAGTTCGCCGGGGCGCTGGGTGATGATGCCGAGCGAGACACCGTATTTGCGGCCTTCCTTGGCGATGCGGGCAATCGCCTGCCGCGTCGGCACAAAGCCGAGGTTCGGGTCCGAGGGTATATAGCGGTGCGCCTCTTCGCAGACGACCAGCATGTGAATGGCGCCTTCGCTCCAGAGCGCGATTTCGAAGGCCATGCGGCAGAGTACCGAGGCGACGGAGTTGACGACCTCGGAGGGGATGCCGGCGAGCTGGAAGGTGCAGATCGGTCTGTTGTCGCCGGGGATGCGGAAGATCTGCGCGATGGTCTCGGTGATCGTGTCGCTGATCGTGTTGCTGGAGAACATGAAGTGATAGCGCGGATCGTTGATCGCGGCGATGATGCGCATCTTCAGTGAGCGCAGGAAGGGCTTTTCGGCGCGACCTTCCAGCCTGCCGATGCGCTCGTCGATGAGGGCAAGCAGATCGGCGATGCGATAGGGCACCGGAGTGTCGGCGGTGATCGAGCTCTTTTCCGTCTGGCGGCGCACCAGCGAACTGTCGCTGCCGCGAAAGGCGCGTTTGGCCTCCGGCAGGATATCGCGCAGCATGTCGAGTTCTTCGGGCACCGGCGGGCGGCCGCGAAAGACAACTTCGGCGAATTCCTCGAGCCGCATCAGCCAGAAGGGTAGGTCGAGCGTGTCGGTGTCGATGGTGACGGCGTGTTTCGGGAAAGCGGCGGCAAATTCATTATGCGGATCGAGGATCAGCACGCGCAGCTTCGGATCGGCCTCGATCGCCTTGTGCAAGAGCAGCGAGACGGCGGTCGATTTGCCGACGCCGGTCGAGCCGACCACGGCGAAATGCTTCGACAGCATCGAGGGGACATGGATCGCCGCGTCGATGCTTTCATCCTGCGTCAGATTGCCGATGACGGCAGTGGCGCCCTTGCCGGCATCATAGATGCGTATCAGGTCGGCGGAGCGGATGCGGTGGGCGATGGCGCCGAGATAGGGGTAACGCGAAATGCCGGTCGAAAATTCCTCGCGGCCGTCTTCATCGACGCGGACTTCGCCGAGCAGTTCGGTCTCGATGCGGAAGATATTGTCCTGACCTTCGCCCCAGCCCTGGCTACCGGTATTCATGGAAAAGACGAGGGCGACGACGCGATTGCGCCCGACGCTGATCGAAATCAGCCGGCCGACGGACCATAATTCGGTGAGATCGGTGCCGCCGGCTTCCGCCACGGCGGCGATGGTGGCGCGCGATCCGCTGCATGCAACGACACGCCCGAGAAATCGATTCCCCGGCGCAAGGCTGTCGCGGCGATCCTGTTCGCCTGCTTTGCCTGTCGTCATCATGTCGTTGTTGAGCAAAGGGTTACTCCCTGCATTAAAGGGCAGGATAGAATCGATCCTTTAATAAATCCTTCAGCCCCAGAATTGGACGGCCCATTGGACGGTTTGCGCAGTTGACGGCGTGCCGATTTTTTATTGCGGAATGCGTTGACGCTGCGAAATTTTCTGTCTATCACTTCCGCCCATGACAATTTCGAACGTTCTTATCGTGGTGGGAAAGCGCATGGGCAGGATGGTGTAACCATCCGGCGATAGCCACCCATGCGCAAGACGAAGGCTCCTCAGGGGCCTTTTTTTATGCCCGAAATCAGGGCTTCCGGCCACAAACCTCAGATCTCCAGCATCAAACGGAACAGACACATGGCGAGCACGGACAATCAAGCGGCAGACAACAGGATGACGGGAGCGGAAATCGTTCTCCGCGCGCTGAAGGACAATGGTGTCGAGCACATCTTCGGCTATCCCGGCGGTGCCGTCCTGCCGATCTATGACGAGATCTTCCAGCAGGAGGATATCAAGCACATCCTCGTGCGCCATGAGCAGGGCGCCGGCCATGCGGCCGAAGGTTACGCCCGCTCCACCGGCAAGGTCGGTGTCATGCTGGTCACGTCAGGCCCCGGTGCCACCAATGCCGTCACGCCGCTGCAGGATGCGTTGATGGATTCCATTCCGCTCGTCTGCCTCTCCGGCCAGGTTCCGACGCCGCTGATCGGTTCGGACGCCTTCCAGGAATGCGATACGGTCGGCATCACGCGCCCCTGCACCAAGCACAACTGGCTGGTCAAGGATGTCAACGAGCTCGCCGCCGTCATCCATGAGGCCTTCCGTATTGCCCAGTCGGGCCGTCCGGGTCCCGTTGTCGTCGATATCCCGAAGGACGTGCAGTTTGCCACCGGCACCTACACGCCGCCGGCCGATCATGCCATCCAGAAGAGCTACCAGCCGAAGATCCAGGGTGACCTGAACCAGATCCAGGCGGCGATCGAGTTGATGGCCAACGCCCGCAAGCCGGTCTTCTATACGGGCGGCGGCGTCATCAATTCCGGCCCGGAAGCCTCCCGCATGCTGCGCGAGTTGGTCGAATTGACAGATTTCCCGATCACCTCGACGCTGATGGGCCTCGGCGCCTATCCGGCTTCCGGCAAGAACTGGCTGAAGATGCTCGGCATGCACGGCTCCTATGAGGCCAACATGGCGATGCATGATTGCGATGTCATGGTCTGCATCGGTGCCCGCTTCGACGACCGCATTACCGGTCGTCTGAACGCCTTCTCGCCGAATTCCAAGAAGATCCATATCGATATCGATCCGTCTTCGATCAACAAGAACGTCCGTGTCGATGTCGGCATCCGCGGCGATGTCGGCAATATTCTGGAAGACATGATCCGCCTGTGGCGCGCACTGCCGAAGAAGCCGGAAAAGAACCGTCTCGATGCCTGGTGGGGCGATATTACCCGCTGGCGCGCCCGCAATTCCTTCGCCTATGCGATGAGCAAGGACGTGATCATGCCGCAATATGCGCTGGAACGTCTCTTCGCGTTGACCAAGGATCGCGACACCTACATCACGACCGAAGTCGGCCAGCACCAGATGTGGGCGGCCCAGTTCTTCGGCTTCGAACAGCCGAACCGCTGGATGACCTCGGGTGGCCTCGGCACGATGGGTTATGGCCTGCCGGCAGCGCTCGGCGTGCAGATCGCTCATCCGGAAAGCCTCGTCATCGACATTGCCGGCGATGCCTCGATCCAAATGTGCATTCAGGAAATGTCGGCAGCGATCCAGCACAATGCGCCGATCAAGATCTTCATCATGAACAACCAGTACATGGGTATGGTGCGCCAGTGGCAGCAACTGCTGCACGGCAACCGCCTGTCCAACTCCTATACAGAAGCGATGCCTGATTTCGTGAAGCTCGCCGAAGCCTATGGCGCTGTTGGCCTGCGTTGCGAGAAGCCTGATGATCTCGATGCGACGATCCAGGAGATGATAGACGTCAAGAAACCTGTCATCTTCGATTGCCGCGTTGCCAATCTCGCCAACTGCTTCCCGATGATCCCCTCGGGCAAGGCCCATAATGAAATGCTGCTGCCGGACGAAGCCACGGACGAAGCGGTCGCCAACGCGATCGACGCCAAGGGCCGTCAGCTAGTATAACAATAGATAGGTAGGAACCCAGGATCATGAACGCACACCTTCAACCCACCGGCTCTGCCTACTTCATCTCTCCGGAAACGGCGGCCGTCGAGAGCCATACGCTCTCGGTGCTGGTCGATAACGAACCGGGCGTACTCGCCCGCGTCATCGGCCTGTTCTCCGGCCGCGGCTACAACATCGAAAGCCTGACGGTTTCGGAGACGGAGCATGCGGCGCATCTGTCGCGCATCACCATCGTCACCCGCGGCACGCCGCATGTGCTGGAGCAGATCAAGGCGCAGCTCGAACGCATCGTACCTGTCCATCGCGTGGTGGACCTGACGGTACGCGCCCGCGAGCTCGGCCAGGACCGGCCGATCGAGCGGGAAGTGGCTCTGCTCAAGGTTATCGGCAATGGCGAGACCCGCGCCGAGACGCTGCGCCTAGCGGACGCCTTCCACGCCAAGGTGGTGGATGCGACGATCGATCACTTCATCCTGGAGATCACCGGCAAGTCCTCCAAGATCGACCAGTTCATCGCGATCATGAAGCCGCTCGGCCTCATCGAAGTCTGCCGCACCGGCATTGCCGCTATGAACCGCGGCGGGCAGGGCATGTAAGGATTACAGCCCGGGCAGGTGATATTGCTCGGGCACGTTCTTCGACGCGACAATAGATTCACCGATCTTTCTTCGATAGTACCACGGCCGCCATGTAAGGTTCGTGAGGTCTCGGATCTTTCGTCAAGCGGTGCTCAAATCGAGCAAACAGCTCATCGACAAACGTGGTCCGTTCGAGGGCGCGTGGCGTGATGCTGGCGATCGTCGGGCCGCTCCATGCCCGCGTCGCGTTCGCATGATGTTTGGTGAACGTCACTCTGTCGCCGCTGCTATCGCATTCCGGCCAGAACGGATCACTGACCTTAACCAGGTCGAGGTGTTCCAACGCCAGTTCAGTGAAATATCCGGATGGCCTGAAAGGAGCCTGAATATCCTCCAGGGATCGAAGGCCGATTGGTATCGTAATTTGCTCCTGCTCCCGTTGCGACAGCAAACCGTCTTTTCTCATGTCTCCGATTGCTGACCATAGTTCGCCGAGCAGCCATTCCCAGCCCGTGTCGGCTTCGGCGCGCGCCGTGAAGCCGGCCACGAGTTTCGCGCCAGGTCGCATCTCTCGTGACCGCTGCGTCAGAAAGCATTCCCAGTCGCGCGCTTGCTGCGCCGCGACAGCGGCGGCGACAGCCGGTGACCTGCTCATTCCCGCGAGGACATGATCTGCCGCTTCGATTTCGTTGGTGCTCATCCACTGCAACGCCCAGGTCGACCAGCCAAGATGCACTCGGCCAGGCGGAAGCAACGGCGCGAAATATGATTTGCCGATCGCCAAAGGGAAAACATCGGCGGTTCCCGTCATGTAGCTGTCGGGGTCTGCGATCAGGGCTTCGAACAGAGATGAGAAATCATTGGACGGAAGGTCGGTGTGGATGACTTCGATGGGAACGGTCGCCCCTGCATTCAAACGCAAAAGTTCAATCGCCTTTCGCATGGGGATCATCGAATTTCGGCCCTGGGAACAGCCGTAGTCGACGATGGTCACAGGACTTTCGCGAATGTCCACTGTCCGGCATGCAGCTTCCCATAGGGAAAGCAGAGCAGTAATACCGGTGGCCTGCACGGCGGAATGGCGATTGTAGAAACCGCCCCCTTGCATAGCCGCCAAATCATTTCGCGTGGGACCACCTGGCATGGGATTGCCTCGCTTGGTGTTGCCCAAAACTATCAGGCTTTCCCCGGCATAGCGAGCCAAATCCCCTGCGCCGCAAGGGATCAGAGCATCTCCAACGGCGTTTTCTTTGATGGTGGCGGGAAGGCGGCGTCGAGGGCTTCCCAGTCCTCGTCGGTGATATCGAGGGAGACGCAGTCGCGGTTTTCGCGGGCGCGCTCGATATTCGAAGTCTTGGGGATGACGAAGACGCCGTCGCGTTCGAGCAGGAAGGCGAGCGCCAGCTGGGCCGGTGTCGCCTGATAGGCCTTGGCGATATGGATCAGGTCGGGGTGGTGCAGGATGCGGCCCTGTTCGATCGGCGAATAGGCCATGATCGGAATGTTGCGGCTCTGGCACCAGGGCAGGAGATCGTATTCGATGCCGCGGCGGGCGAGATTGTAGAGAACCTGATTGGCGGCGACATTCTGACCGCCGGGGACGGAGAGCAGTTCTTCCATGTCGTCGGTATCGAAGTTGGAGACGCCCCAGGCGCGGATCTTGCCGGCCGCTTTCAGCGTCTCGAAGGCCTCGACGGTCTCGGTAAGCGGATAATTGCCGCGCCAATGCAGCAGATAGAGGTCGATGCGGTCGGTGCCGAGGCGTTCGAGGCTGCCTTCGCAGGCGGTGATCGTGCCGGTGCGGCTGGCATTCCAGGGATAGACCTTGCTGACGATGAAGGTCTCGTCGCGGCGTCCCTTGATCGCCTGTCCGACGATTTCCTCGGCGCCGCCGTCGCCATACATTTCGGCGGTATCGATCATCGTCATGCCGAGATCGAGGCCGGCCTTGAGACTTGCGATCTCTTCCTTCGCATGGCCGGAATCCTCGCCCATGCCCCAGGTGCCCTGGCCGAGCGCCGGCACTTCGGTGCCATCGGGAAAGGTGATGGTGGGGATGGGGTCGTCCATGTCCGTTCTGATCCTGTGCGTGCTCGATAGACTATCAGGTAATCCTGTCACCATGACAATCATGTTATGGTGACAGGGGTTTAGGGCAGTTATGCTGACCTAATTTCAACAGGCCGCCTTGCTATGAACCTGTGCGGCCCCGGGAGGGTTTCATGCCGCTGGATACGTTTCTGGCCCTGCTGCTTTTTGCTTTCACGACCTCGATCACCCCAGGGCCGAACAATATGATGCTGTTTGCCTCGGGCGTGAATTTCGGCTTTCGCCGCACCATCCCGCATATGTTCGGCATCGGGGCGGGTTTCCTGTCGCTGCTGCTTGCCGTAGGTCTGGGGCTCGGGGCGCTGCTGCATACGGTGCCGACGGTCTATATCGCGCTGAAATTTGCCGGTGGCGCCTATCTCGTCTGGATCGCCTGGAAGATTGCGACATCGCGGTCGCTGAGCGAAGGCAAGAGCGGCGTGAAACCGATGTCCTTCCTTGGCGCTGCGGCCTTTCAGTGGGTCAATCCGAAGGCTTGGGTGATGGCGGTCACGGCGATGGCAACCTATACGAATCCGGAGCTTTATCTGATCAGCGTGCTGCTCGTCGGCCTTGCCTTTGCGACGGTCAATGTGCCCTCGGTTTCCACCTGGGCGGGCTTCGGTTCGGCGCTTCGGCAGTGGCTTTCCGATCCGGTGCGGCTGAAATGGTTCAACATCACCATGGCGGTGCTGCTCGTGCTCAGCTTGTGGCCGATGCTAAAATAGCGTCGGCTTTGATAGCATTAACAAGAGAATGCCTGTTACCGCGAAGAAGGCCGGAAAGCCGAAGGCGAACCAGACGCGGTAGAGGCTGAAATAGGCCGGCGGCAGGGCAGTGCCCGAGGCGGCTGCTGCGCGGGCGAGATTGCGCAACCGGATCTGGATCCAGACGACCGGCAGCCAGAAGATGCCGGTGACGACATAAAGCACCAGCGATAGCGCAATCCAGCTTTCCGTCAGATCCCAGCCGATGATGCGGGCAAGAAGATAGCCTGTCACCGGCTGGAGAATGGCGGCTGTGGCCGTAAAGACCGTATCGGCGATGACGACGGTGCCGGCGACATGGGCGATCAGGACAGGGTTAAGGGTGCGATGGGCCATCACCATGAAGAAGGCGATGCCGGCGCCGGTGCCGAAGAGCACAGTTGCGCCGACAACATGGGCGAGAAGCAGCAGTTCTGCGAGCATCAGCGTTCATCCAGGATGGCGAGTGCCGCAAGCGTCAGCAGCAGCGATGGCAGGATCTTGACGAGCGGCCCAAGCGGATCGAGCCAGAGCGCGGACTCCAGCATCGTGCCGCCCAAGAGATAGGCGAGGGAGACGACGAGCATGCCGAGGAGGGCGCGGCGGGCGAATGGACGCAAGAGGACTGCAGCGCCGAGCGCGATATCGATCAGGCAGGTGAGGACTGTCACCGTGACCGCAGCGCCCGCGGGCATGAAGGGCAGGAAGTGAGCGCTTGCCTGCGCGGGGGCCAGAAGCGGGATGAGGCCGGATAGCAGCCAGAAGAGCGACAGCCCGGCAATGACCGGCGCCTTCAGGAGATAGAGGCGGGCAAACCATAGGTCCTGAACGCCGGAGGGATGGGCGGCGAGCGTCTCCGCAGCCGAGAGTGTCGGCAGACCCGAGGGCGTGGGGCGGTCCATGCGCACACCCTCGGACATGACGGTCATGGCGGTAGAGCGTAGCGGCGAGCGCCAGCCGAGATGGCCGGCAATATCGGCAAGCCATGAGACCGGCCTTGCGATTGCCGGCGGGATGGAGATGACAGGCGCATCCGGCAGGCCGAGCCAGGCGCGATGCAGTTTGACGAGGCTTGCGAGCGTGTGCCGTTCCTCAGCGGCGAGTTCGATATCGCTGCCGGAGGGGAGTGCGTCCGAGATCGCGGCCAAGACGGCAGAGGCGACATCTTCGGCGGCGACGGTTTCGACCGGGCTGTCGGCATGGATGAGCGGCAGGGCAAGGGGGAAGGATGCAAGCGCGCGCAGAAGTGCGGTGCCGCCGTGGGCGTTGCGGCCGAGCACGAGGGATGGGCGCAGGATCACGTAAGGCAGGCCGGATGCTGCAAGCGCTGTATCGGCAGCACGCTTGGTGGTGAGGAAGGGCAAGTGGCTGCCGGCGCCGTCGGTTCGGGCGGAGATCTGGACGATCAGCGTCACGCCGGCTGGTCGCGCCGCTTGCTGGAGCGCGATCATTGCGCGTTGCTGGGTGGCTGCGAGATTGTCCGAAAGACCGTCCTGGAGGGCGCCGGCACTGTTGACGACGACGTGCTGGCCTTCCAGCACAGGCCCCCAGTCGGCCACATTGGTCATCTTCTCCAGATCGGCCCGGATCCAGCGGATAGCGGGCTGGCGAACCCGTGCCCGGTCGGGATTGCGGGCAAGCCCGGTCACGGTGCAGCCGTCCGCAAGCAACTGTGCTGCGATCGCCGAGCCGATGAAGCCTGTGGCACCGAGAATCAGGATGTTCATAGTGGGAGACTACCGAAAAACGGCATATCGAGCAGGGGGCGGCCGTGTAATGCCCGCGTATTGCTCGCAAGAAACTGCCTCGCTTTCATGCCGGATGGCTTAGGCGATAAGGCGGGGATCGAGTTTGGCCATGGGAATAGCGCATTCGGTGACGATCCGCGCCGCCAGGGACGGGTCGAGCGGCGGCCTGACCTGGTAGAAGGCAAGTTCCAACGCCAGGCCGATCGCGAAAGGTCGCCTGCTGATGGGCACGATATTTCGATCGAGAGCATCGGCCAACTTCGGCCACAGGCGGCGAACGTAGGCAAGGGGCGTATCGCCTGGACGGTGTTCATCCATCAATCGCGGTATTCCGAACTGCGGATGTCCGATGGTTGAGACCACGTAACGAAGCGCTTCCATCGCCATCTCTTGCGAGATCACAGCACCGGACCTTCTTGCCGCGCCGTATGTCAGGTTGAGCAGGGAATCATGGTTTTCCAGAAGGAAGGCGTTCGGCAGATTGCCAGTATAATAGCGGGAGCCATCCTCGGTTTCCATGGCGATGAGATCAGCGTCGTCGCTGAGCTGTCCGGCGGAAGCGATATCAAAGGCGGTGAGGACGCACGAAAAACCGCCAACCGATCCCAGGGCTGCGAACAGATCGATCGAATGAACATTGCCGTCCGTCGCCATTTCCTGAATCACGTGGTCGAGCAGGGCGCGTGCAACCAGCCCCGGGCTCTGCACGGTATCTTCGGTCTCACGCCGGCGCGGATCGGCAGAGGCCGAGCTGTCGGCAAGGCTCTCCATCTCCTCTCGCGGAGGGGCGGACGGGGGCGCGGGTGGCCTGGTGCTGCGGCCGAATGTCGGAACTTTCATGTGTGCGATGTTGAGATGAAGCCGTTAACGTTTGGTTAGGATCACGGCGAAAAATAAGGAGTTGCTTAATTAGCTCCATCTTCAACCTTTGCCGATTGCATTCATTGGGGCACTTCTTGGCGAGAAATACGCTTGGCGGTCCTCCGATCGGCGCATAAGATTGAGCGCTCTACCCTGGAGAGCGCCATGCGGCACAGAGACGACCACGCAGATCATGACCACGATCACCATGATCATCACCACGACAACCACTATTCGGACATGCAGGCGCGTGTGAAAGCGCTGGAAACGCTGCTGACGGAGAAGGGGCTGATCGATCCGGCGGCGATCGATGTGATTGTCGAGACCTATGAGACAAAGGTCGGGCCGCGCAATGGTGCGCGTGTCGTTGCGAAAGCCTGGAGCGATCCCGACTTTGCCGAATGGCTGAAGCGGGATGCGACGGCGGCGATTGCGAGCCTCGGTTACACCGGCCGGCAGGGCGAGCATATGCGCGCCGTCTTCAATACATCAGACACGCATAACCTCATCGTCTGCACGCTCTGCTCCTGCTATCCGTGGTCGGTGCTCGGCCTGCCGCCTGTCTGGTACAAGGCGCCGGCCTATCGCTCACGCGCGGTCATAGATCCGCGCGGCGTGCTTGCGGAATTCGGGGTGACGCTGCCTGAGAGCAAGAAGGTTCGCGTCTGGGATTCGACGGCGGAACTGCGTTATCTCGTCATTCCCGAGCGGCCACAGGGGACCGAAGGCATGGACGAGGAGGCGCTTGCCGATCTCGTCAGCCGTGATGCGATGATCGGCACCGCAATTGTGGGCAGCCCGAAAATTTCGGGTGCCGGCAACCCGGAGGTCACCCCATGAACGGCCCGCACGATCTCGGAGGCCAGATGGGCTTCGGCCCCGTCGCGCCCGAAACGAACGAACCCTATTTCCATGCCGAATGGGAGAAGCGGGCGCTCGGCATCACACTGTCCTGCGGCGCTTTCGGTGCCTGGACGATCGACGAGAGCCGGCATGCGCGCGAAAGCATTCCGCCGGCCGATTATCTTGCGGCGAGCTATTACGAAATCTGGATCCGCGGCATCGACATGCTCCTGGAACGCCATGGTTTTGCGAGCCGCGAGGAGCTGCTGTCCGGGCACAAGCTGCAGGATGGCACGGTGCCGAAGCGGGTGCTGAAGGCCGATATGGTATCAGGGGTGCTCGCCAAGGGCGCTCCCTGCGACCGGCCGGTCGAGACCGCGCCGCTTTTCGTTGTCGGAGAAGCGGTGAAGACGAAGAATTTCAATCCGGCGAGCCATACGCGGCTGCCGCGTTATGCGCGTGCCAAGACGGGCGTGATCGAGGCGGTGCAGGGTTCCTTCGTCTTTCCCGATGACAACGCGCATGGCAAAGGCGAGAATCCGCAATGGCTCTATACCGTCGTCTTCGATGGCGGCGAGATCTGGGGCGAGGGCGCCGATCCGTCGCTGACGGTGTCGATCGATGCGTGGGAGAGCTATCTTGAGCGTATGTGAGACGCCCTCGCAACTGGCCCAATCGCCGGGTCTGCCGAAGTCGCCGGAGGGTGATCCCGTCTTCCCGGAGCCCTGGGCGGCAGAAGCCTTCGCCATGACCGTGCATCTGCATGAGAAGGGGTTGTTTGCCTGGAGCGAATGGGCGGAAGTCCTGTCCAGGGAGTTGCATAAGCCTGGCCGTGCCGAAGATGGCAGCGATTATTTTGACTGTTGGGTGGCGGCCCTTTCCGAGGTGCTTGTCAGCCGTGGTGTAGCGGATGCTTCCGCCATTCTCGACCTGCAGAAGAGCTGGCAGCGGGCGGCGGAAGCGACGCCGCATGGCAAGCCGATCGAGCTTGCCAACGATCCCCAGCGCTGAGATCACGGCCTGACGCTGTCGATCGGATTTATCGACAGGCACACGCTCAAGTTTTATATTTATGCAAGGAATCACGGCGATGATGCCATCGCAAACCCAGCTGATTCCCGCTCAGGCATGACGCCCGGTCAAACCTGCACATTGCGCCCGTGATGGTCGAGCACATGCGCACGAGGACCATGCATGACTTCGATTTCATCGACCAATGAAGCCGCCTTGCTGATCCTTCAGCAGAGCATTTCGCCTGTGAATTCCACCGACGCCAAGAAGACCGATGGTGACAATCTGGTGGCGATTGCCCATGGCCAGCCGGTCAAACAGACATCCGGCATGAGCCCGCAACCGACGGCCGCGCAGTCCAAGATCTCGGATGCCTTGTTCAGCGTGAACGATCGAAGCGTGACCCAGATGAAGCTCGATCTGATTGACCGCGCAGGCGAAGCGCTCGGCGTGAAAAAGAGCGACTATGCATCGATGGATGCGTTCGTCGCTGCGACGAAAAAGGCTTTTTCTGACCTTAAGAGCAAGCCGGACGGGGCGCAGGCCATTGCCAAGATCGAGCGCGATCTCGGTCTGGATAAGCTCGGCATCACGCTGGAAGATCTTATCAACAGCGCTGATGATCCAGACAAGAACGACAAGGTCACGCAGGCCTTGAAGAAGCAGCTTGCCGAGGGTGCTGAGGGCGGTTCTATGCTCAAGCAGGATGAAATCGGCCGCTACCAAGTCGTATCGGCCTGATCGCGTAGTCTGCGTGCAGTTCCCCTTTTATGACGGGAACTGCCGGTAACATTCTTCGGCCACCTTGCGCAGCATGTCGCGGGAGATTTCGCCCGTTACCGCATAGCCGAGTTCACCGTCGATCCAGTAAAAGGTCTCGACATCCTTGGCAGAGGCGAAGCGGAAGCTTGTCGTCCTGTTTTCCTTGTTGCGGCCGACGATGACGGTGAGGCGTTCGCCGCCCTGGTCCTCGTACATGAACATGGCGCCCGGCCTGTTATCGACAGGCAGCAGGCGGCCGCCGACAAGGTGGAAGCCGAGGGATTTCAGGTCCGGCACCTTGAGATCGGGGATTGCCAGCCGCTTGCCGAGCCAGGTCGCCAGATGCGCTTCCTCATTGGCGAAGACTTCGACCGGGTGGCGCACTTCGCCGGCATAGACGAGGAAGGCGGTTTCGGCCTGCTTCGGCAAGGTCTCGGATTCGGCCAACTGCAGCGGCGGGCGTTGGAAGAGCGGCGGGATGAAGCGATCGCTGACGGCGCCAAGCGCGAAGAGCATGACGGCGGCAGCGGCAAGGGCAGAGCGTGTCTTCCAGGGGGAGGCAGTGTCAGCCGGTGCCACCATCCGGAGATCGGTGTCGCGGCTCTTCTCATAGCCTGAAAACAGGGACTTGATGCCGGCATTCTGCGCCTGCCAGCCGGCGACCATGGCGGCTTCCTCGGGGTTTTCGGCGAGGTAGGCTTCCACGCGGGCGCGGGCGGCCTCCGGCAATTGCCCGTCGGCAAAGGCGTGCAGGTCCGCTTCGGTCACGGTGGGGTTGGTCTCGTTCATTTCGGTCTCCGAAGCGTAATCACATTATCGGCTTTCATATGGTCGCTCATGCGCTGGCGTGCGCGCGACAGGCGCGACATGACGGTGCCGATCGGGATGTCCAGCATGGTTGCCACTTCATGATAGCTGTAGCCTTCGATGACGACGAGCATCAGGACGGCGCGGTAGTCTTCCGACAGACTGTCGAGAGCCTGTTCCAGCCGCAGGCGCTCCAACGGATCGGCCTGGGCATCAGGACCGGCAAGTTCTTCGACGGCGTCGAGCTCGATCAGCCGGTCGCGGGGGCTGGCGCGGCGGGTGTTGCGGTAGAGGTTGGTCATCGTCGTCAGGACCCAGCCGCGCAGGTTGATGCCGCGCCACTGGCCGCGCCGGGCCAGAACCTTTTCCACGCAATCCTGAAGCAGATCCTCGCCTTCGACATCCGAGCGGGTGAGGCTGCGGGAATACCGCCGGAGCGAGGGAAGGAGGGCCAGGATCTGGCCCTCGAACGTATCGGGTGAGGGGGGCTTCACGCTGGCCTCATCAGGGCTTGGCAAGATCCCAGGAGCCGCCTACGCCGTCGCCGGTGATGTCGCCGGACTTGGTGTCCTTCACCCAGTAATAGAGTGGCATGCCGTCCTTGGCCCACTGCTTCTTTCCATCCTTACGTTCAACGAGTGAGTATGCACCATCGGCCTTGGCGTCGCTAGGAGCAAGGAAGGGCGGCCAGTTGGTGGCGCACTTGTCGTAGCAATTCGTGACGCCCTTTTCGTCCTTCTTGTAGGTGTAGAGCGTCATGCCCTTTTCACCGGCAAGAACCTTGCCCTTGGTCGTTTCGACGGTGGTGACCGCGGGGGCGGCGAAGGCTGCAGTGGCGGTGGCAGCAACGACTGCCAGCACGGACAGGAATTTCACGGACTTCATGGTCTCTCTCCTCGGGTTGGGCACGCATTTTTGCGATACCGGAGATGAGACACGGCAGGCGTCCGTTTTATTCCCGTTTCTCTTTCAAACGTCAGTTCGGATTGAAAACCACATAGCAGTCCCGTCCGGCAGCCTTGGCGCTATAGAGGGCGCCATCGACGTTGCGCAGCAGTTCGCGGCGGCGGCGGCCACCTTGCGGGGCGAGTGCGGCACCGATGCTCAGGCGGGCGAGGATCGTATTCCCCTCGATGGTGAAGGGGCTGCGGAAGGCCGAGAGCAGGCGTTCGGAGACGGAGACCAGCGCTTCGGTGTTCGGCGGGTTCGGTACGAAGATCGCAAATTCGTCGCCGCCCATGCGCACGACGATATCGCCGGAGCGGATGACCGAACGGATGCGATTTGCCGCCTCCCGCAGCACCTCGTCGCCGATATGGTGGCCGAGCGTATCGTTGATCGACTTGAAACCATCCATGTCGAGATAGAGGGCGCCGAAGGTCTGGCCGGAGGCGAGGGCTGATTCCAGTGCGCGGTCGACGATGGCATCGAGTGCCGCGCGGTTGAGGAAGCCGGTCAGCGGATCGGTCATGGCCGCGGTGCGCAGGCTGCTTTCGGCAAGGCCCATGACGAAATTCGCCTTCTGCAGCCGCAAAAGCGCGCTCGCGACACGAGCGAAACGGCGAAGATTGGCCGCCTCTTTTTCGGTGAAGAGGCGCGGCTTCTGATCGAGAATGCAGAAGGCGCCGATGACCAGTTCGTTTTCCAGTTCCAGCGGTGCGCCGGCATAAAAACGGAAATGCGGTGGGCCTGTCACATAGGGCGCGGCATTGAGCTCCGCATCCTGTTCCAGATCGGGAACGACGACCACGTCGTTGGCAAAGACGACACGGGTGCAGAAGGAAAGGTCGCGCGGGCATTCCGAAAGCTGCATGCCCGCTTCGCCGGCGATGCGCAGCCAGTCCTCGTCGACGATGTTGACGGCGGCATAGGGCATTGCGAATGCATTCTTGGCGAGCTCGGCAAGTGCTGCAAGCTCCGGCGTCGGGCTGCTGCTGATGGCGCTCAGCGAGCGCACGGCAAGCAGTCTCTGCGGTTCGTTGACTGGAATTCGGACAGTCTGTCCCATTCGAATCTCCGCCTCTTTGTCATAGACAGGAGCTAAAGTGGCGCTCTTGCCAATCTCCGCAAGAGCTAAAATTCACCAGCGTTAACTGGCAGTTGCCGCAGGCGGCGTCGCGGCGAGCCGTGCTGATGACGCTTGCGAGGCTAGGCAGGGCAACGGAAAGGTTCTAGTGTCGGCCCGCCTGCGTGACTGGCGAGACAGATGGCGAACCATCGGGAAGCGCAGGCTGCCGATGCCGCTCGCCTGGGCACCAAAATAACCCCTGTAACCTGTGCCATGCCCATGCAGATAGAAAATCCCCGCCTTATCGAAGCCCTTTCGCAACTTGATCAGCTCACCAACTGGGAACAGCGTCCGCGCGGTGAAATGCGCGTCGGACTGGAGCCGATCCTCGATCTCTCCTCCCGTCTCGGCGATCCGCATCGCGCCTTCCGCTCGATCCATGTGGCGGGCACCAAGGGCAAGAGTTCGACTTCGGCGCTGCTCGAAGCAGGCTTGCGCCATGCCGGCATTTCCGTCGGGCGTTATGCCTCGCCGCATGTGGAGCATATTTCCGAGCGTGTCAGCCTGAATGGCCAACCGGTCGAAGAGGCTGTGCTCGCCGAGGCGCTCTTCCTGGGGCTCGATGCTCTCAAGGCCGCAAGGGCGGAAGAGACGGCAGCGGAAGCTGCAACATGGTTCGACATACTGACAGCGGCCGGTTTCCTGATTTTCCGCGACGCGGGCGTTCAATGGGCCGTGATCGAGACGGGTCTCGGTGGCCGGCTGGATTCAACCAATATCGTCGACAGCGATGTTTCCATCATCACCAATATCGGCCTCGAGCATACGGAGATATTGGGCAAGACACGGGCGGCCATTGCCTTCGAAAAGGCCGGCATCATCAAGCCGCGCTCGACCGTCGTTACGCCGCTCGATGCGGATGATGAAGCCGGTGCCGTGATTGCCAAGCGGGCAGCAGAGATCGATGCCCGTCTGATCCGTCCGGATTTTTCCGGAGCGTCGACGATTGCCGGGCGCAATGTCACAGTCGCGGGTACCGCGCTCGATGTGCTCGGTGAACTTGGCGTCAAGGCGCGCGACGGCAAGGCGGTCGGTGGATGGCTGATCGATGCAGAGGCCGAGCGGGAATCGCAGCTGCCCGGGCGGCTGGAGCGTTTCATCGTGCCTGTCTCTGGGTCTGTTTCGGGGCCTGTCGCGGGCAGAGGTGTTGCCGTTGCGCTCGACGGGGCACATGTGCCGTTCAATCTCGAAGCAGTGCTTGACGACCTCTCCGGCATGGAAGGATTTGTCGGGCCGGGCATTGCTGTCGTGGCGATCGCGGCAGATAAGGATGCCGCCGGGCTTCTCGAGGTGATGGGCCGCTACGGCGTCTCGCCGATCTTCACCTCGGTTTCCAATCGTTTCCGCTCTCCTGCCGAATTACAGACGCTTGCCGGTCAGATCGGTCTCGCGAGCGAGGTGATCGACGATCCGCAGACAGCCTATGAAAAGGCGCTCGAACGGGCAGCGGCCTCCGGCGCCTGGGTGATCCTGACGGGATCGCTCTATCTCGTTGGCTTGCTGCGCGAGCGGGTCATCAGCGAGGCTGCGAAGAGCTAGGTCGCTTCAAGGAAAATTCCGCCTTGCCTATGCCGGGCGAATCCTGCCAAGTCGCTTCCATGCAATTCGCCCCACAACAGGATGAAGCCCTGAAAGCCGTTTCGAACTGGCTGAAGGAGGGCAGGTCGCCGCTCTTCCGTCTGTTCGGCTATGCCGGCACGGGCAAGACGACGCTTGCCAAGCATTTTGCCGAGCATGTCGATGGCGACGTACTGTTTGCCGCCTTCACCGGCAAGGCGGCACAGGTGCTGCGCTCGCGCGGGGCGTCGAATGCCAAGACCATCCATTCGCTGATCTACCGGCCGCGCGGCGAGGAAGAGATTGCCGACGAGGAAACCGGCAAGACATCGATTGCGCCGATGTTTTCCATCAACCGCCAGAGCCCGGTCGCCAAGGCGGCACTGATCATCGTCGACGAGTGCTCGATGGTGGACGAGGCGCTCGGCAAGGACCTGATGAGCTTCGGCACGCCGATCCTCGTGCTCGGCGATCCTGGCCAGCTGCCACCGGTCACCGGCGGCGGCTACTTCACCAATCAGGACCCAGACTACCTGCTGACCGATATTCATCGGCAGGCGCGCGACAATCCGATCATCAAGCTTGCCATGCAGGTGCGTGAGGGCAACGAGATCATGTATGGCGACTATGGCAAGGCGCAGGTGATCTCGAAGAACGAGGTGACGCAGCCGCTGGTCATGGATGCCGATCAGGTGCTCGTCGGCACAAACAAGACGCGGCGGCGCTATAACCAGCGTTTGCGGGAGCTCAAGGGTTTTACGACCGAACATCCGCAGACCGGCGACAAGCTGGTCTGCCTGCGCAACGACCCGGCCAAGGGCCTGCTGAATGGCTCGCTCTGGCAGGTCATGACCTCATCCAAGGAAACGACCAAGCCCGGCATCAACCTGCTGGTCCGCCCCGAAGATGACGATATGGATCGTGGGGCTGCGAAGATCAAGCTTCTGAAGCAAGCCTTCGAGAATGTGGAAGGCGAGATCCCCTGGAACACACGCAAGCGCTATGACGAGTTCGATTACGGCTATGCGCTGACGGTGCACAAGGCGCAGGGTTCGCAGTGGAACAATGTCGTATTGTTCGACGAAAGCTGGGCCTTTCGCGATACGCGCGAGCGCTGGCTTTACACCGCGATTACGCGCGCAGCAGAGACGCTGACAATCGTTCGCTAAGATCGGCGTCCGCTGGAAACTGGCGTTTGTGCTCCTACAGGGATGCGGTGGCGGCCGCTGCCAAGTGATCAGGCCTGCACGATGCCGAGGAGAACCGCCTTGGCGATCGCCTGAAAGCGGTTGTTGGCTTGGAATTTCATGATGATATCGGCTTCCAGCGCGCGCGTTTCCTCATGCCTGAGGTCGAGGGCGCGGGCGATGCGCTGCGTCGAATATCCCTCGGCCATCAGCTCCAGGCATTGGCGCTCCTGATCGGTCAGGCTTGCCGGATCCCTGTTGTCGTTGATCGGCGGCAGGTCGAGGCTGCTGTCGTAATCGAGAAGGTCGCTCACCTGCTGCAGCTGCCGGTGCAAAGTCGACATTTCGGCCGTCAGTTCGCGCTTGCGTTGGGAGAGGGCCTCGCGGAAGATCGACTCGGCCTCTTCCTGGGAGGCCGCGCTGCGCAACACGTCCATCAATTCCTGGATGACGGCGATCGGCATGCCGGTTTCGCGGCAGACGGTGATGACCGCCATGCGCATGACATCATCCTGATCGTAAACGCGCATCAGGCCGATGCGGTTTGCGGAAATCAGGCCCTTCTCTTCGTAGAAATGCAGTGTCCTGTGCGTGACGCCGAATGCGTTCGCCATGTCGGCGATCGGAACGGGACCTTGTGGGATATCCGGCGGCAAAGCGGCCGAAGGCAGGAACCGGTATTTTGACCGGGCCTCCGAAGCAATACCGGCGGCAGCAAACAAACGTTTGGAACCGTCTGGCATGAACCCTCCTGGGGCAGATAGTTGCACCTCATGCGGCTTTGCCAGTTGCTTCCGGAGCGCGGCGAGCGGGGTTTTCCTCTAGCGTTCTTATCGTTGGAAGAAGCAGTACTCGGCGTACTTACTCGTTACGTGGCGCCCACTTTATGCGCGGACGGGTTCTTTTGTAAGTGCTAAAAATAACCGTTTTTAAATGGGATAGCAATGTTGCGGCATCTCAATCCGCCTCTTGCTTGGTATGTGGTAAAATAAAACCACACGGTTCGTCGTCGCTGACGAATGATCTTCGAAGGGAACGGGAATTACTTTTTTCGGTACGCCCCTGACGTCGATCGTCATGGTGGGCGCGACTATCAAGGACAGGCATGAATGCATGTGCGAATCTCATTGGCGTTCGCGGACAGCTTGCCTTAAAAGCAGGACCAGTCGCCATCCCAGACGGATATTGCCATGCCCGCCAAACTCTCCGTGAACCTCAATGCTATCGCCATGCTGCGCAACCGGCGCGATCTGCCCTGGCCAAGCGTGGAAGGCCTCGGTCGCATCGCGCTTGCCGCTGGTGCCTCAGGGCTGACCGTGCATCCGCGGCCGGACCAGCGGCATATCCGCTTTTCCGATCTGCCCGTGATCCGCAATCTGATCGACGACGAGTTTCCGGAAGCCGAATTCAATATCGAGGGCTATCCGACCGAGGAATTCCTGGAGCTTTGTGCCAAGGCCCAGCCGGAGCAGGTGACGCTCGTGCCTGATGATCCCTCGCAGGCGACCTCCGATCACGGCTGGGATTTCCGCAGGCATCAAGCCTTCCTGACCGATGTCGTAGCGCGGCTGAAGAAGATGGGATTCCGTGTTTCGCTGTTTGCCGATGGAGATGGCGATGCGGAGGCGGTGAAGGCTGCGAAAGCGACGGGCGCTGACCGAATCGAGCTTTACACTGGCCCCTATGGTGGTTGCTACGATGCGCCTGAAAGGGTAGGGCCGATCCTCGAAGGGCTCGGCAAGACGGCGGATGCCGCACTTGCGCTCGGCCTTGCCGTCAATGGCGGCCATGATCTCACAGTGGAAAATCTTCCCGCGCTCGTGAAGCGCATTCCCGCGCTCGCCGAAGTCTCGATCGGCCACGGCCTGACGGCGGATGCGCTGGAATATGGCATGGCGGAAACGGTGCGCCGCTTCTGCCGGGCCTGCGGCCAGAAGATCTGAAAGAAGAGGCCCGCCCTCGGTGGATGTGGGCGAGCCTTAGAGCGCCGTGCGTCCATTCGGACGCACAAAGGACGCTCTAACTCTTTGAATCTACGCATCAGGCTTTCCGAAAATCAATTCCGATTTTCGGGCCGATGCTGTAGGCCGGCTCAGGCTGTGAGCGCGGCCTTGTTGGCGACGAAATAGTCCTTCAGCGACTGCGGCTGCTTGCCCGTCAGCTTCGTGAAATCGTCGGTGACGATGTCGAACTTGCCCGCGCGGGTATTGGCATCGGCCGAGACCAGCATGTCGGCAACGAAGCCCGGCAGGCCGGCGCCGCGGATGCCCTGGCCGAGCTGTTCGTCGGTGACATCAACGACATCCAGCGGCTTGCCGGTGGCTTCGGTGGCGATCACGGCAATTTCCTTCGGCGTCAGCGACTGCTTGCCGGTCACCGTGTAGGTGGCGCTGGCGGAGATGCCTGATGCCAGCACCGAGGCGATGGCGAGCGCGCAATCGTCACGCGAGATGGTCGAGATCCTGCCGTCACCCGCCGAAGTGAACCATTTTCCGGTCTGCAGATTGTGCGGCATGCTGTGCAGGTAGTTGTCGTGATACCAGGCGTCGCGCACGATCGTGTAGGGGATGCCGCTTTCCTTGATGGCGTTTTCGGTGCCGAGGTGGTCGGGCGCGAAGGTGACGAGCGAATTATCAGGGGCCGGCATGGAAGTGTAGGTGATGTGCTTCACCTTGGCCTTCACGGCAGCGGCGACGGCAGCCTTATGCTGGATCAGGCGCTTGCCGGGGGTGTCGAGGGCGTCAGTGCTGATGATCAGCAGGCGATCGACGCCGGCAAAGGCGGCTTCGAGGCTGGCGGCGTCATCGAAATCCGCCTTGCGGGTGACAACACCCTTGGCGGCGAGGCTCGCGAGTTTTTCTGGGCTGCGGGTCGCGGCGATGATGTTTGCCGGGGCGACCTTGTAGCTTTCGATCAGGTGATGGACGACAAGCTGGCCGAGCTGGCCTGCAGCGCCGGTGACGAGAATGGTTTCGCTCATGATATCCTCTAGTGGTTGACAGATGGTCTCAAAAAGAGAGTAACACTAGAATAGGAATTGACCGGGGGCTGTAAAGAAGGCAGTTTTTCGGGACTTCGTTACCAAAAGGGAACCACCTCATGGCAGGAACAGTCGTCAATCTGAAAGCCAGAGCGCGCCAATCAAAAGGACCGGCCGATGGGCCGGGGGGCGCGCGGCGCGAGATCGACCTTGCCAGCCTGGATTTCACGAATTGCCCGGTCAGGGATATGATGCAGCAGATTGGCGGCAAATGGTCGACGCTGCTTCTGGAGGCGCTTGCCAAGCAGCCCTATCGCTTCGGCGAGCTGCGCCGCATGATCCCGGATATTTCCCAGCGCATGCTGACCCAGTCGCTGCGCGACCTGCAGCGGGACGGCTATATCGAGCGGGAGGTTTTTCCGACGAAGCCGCCGAGCGTGGAATACCGGATGACCGATCTCGGCCGCTCGCTTTACACGGTGCTGTCGCAGCTTCTGAACTGGGCCGAGGCGAACCATGACGATGTTCGCGCGGCACGGCTGCGGTTCGACGCAGACGCTGTATAGATCGCAATTCCGGACGCAAGACCGCTGCACGCTTTTGCTGGAATTGCTTTAGGGGATCAGGCGGTCGAGCCGCCTGACCTACACTTGATTACTTCTCGCGGCCTTCCGTCAGGAAGAACAGGAAGGCGACTGCGGGGAAGCCGAAGCCGATCCAGGCCGCCATCGACCAGCCGCCCGTCGCATAAGCCCAGCCGCCGAGCGCCGAGCCGATGGCGCCGCCGGTGAAGAAGGTCGCCATGAAGAGGCCATTCAGGCGGCCGCGATGTTCCGGGCTCAGGCCGTAGATCGCACGCTGGCCGCAGACGAGATTGGTCGTCACGCCGAAATCCAGCAGGATCGCCGCAGCCGTCAGCAGGATGAGCGCTGTCAGCGAGCCATCGGTGGCGAAATGGCTGATGAGGAAGGAGCCCATGCCGAGCAGCATGGCGAGCGTCGAGGCGACCTTCGTCATACCGCGGTCGGCAAGGCGGCCGGCGATCGGCGAGGCGATGGCGCCGGCGGCACCGGCAAGCGCAAACAGCGCGATGCCGTTCTGCGACATGCCGAAGGCAGGGCTTGCGAGTAGCAGCGGCGCGGTCGTCCAGAACAGGCTGAAGGCGCCGAACATGCCGGCCTGATAAAGGGCACGGCGCTGCAGCACACGGGAATGCACAGCAAGGTGGGCCATCGACGCCAGCAGTTCATCGTAACGCAGCTTGGTATGGGGGACGCGGACCGGCAGATTGGCGCGCAGCACGATGCCGAGCGCGATCATGACGGCGGCCGTGACGTAATAGACCATATGCCAGGAGGAAGCTTCGGCGACGAGGCTCGCAAAGGGGCGGGCGAGCATGATGCCACAGAGCAGTCCGCTCATAACATTGCCGACGACCTGGCCGCGCGTCGCATCCGGCGCCATGCTGGCGGCGAAGGGGACGAGGACCTGTGCTGCGACCGAGGCGAGGCCGATACAGAGCGAGGCTGTCAGGAACATGCCCGGCGTGGAGGAGAAGGCCGCACCAACAAGCGCAAGTGCCGAGGCGGCGATCAGCGTCAGGATGAGGCGGCGGTTTTCAAAGAGGTCGGCGAGTGGCACGATCAGGAGCAGACCGAGGCCATAGCCGATCTGCGTGAGCGTGACAATGAGGCCGGTTGCGGCTGGCGAGAAGCCGAGATTGGCGCTGATCGGGCCTGCCAGCGGCTGGCCGTAATAGAGGTTGGCGGCGACGAAGCCGCAGGAAGCTGCAAAAAGGAAGGTTAGCCAGGGGGATAGGGTGCGGGGCGCGACCTTATCCGGCGTGGTGGCTGAAACGCTCATCAGAAACTCCAATAGGCAATGATCGGGAGGATTGAATGCAATTTAATCGTCTGCCGCCACCCGATCCCTGACCGGATGACGATATTTCGGTCGTCAAGTCACGAGTCGCATCGCGGCCTCGACTGTAGCCATCATCTCTTTCTCGCCGCGTCCCGTCCTCCCGATGACACGCAAGCCCTTGGTCAGGCAGAGAAAGGTGAGGGCCGTGGCATCAGCATCCACGGTCGACGGAATGGTGCCATCGGCCTGGCCGATGCGGATGAGGTCGGCCATCAGCTTTTCGTCAGCGGAAAAGGCGGCGGCCACATGCTCTGCAGCTTCTTCGTCCAGCAGAGAAAGATCGTTTGCGCCGCCGACGACGAGGCAGCCCTTGAGGCCCGCTTCACCATGGGAAAGCTCGGCGTAATATGTGACCATCTGGAAGACCTTTTCGCGGCCGGTCTTTGCGGATGCGATCTTTGCCCCCAGCCGGCCGCGGCCGAGCTGACGATAGCGCTTGAAGGCGGCAAGGAAGATGCCGCGCTTGTCCTTGAAGGCCTTGTAGACGCTGCCGGAGGCAAGGCCCATGGCTTCGGTCAGTTCGCTGATGGAGGCGGCGTGGTAGCCGCGCTCGGAGAAGACGCGCAGCGCAGCGTCGAGTGCTGCGTCCATGTCGAACTCGCGCGGGCGGCCGCGGCTGCGGATTTTTACATCAGGTGTCAGGGTGTCAACGGTCATGGCGCCTAATTAGGGAATGACCGTTTCCAAATCAAGTGAAATTTCTGCGACGCAGCAAGGTCAGAGATCGAGCACCCAGGTCTGGCCGTTGGCTTCCGGGCCGAACATGCGATGTCTCTCCTCGCAGACAAGCCGGAAGCCGGCTTTTTGATAAATGGCGCGGGCGGTGTGGAGGAAGTCGTTGGTCCAGAGCGAGATCTGCCGGTATCGCTTACGGCGCGAGAAGGCGATGCACTCATCGACAAGCCGTTTGCCGAGGCCGAGACCGCGGGCGGCCTTGTCGACATAGAGCAGGCGGAGCTTCGCAATGCCGTCGCCGCCATTGGTGATCAGCACGGAGCCGAGATTGATGCCGCCGCGCTCGGCGATCCAGCAATATTCCATCTCGTGGTCGAAATTGGCGAGGAACTTGCCGGCGACATCAGCGACCAGCCCTTCGAAGCGCAGGTCCCAGCCATATTCCTCGGCATAGAAGCGTCCCTGGCTCTGGACGATCCAGCCGATATCACCGGCGCGATGCGGGCGGATGATGGCGGCAGCCGGTCTTGCCTGCGGATCGAGGATCGAACGGATCGTGCGCATGGCGGCAACGGCGGCCTGCGGCTCGCCATCGGCCAGCGTGTCGAAGCGGGCGGCGATCTGTGCATTCGAGCGGCGGCCAAGCTCCTCGAACTGGCTGCGTCCCTTGCCGGTGACAGTGAGGATCTGGCTGCGCTGATCGGCTGGATCGGGCGTCGCCTCGATGAAGGCTTCTTCGCGGAAACGTTTGAGAATGCGGCTGAGATAGGCGGGGTCGAGCTGCAGGTCGCGGGCGAGAGCGCCGGCATTGACGCCATCATGGGCGCCGATCTCGAAGAGCACGCGCGCATCCGTCAGTGTGAAGGGCGTGTCGAGATAGGCCTTGTTCAACAGGCCGAGGAAGTTCGTATAGAAGCGGTTGAATTCGCGGGCGGATTCGATGAGGGAAAGGTCGGTCATGGCAGGGTCTCCTGATAGAGACCCTGCTGATTTTATTTGACTGAGTCAACTAAATTGAGGGCTCAGGCTGCGTCTTCTTCTTCGTTTGCGATTTCTCCCTCGAGCGCGAAATCGACGGCGGCGCGAGCATGGATTGCTGTCGTGTCGAATCCAGCAAGGGGAAGGTGATCCGGGTTGAGGATCAGGCAGATCTCCGTGCAGCCGAGAATGATGCTGTCGGCGCCATTGGCGCGGGCGCGTTCGATCACCGCCATCAGCTTCTGGCGAGAGCTGTCGAGCACCTTGCCGGCGCAGAGCTCGTTGAAGATGATGTCGTGCACGGTGGTGCGGTCGGCGGCGTCGGGCACCATGATGTCGAGGCCGAGGCCCTTCATGCGGTCGGTATAGAAGCCGTGCTCCATCGTGTAGCGTGTGGCAAGCAGCAGCGGGCGCTTGCAGCCGGCTTCATGGATCGTCTTAGCGGTCTCGTCGATGATATGGATCAGCGGCACTGAGATGTGCGAGGAGACCTCGGGTGCGATCAGATGCATGGTGTTGGTGCAGATCAGCACGCAATGGGCACCGGCAATCTGCAGGCGCAGTGCGATATCGCCGAGGCGCGAGGCAGCCATATCCCAGGCGCCGGCCTTCTGCAGGGCAACGATCTCCTCGAAATTCACCGAATGCAAAGTGAGTTCGGCAGAGGCCAGGCCGCCCAGGCGCTCGCGCACCATTTCGTTGATGAGACGGTAATAGACCGCAGAACTTTCAAAGCTCATGCCGCCGATCAGGCCGATGTTTTTCATGGATTCTCGCTCCCTATGGTGTTTTCGAATGCAGGAATGATGCAGCAGATCAGGTGCAACGTGTTTGCATTGTTTGTGCTTTTGCATCGATATGTGCTAAGGTTTTGCGGCATTTCTCAGTTTTTTGCAAAATTTCAGCGTGAGCCATCATGATCGACGATCGCGACAGGCGGATTCTTGATATCCTGCAGGACGATGCAGGCATCTCCGTGACCGACCTTGCAGAGCGCGTGGCCTTATCGGTCTCGGCCTGTTCGCGGCGCATCCAGCGGCTGGAGGAGAGCGGCTATATCGCGCGTCGCATCGTCGTGCTGGATCGCGAGCGGATGGGCGTGCCGACCACGCTCTTTGCGCTCATCAAGACGGCGCATCATTCCGACGAATGGACGGAGGCCTTCCGCCGCGCGATCAGCGATATCCCCGAAATCGTCGAAGCGCACCGGCTGACCGGCAATTACGATTACATTCTGAAGATCGTCCTGCCGCGCGTCGAACATTACGATGTTATCTACAAGCGGATCGTGCGTCGCATCGAACTTTTCGACGTCTCGGCGTCGATCTCCATGGAACTGATGAAGAGCGGCACGGCGATCCCCGTTAGTTACGCCAATTGAGCGAACGACCTAGAGCAAGGCCGCTTCCAACGCGGATCGGTTGCGGAGCATCCAGGATGCGCTCCTTGTTCGCCACGCTATGGCCCATAGGGATTCTGGATCTTTTGTCTCCGGCGCGACGTGGGCCTCTTTCGCCTGCTCGGCAGCATCGTAAACAGCAAATGTGAGCAGTTTGTCGAAAAAGCCATCTCGCTGCGCTTTCGAAAAGCCATAGCCGTCGAGCAGATAGCGAACCTGCCGTGCTCTCGTCATAGCCGAGCCAAGGTTCATTCTTTCCGCTATATCGTCATCGAAAAGCTGGGCGTTCAACCAGCAGGCTTGCGCCAGTTCGATGTCTATTCCGACCGGTCCTGCGACCTCCCAATCGATGAGGGCGATTGGCGAGTTGGAGCGAGAGACAATGTTCCACGGGCCGGTGTCGCAGTGACCAATGACACGCGGACCGGTTCCGAGTTCGCGGCCAAACCACCCGCGCCAGACCGCATTGTCTGGAACCTTGAACGAAGACGTCGCCTCGTGGAGTTGCCGGAGCATATTTCCGAGACGCGGCATGGCCTCATCACTCCAAGGCCCCGGATGGACAAACTCTCCCTCGATAAACGAGAGGGTTTCGCGGCCTCGCTCGTCAAAACCTGTGCCGACGACACGGGGACATGCGGCGAATCCCACCTGCGCAAGATGTCTCAGCAGCGAAATAGTGGTCGGGGACCAGGGGCCGCTCTGGCGATAAACGATACTGCCCTGCCGAGACACTTCGCTGCGCCCGCCGCCAGTTAAAATGATTTCCTCGTCCATGCCCGGAATGTATGCGGAAAACGGTTTTGATGACAACGAGGATGGCACGGACGTGAAGGGCATATCTGCAACGATCAAAGCCGATCGGGATGCAGGGGAGATATGCCGAAACAGCGGTTGAATACTTCCGGCGAAAGGCGACATTTGCTGCAGCAGAATGACAAAAAGGGGTAGGTCATGAGCGAACATCACGTCGTCGTTGTCGGCGGCGGTTTCGGTGGGCTGCAGCTCGTCAATGGATTGAAAGGCCTGGGATCAAGGGGAGGGGGCGTGAAGATCACGCTCATAGACCGGCGCAACCACCATCTCTTCCAGCCTCTGCTTTATCAGGTAGCAACGACCATCCTCTCCACTTCAGAGATCGCCTGGCCGATCCGCCATCTCTATGCCGACCGGCCCGAGGTGACCACGCTGCTTGGCGAGGTCAACGGCGTCGATGCGCTGGCAAAGACCGTTTCCTTACGCAGCGGTATGGTGTTGAACTACGACACGCTGGTGCTGGCGACTGGTGCTACGCACGCTTATTTCGGCCACGACGAATGGGAACCTGTCGCTCCGGGCCTGAAGACGCTGGAAGATGCGACGACGATCCGCCGCCGCGTGCTGCTCGCCTTCGAGCGGGCGGAAGTGGAAAGCGATCCGGCGGTGCGCGACGCGTTTTTGACCTTCTCCATCGTCGGGGCTGGCCCGACGGGCTGCGAGCTTGCCGGCATCATCGCCGAGTTGGCGCATTTCACGCTGCCCAAGGAATTCCGCAATATCGACACACGCAAGACCCGCGTCGTGCTGATCGAAGCTGGGCCGCGTGTGCTGCCGGCCTTTGCCGAGGATCTCTCGGCCTATGCGCAAAAGGCACTGGAGAAGCTCGGCGTCGAGGTGCTGACGGGAACGCCGGTGACGCAGTGCACGGCTGACGGCGTGACCGTCGGCGAAAACTTCATTCCGAGCCGCACCATCGTCTGGGCCGCCGGCGTGCAGGCGTCGCATGCGGCGCGCTGGCTGGGCGTGCCGGCCGACCGGGCGGGGCGCGCCATCGTCGAGAAGGACCTGACGGCGCCGGGCCTGCCCGATGTCTTCGTGATTGGCGATACGGCCTCTGTGATGCGTGAGGATGGCAAGCCGGTGCCGGGCATTGCGCCGGCGGCCAAGCAACAGGGCGGCTATGTGGCGAAGGTGATCCGCGCCCGCATATCCGGCAAGCCCGCGCCAGGGCCGTTCAAATATTGGCATCAGGGAAGCCTTGCGACGATCGGCAAGAGCGCGGCGATCATCGATTTCGGTCGCTTCAAGCTCAAGGGCTGGCTCGCCTGGTGGATCTGGGGTCTCGCCCATATCTACTTCCTGATCGGTACGCGCTCGCGCTTCACCGTCGCCTGGAACTGGTTCTGGATCTATATGAGCGGCCAGCACAGCGCCCGGCTGATCACCCAGCGCGAGACCATGCGCGACGACGGGTAGGGGCGAAACAGACCACAAAGAAAAAGGGCGGCTCCGGGAGCCGCCCTTTCTGTTTCATCAGGCTGCCAGCGAGGCGATGTCGATGACGAAGCGGTAGCGGACGTCGCTCTTCAGCACCCGCTCATAGGCTTCGTTGACCTGCTGGATGTTGATCTTCTCGATCTCGGAAACGATGTTGTGCTCGCCGCAGAAGTCGAGCATTTCCTGGGTTTCCTTGATAGAGCCGATCATCGAGCCGGAAATGCTCTTGCGGCCGGGGACCAGTGAGAAGGCGTGAACCGGGATCGGGTTTTCCGGAACGCCGACCACCACGAAGGCGCCATCCACCTTCACGAGGCCGAGATAGGCGTTCCAGTCGATCTCGGCGCTGACTGTGCAGATGACGAGGTCGAAGGCGCCGGCGAGCTTCTTGAAGGTTTCCGGGTCGTTGGTAGCGTAATATTCCTTGGCGCCGAGCTTCAGGCCGTCTTCCTTCTTGGAGAGGCTCTGGGAGAGCACGGTGATATCGGCGCCCATGGCAGCACCGAGCTTGACGCCCATATGACCGAGGCCGCCCATGCCGACGATTGCGACCTTCTTGCCGGGGCCGGCCTTCCAGTGGCGCAGCGGCGAATAGAGCGTGATGCCGGCGCAGAGAAGCGGTGCGGAGGCATCGAGCGGAAGGTTGTCCGGGATGGACATGACATAGCCTTCCTTGACGACGATCGAGTCGGAATAACCGCCCTGGGTGCGTGTCTTGCCGTCGGCTTCGAAATCATTGTAGGTGCCGCTGAGACCCGGCATGTACTGTTCACGGTCGAGGTCGCGTTCGGCGCAGCCGATGCAGGAATCGACGAAGCAGCCGACGCCGACGCGGTCGCCGACCTTGAACTTGGTCACGGCGGAACCGACGGCCGTCACGATGCCGGCGATCTCATGGCCGGGCACGATCGGGTATACGGCGTTCTTCCACTCGTTGCGGACGGTATGGATGTCGGAATGGCAGATGCCGGCAAACTTGATGTCGATGACGACGTCGTCCGGGTTCGGGTTGCGGCGCTCGAAGGTGAAAGGGGTGAGCGGCTTGGAAGCGTCGGTGGCGGCGTAGCCTCTTGCAATAGGCATGGGAGCCTTCCTTTTCGATTTCAGGGGTGGGGTGAGAGGATGCCCGGACTATTGCCCGGAACCACGCATCAGCGTTAGAGCGATACTCTCTGCTTTTTGCACGATCCTGCAAAAGTGAGCCGGCCACCTGTTTGCGAAATGGAAAAGGAGCTTTAGATAAGACCGATATCGCTGGCGTGAGACAGAAAGAGTTGCCCATGACCTTGCCCTTCAATCCCTATCGGGAAATCGTCGATATCGCGATGCGCTTTGCGCCCGGCGATGGCGAGTTCCGCACGTCGATCGGCAATCTTCACATTAGCCGCCGCTCCAATCCCAGCGATCCGTTGCATAGCAGCTACAAGCCATGTTTTGCCTTCGTGCTGCAGGGCGCCAAGAGCCTTCGCCTCGGAGATGAGTTCATCAGCTACGGAACCGGGGATTATCTGCTGACTTCGCTCGATCTGCCGGTCGCCTGGCGCATCGCCGAGGCCAGCCCCGAGGTGCCGCATCTTTGTCTCGGGCTCGCGATCGACTCCGAAAAGCTGCTGGAGCTTTTGAGCCGCATCGACATTCCGCGGCCTGCCGCCCATACCGACGGCCAGCGCGGCATGGCTGTCAATGTCGCGCCGCCGGAACTTCTTGACGCTGCCGTGCGCCTGCTGCGCTTGCTCGATCGTCCAGACGACATTCCGGCCATGGCGCCGCTGATCGAGCAGGAAATCCTCTACCGGATACTGACCGGCCCCGATGGCGAGCGGCTAATCAATATCGCCACTGCCGACAGCCACAGCAACAGGATCGCGCGGGCCGTCGCCTGGCTGAAGGAAAATTTCGCCCGGCCGCTGCGCATCGAGGAGCTGGCCGATCATGTCAGCATGAGCGCGTCTTCGTTCCATCATCATTTCAAGTCGGTGACGGCTATGACGCCGATGCAGTATCAGAAACAGCTTCGCCTGCACGAGGCGCGCCGGCTGATGCTGGTGGAGCGGCTCGATGCGGGCACTGCCGGCCACCAAGTCGGCTATCAGAGCCCGTCTCAGTTCAGCCGCGAATATAGCCGCCTCTACGGCGCGTCGCCGGCGCGCGATGTCGATGGCGCGCGCGAGGTCATGGCAGCAGAATAGACCTCAGCCAGGAAATTTCAGCGCCTTGTCGTTGCGGCACTTGGCGAGCGTCAGCTGGCGGAAGGCGAGGATGCGCGTAATGCGCTCCTTGCCGTCGGTCTCAACGTTCATGCAGGCGCAGGCATAGCCGTAATTGCCGTTGGTGCGCACATAGTCGTGCTCGGAGATATCAGGGATCAGGTCCATGCCCTCGGGTTCTTCGCCGCTTCCCTGCGTCATGATCGTCCAGGTATTTTGTGCATCGTCCAGCCACCAATTGGCAGGCGTGGGGTTCTGGATCCAGCCGCAGCGCGTCTCGGCGGCAAGGGCCGGGAGGGCGAGGGCAAGCGACAGGGCAGCGGTGAGGGCTATTGTTTTCACGGGCGATTCTCCTTGGGCATCGATGTTCGGCGATTTGCCTGCCTTCGAACAGCCGAATTCCGCTGTTTCATATGATACGAAAAAATCTCCTGATGGTTCTTGACGAGAGCCTCCGATCTGGCGCATAAACGCCGCGAACCGTACCGTACGGTACGTAATTGGGGAGTTGAAACCGTGTCAGTCGATGTCGCAGAGCCGAGCGAGTTTTCGCCACGCCAGAACGCTGTTCTGGAACAGGCGCTGCAGCTTCTCGTCGATGGCGGGGAGAAGGCGCTGACGACATCGGGTGTGGCGCGCGCCGCCAACTGCTCCAAGGAAAGCCTCTACAAGTGGTTCGGCGACCGTGACGGTCTGCTCTCGGCGATGATCGCCTATCAGGCGAGCAAGGTGCGCACTTTCGAGCGAAGCGGCGAGCGGCTGACCTATACGAGCCTGCACGACCATCTCGTCATCTTCGCCCGCGATCTTCTGGAAGTTCTGGCCGGCGACGTATCACTGGCCCTGAACCGGCTGGCGATCGGCCAGTCGCATCGCGACGGCTCCAAGCTCGGCAAGCTCTTGCTCGAACGCGGCCGCCGGCAGATCGATCGCCGCGCCATGGCGTTGATCGACGCCGGCAAGAGGGCAGGGCTCCTGCGCTTCCATGATGCGGACGAAGCCTATCATACGCTTTACGGCCTGATCGTTTCCGATCTGCATGTGCGCATGCTGCTCGGTGAACCCGGCCTCAAGGATACCGCGCGTCAGGCGGAGAAGGCGGTGACCGCTTTCCTGCGCCTTTACGGCACGGAGAAAGTTCTGGCGGAGATGCCGATCCTCGGCTGAACCGCTTTACTGACAGTTAACAAGACAAGCAAAAGGGAAGGAATTTCAATGCGCGTCTATTACGATCGTGATGCCGATCTCAACCTCATCAAGTCGAAGAAGGTCGCCATCATCGGCTATGGTTCGCAGGGTCGCGCACATGCGCTGAACCTCAAGGATAGCGGCGCCCAGAACGTCGTCATCGCGCTGAAGGCCGGTTCGCCGACCGTCAAGAAGGCGCAAGCCGACGGCTTCCAGGTCAAGACGGTTGCCGAAGCTGCCGCCTGGGCGGACCTGATGATGATGGCAACCCCGGACGAACTGCAGGCCGACATCTACAAGGCCGACATCGCCGGCAATATCCGTGACGGCGCTGCTATCGCCTTCGCTCACGGCCTCAACGTTCACTTCGGCCTCATCGAACCGAAGGCGACCGTCGACGTCGTCATGATCGCCCCGAAGGGCCCGGGCCACACGGTTCGCGGCGAATATCAGAAGGGCGGCGGCGTTCCCTGCCTCGTTGCCGTTCACCAGAACGCTTCCGGCAATGCACTTGAACTCGCTCTCTCCTACGCCTGCGGCGTCGGCGGTGGCCGTTCGGGCATCATCGAAACCAACTTCCGCGAAGAGTGCGAAACCGACCTCTTCGGCGAACAGGTCGTTCTCTGCGGCGGTCTCGTCGAACTCATCCGTGCTGGTTTCGAAACGCTCACCGAAGCCGGTTACGCGCCGGAAATGGCCTATTTCGAGTGCCTGCACGAAGTGAAGCTGATCGTCGACCTGATCTATGAAGGCGGCATCGCCAACATGAACTACTCGATCTCCAACACGGCCGAGTGGGGCGAATACGTCTCCGGTCCGCGCATCATCACTGCCGAAACCAAGGCCGAAATGAAGCGTGTTCTCAAGGATATCCAGACCGGCAAGTTCACCTCCGACTGGATGCAGGAATACCGCGCCGGCGGCGCGCGCTTCAAGGGCATCCGCCGCCTGAACGACAGCCACCAGATCGAGGAAGTCGGCACGAAGCTGCGCGCCATGATGCCCTGGATCGGCAAGAACAAGCTGGTCGACAAGTCGGTCAACTAAGCTGTTTTGATGACGTGATATTAAGAGGCCGGGGCGAAAGCTCCGGCCTTGTTATTTGCGGGCGGCAAGATGCAGCCAGCGGGTCGGCTTGTTGTCATAACCGCCGCCATCCGCTTCGTTGATCACGACGTCTCTCCAGCCGGCCGCAACGAGCAATTCCTGCAGCCATTCCCTTGAAGGGTAGTTGTAGTAACGCCCGAAATCATCACGGCCTTCGGCAGTGCCCGCCTTGAAGCTCGCGTGGAAGATGCCGTCTTCCTTCAGGGCGTTGCGGATGAGGGCGAGGATGGCGGGAAGGTCGGTGCGGGGCACATGCAGAAGGCTCGCCTCGGCCCAGACGCCGTCGAATTCATCGCGCGCCGTAAGCTCCTCGAAGCGCATGACCTTCACCGGCCTGCCGATCAGTTTCTCTGCCTGCCGGGCAAGCTCCGCCGAGCCATCCGTGGGTGTCACGTCGAAGCCCCTGGACAGCATATAGGCGCAGTCCTGCCCGCCACCGCAGCCGAGTTCAAGGATGCGTGCCTTTTCGGGGAGAGTGGTAAGGAAGGCGTCCAGTCTTGCCATTGGTGGCTTCCGGTCGCGGGTGGCGTAGGTTTCGGCGTTGTCGGTGTAGAAGTCAGAAGTGTTGTCTTGGGGCATCAGGGGTGCCGATCTCGATTATTGGTCGGATTGAAGGTGTTTTTCGGGGAGTTGGTCCGCCCCGATAATATCGATGATGAGTATGCCTTCCGTAGTTACGCGGTAGAAGGTGACGTGCTGCCGATGAAGGAGGCGGCGAAGGCCGACGCTGAGTTCGCTGCAGTCTCTTCCCATGAAGGGCGTGCCCGCGAGAAGCTCGAAAACCCTGTGAAGGTTGAGCAGATAGGCGTCGCCTTGAGCTTCACCGAAATTGAGATAGGAATATTCGTAAATGCTGGAAAGCTTGGCGTCCGCGGTTCGAGTAAGCCTATAGGTGGCCACGCAACTTTGCCTTCGCGTCTGCCAGGATGTCGGGAATGCGTCGATCGCTCGAACCGCTTTGCTCGGCCTTTTTCAGCACATCCCGCAGCTCTGCGTCATCGAGCTTGTGATTTTCCTGATCGCGAAGAACGAGATCGCGCAGGAATGCGCTGGCGTCACTGTATTTGCCGCTCGTGACACGTGCGGCAATGTAATCCGCTAGACTATCCGGAAGCGAGATCGTCATTTTGGTCATTGAATCGATACCGTCAGCGAGTTTCAGTTGCAGCTATCCTGGGAACGAAACTAACATTTCTCGAGCTTTAATAGAAGCAAGCTTCCTCGCCATCACAAGCGTTCCCTGTGTCGAAAAAACCGGGCAGTGCGCCCGGTTTCGAAATGCCTGTTTATCGTGCCAAAGGGTTCTGTTGGGAACGCTGAAGCGATCCCGGTACTCGAAAGTTCAGATCACAGAACGCGGCGGGTCCAGCCGCGCTCGTCATTGGTGACGCCCTTCTGCAGGCCGACGAGCTGCTGGCGCAAGTCGCTAGTCAGCTTGCCGGTCTGGCCGTCGCCGACCTTGAATTCGCCGTCGGCGTGGCGAACGAGGCCGATGCCGGCCAGCACCGCGGCCGTGCCGCAGGCGAAGGCTTCGACAAGTTTGCCGCTCGCTGCATCAGCCTGCCATTCCTCGAAGGAGTAGGGGCGCTGCTCGACGCGCAGGCCCTTTTCTTCGGCAAGCACGATGACCGAGGCGCGGGTGATGCCCGGCAGGATCGTGCCGCCGAGCGGCGGGGTGACCACAGATCCGTCGTTCATCACGAAGAAGACGTTCATGCCGCCGAGTTCTTCGACCCAGCGATGCTCTGCTGCATCGAGGAAGACGACCTGGTCGCAATCCTTCTTCGCGGCTTCCGCTTGCGCCACGAGGCTGGCTGCGTAGTTTCCACCGCATTTTGCGGCACCGGTGCCGCCCGCGGCTGCGCGGGTGTATGCGGTCTCGACCCAGAGGGAGACGGCCTTGGCGCCGCCCTTGAAATAGGCGCCGACCGGGGAGGCGATGATGCAGAAGATATATTCCTGCGCCGGGCGAACGCCGAGGAAGGCCTCGTTGGCGAACATGAAGGGGCGAAGGTAGAGGCTGGCGTCGCCGGAGGGTATCCAGTTCTTGTCGACGCGGACCAGTTCTTCGACCGCCTTCAGGAAGAGTTCTTCCGGTACGGCAGGCATCGCCATGCGGGCGGCCGACTGCGCGAAACGCCGGGCGTTTTCTTCAGGCCGGAAGAGCAGAATCCGGCCGTCGTCCGCCTTGTAGGCTTTCATGCCCTCGAAGATTTCCTGGGCGTAGTGCAGGACGGCGCTTGCCGGATCGAGTTCCAGAGGGCGCCTCGGCGTAACCTTCGCATCGTGCCAGCCCTTGTCGGCAGTCCATCGCGCCAGGACCATATGATCCGTGAAGACCTTGCCGAAGCCGGGCGTTTCCAGTGCCCGGATGCGGTCGGCGTCGGAGACGGGAGACTTGTGGAATTCGATTTTGATTTCAGGAGAGGTCGACGTCGCAGTCATTGCTGGCACCTTGATAGTCCATTGAATAATGGCCGGCACACTACTGCCGCCGGGTCGGTTTTGGAAAGGTCTGAATCGGCCGGTTTCTGCTTTTGATCAAAGGAATAATCGCGTGATGTGGCGAACGTTCACGCAACGAGGCAGGCCATTCGGTTCGGTTGCGTGAAATCTCGAACGGCAGCCCAATCGGCACCGAGGCTATGGAATACAGGACTTCCAAACTTGTCACAGTGACAAGAAAATAGGTCAGTATTATTGACATAAATTCCGCTGCATGGTGAGCTGCTGATATTATAAAAAATACGAGGAAACCCCATGCTGAACTGGGACAATATGTTTGCGACGCGCTCTACAAGGATGCGCGCTTCGGAAATCCGCGAGCTTCTGAAACTTCTCGACCGGCCGGATATCATCTCCTTTGCCGGCGGCATTCCTGACCCGGCGCTGTTTCCGGACAAGGAGTTCAAGCAGGCCTATGCTGACATTTTCGACAGCTCGGCCGTCAATTCAGCGCTGCAATATTCCGTTTCCGAAGGCTACAAGCCGCTGCGCGAGTGGCTCATCAAGCAGATGGCTGGCCTCGGCATTCCCTGCGCGCTCGACAATGTCTTCATCGTCTCCGGTTCGCAGCAGGGCCTCGATTATCTCGGCAAGCTGTTCCTGTCGCCCAACGATACGGCGCTCGTCACCTGGCCGACTTATCTCGGCGCTCTGCAGGCTTTCAACGCCTACGAGCCGTCCTACGACCAGCTGACCCCCGGCGGCAACCGCACGCCGGATTCTTACCGCGAGGCCGCGGCGCGGAAGGGCGGCAAGGTGAAATTCGCCTATCTCTCGGCGGATTTCTCCAACCCGACCGGCGAGACCGTCGACCGTGATGGCCGTGAGAAGGTTCTGAAACTTGCCGAAGAGCTCGACATCGCGGTTATCGAGGATGCTGCCTACCAGTCGCTGCGCTATGACGGCGATCCGATCCCGCCGATCCTGGCGCTGGAGATTGCCGAGAAGGGCCATATCAACGATACGCGCACGATCTATTGCGGCAGCTTCTCCAAGACGCTGGCACCGGGCCTGCGCGTCGGCTTCATCGTTGCCAATGCGCCCGTCATCCGCAAGCTGGTGCTGATGAAGCAGGCGGCCGACCTGCATTCTTCGACCATCAACCAGATGGCGATTTCGGAAGTGGCCGAGCGCGGTTTCGATGCGCAGGTCGCCAAGGTCAGGGCCGTTTACAGCCAGCGCCGCAACGCCATGCTGGCTGCGCTCGAAAAGTATATGCCTACGGGCACGAGCTGGACGAAGCCGGAAGGCGGCATGTTCGTCTGGGTGACGCTGCCAGAGGGCATGGACGGCGCCAAGTTGCTCGCCAGGTCGCTCGAAAGCGCCAAGGTCGCCTTCGTTCCGGGCCAGGCCTTTTTTGCCGATGGTTCGGGCGCAAATACGTTTCGCGTCAGCTTCTCCTGCGCCAACGACCAGATGATCGACGAGGGCATCAGCCGTCTCGGCAGGCTGATCGCCAGCGAGATCGGCTGATGTGACTTCAGGTTTGGGCGGCGATCAGAAGATCGTCGTCCAGCCTTCGTTTGCGGTTTCGCTCTTGCCGTAGCCGACACGGTCGGCGACCGCGCCATCGGCATTGATGAGGATGATATCGCCGCCTTTGTTGGCGAGCTGCGGGCCGCCATTCTCAGGATCGAGCGTGATGGTGCGGAATTCGCCCGAGGCGAGCGAGCCCGTCAATTTCTGCCGGCGGCCTTCGCCATCTTCCAGCGTCCAGCCTTCGATCGACATCGCCACATCCGAGCGGTTGATGAGTGTCACCGTTTCATCCTCGGTGCCGTCAGGGCGGTTCACCGGATTGATCATGGCGGCAACGATGCGCAGCGAGGAAGCAACGATCGGCTGCGGGCGGCGGGTGCCTTCGCCGCGGCCCTGGCCGCCCCTGTTGTCGCCGACGGGGTGGCCGGAGATAGCATCCGTGTTCCAGTTCTGCGACTGGAAGCCGAGGAAGATCGCCGCCCAGTGATCCTCATCCGAAAAATGAATGAGCAGCGCGCCGTCCTGATTGGGCGCATTGGTGGCGCGGAAGCTGCCGCTGTCGCCCTGGTTCATGTGGATGTCGTGGATGCCATTGCCGGGCTCGAAGCCGAAATATTCATCCGGCTTGTTGTTTTCCGGTCCCCAGGCTTCGCCGAAGGCGTAGAAGTGGATGGACTTGTCGGCGATGCCTTCCTGCACGATGGGTTCGATGAAATCACGCAGGTCGTTCTTCGGGCCGTCGAGCTGGAAGGGCGCGACATTCATATCCTCGCGCTCGATCATGCCGCCGCGCACATAGTCGATCGCCAGATCCAGCCGGTCGCCTCTGATGTCGGTGAGGCCCATCGGCAGGACGGCGAGCTCGGCCGTCAGTGTCTCATGCTGGAAATCCATGACATTGGCGTAGAGCAAGTCGTGCGGCGATTCCTTCGAGCGCACGTTCATGGCGATGCGATAGCTGACGCCACCGGCCTCAATGCGGATTTCGATATGCGGATCGTTGTCATCGTCAAGGGCGAGCGCCGAAGCCGTACCCTTCAACACCTTGTAATTCCGGAGCATGGTGAACCTCGTGGTGGGGGCGGGGATTCACAATAGCATAGCGGAAATGCATCTTTTGTGACGCTGATTTTCCGCCATGCAACGCTTTGGAGAGTCTTATTTCTTCACATGCGGCGCGAAGAGCTCCATGTCTGCTTCGCTCAGGCGGTCATTGGCGGTGTTGAGCTGGTGCCAATAGGGGTAGATGACCGGGGGCACGCTGACATCGTCGAGGCGCTTGCGCTCCTCGGCGGACAGTTTCAGGTCGGCGGCGGCGAGGTTGTCCTTGAACTGGGCCTCGGTGCGGCCGCCGATGATGACTGACGTGACGGCCTTGCGGCCGATCAGCCAGGCAAGTGCTACCTGTGCTGCGGAAACGCCGCGTTCCTGCCCGATCGCCACCAGCGTCTCAACGATGTTCCAGAGGCGGTTTTCGTCGCGGATCGGCGGTTCGGTCCAGCCGGCGAACTGGCGGGTGCCTTCGGGGGCGGCGGCATTGCGGCGATGTTTGCCCGAGAGCAGGCCGCCGGCGAGCGGGCTCCAGACGAGCACGCCGAGGCCCTGGTCGATCGAGATCGGCAGCAATTCGTATTCCGCGTCGCGGGCTTCCAGCGTGTAGTGGATCTGCTGGCTGACGAAGCGCTGGTACTTATGTTCATTGGCGACGCCGAGCGCCTTCATGATGTGCCAGCCGGAATAGTTCGAGCAGCCGACATAACGCACCTTGCCCTGCCTGATGAGGGTGTCGAGCGCTTCCATTGTCTCTTCGAGCGGCGTCTCACCATCCCATTCATGGACCTGGTAGAGGTCGATGACGTCCGTCTTCATGCGCTTGAGGCTCGCCTCGCATTCGCGGATGAGGTGGTAGCGCGACAGGCCGCGATCGTTCGGGCCATCGCCCATGCCGAAGCGGGCCTTGGTGGCGAGCAGCACTCCATCAGGGCGCTTGCCGCCGAGCACTTCGCCGATGATGCGCTCGGATTCGCCTGCGGAATAGACATTGGCCGTATCGATCAGGTTGACGCCGGCATCGAGGCAGATATCGACCATGCGACGAGCTTCCTGCACGCCGAGATCGCCGACCGTCTTTGCCCAGCCGACGCCGCCGAAGGTCATCGTGCCCATGGTCACGGTGGAAACTTTAAGGCCGGAACGGCCGAGCAAACGATATTCCATTGAAATTCCTCCTCATGAAAATGGCCTGATTGACGTACCGCAGCAAAGCTCGCCGTCAAACGGCAAGGTGTTCACGCCTGCGTGATTTTACCCTTTCGCCGCCGCTCGCGCGAGGAGAATAGCCGACTGATTTCGACGCGAGCGCGGGGAGTTTCCGGGACAAGCGCTTTTTTTGTCCGCGACGCGCGGGTCATGTCTGCCGCGAGTACTGGCTGGCTTCGTTCCGTCCTGCGCGATAGGGCACGGACGAAGCCTGTGCTTTCATTTCTGCCAACCGCTTCGAGCAGCGCCTGGCGAGTGGGCCTGCAGGACTCGGCGGTGAGAAATCCCAGTTCCAATAGCGAGCCCTGTTGCGGGGCAAGGTAAAGACGGATCGGCGTGCGGAGCTGTAGGTGATTCAATCTTAAGTTCATATGGTTTTGCTTTAGACCCGCTGGAAAAAATGCGTGTTCTTGTGGAGAAAGAAGATGAGAAGGTGCGGCCGCTCAACCGGCATAGACGACTAGGTTGAAGCTACCGTGCCCTGTCACACCGCTGTAAAACGCCCCTAATAAGGGAGGGCATCGCAATCCGAGGATTCCTTCCATGAAAACTCTAGTTTCCGCCGCAGCACTTCTCGCCGCGAGCCTTTTCGCCATCCCAGCTTCGGCCGCAAACCTCGTTCTCTACACCAGCCAGCCGAACGAAGATGCGCAGGCGACCGTCGACGGCTTCATGGCCGCCAATCCCGATATCAAGGTCGACTGGGTACGCGACGGCACGCCGAAGATCATGGCGAAGCTGCAGGCTGAGATCCAGGCCGGCAACCCGGTTGCCGACGTTCTCTTGATCGCCGATGTCGTGACGCTCGAGCGCCTGAAGGAAGACGGCAAGCTGCTGGCTTACAAGTCGCCGGAAGCAGCCCAGTACGATGCCGCGCTCTATGACGCCGACGGCTACTACTATTCCACGAAGCTGATCACGACCGGCATCATGTACAACACATCGGCTGCCATGAAGCCGACGAGCTGGAAGGACCTCGCCAAGCCGGAAGCCAAGGGCCTCGTCACCATGCCAAGCCCGCTTGCTTCGGGTGCAGCGCTCATCCACGCGCAGACGCTGGCCGCCGTTCCCGGCCTCGGCTGGGATTTCTACAAGTCGCTCGCCGATAATGCTGCGGTCGCCTCCGGTGGCAACGGTGTTGTCCTGAAGTCCGTTGCCTCGGGCGAAAAGGCTTATGGCGTGGTCGTCGATTACCTGCCGATCCGCGAAAAGGCCAAGGGTGCTCCGGTCGAGTTCGTCTTCCCGAGCGAAGGCGTTTCCGCGGTGACTGAGCCGGTCGGCATTCTCGCTAGCGCCAAGAATGCCGATGCCGCCAAGAAGTTCGTCGATTACGTTCTCTCCGAAAAGGGCCAGGAAGGCTTCCTGAAGCTCGGCTATATCCCTGCTCGTAACGGCATGAAGCTGCCTGCCGGCTTCCCGGGTCGCGACACGATCAAGGTTCTGCCCGTCAATGCCGCCGAGGCTCTCAAGAATACCGATAAGGATCTGAAGACCTTTACGGATCTCTTCGGTTCGAAATAATAGACCCATGCAGGGCTATGTACGTCCAGGAAACAGCCAGCCCGTCTGGCTGTTTCCTTTTATCGTTTCAGTGGTGCTTTTTCTTAGCGTGCTGCCTCTGGCGCGGCTCGCGGTCGTCGGCATTTCCGCCTTCGCCAATGGTGGGGTCATGGTGGTTCTCTCCGACCCCATGGTCTGGTCGGCAGTCTATTACACCATCGTCACGGCGGTTCTCGGCACTGTTATCTCGCTCGTCATCGGCTGCGCTTTCGCCTATCTGCTGACGCTGACGGATATTCCGGCCAAGGGGCCGCTCAGCTTCTTCTTCGTGCTGCCGATGATGATCCCGCCGCAGGTGACGGCACTTGCCTGGGTGCAGATGTCGGGACCGTCGAGCCCGCTTCTGAAGGCGCTGTATATCGCCCCGCCGATGGGATCGCCGCAGCCGCTCTATTCGGTTGGCGGTATTGCGCTGCTCTATGGCGTGCAGCATGCGCCGCTCGTTTATCTGGCGCTGAGGGCAGGGCTGATGACCCTGCCGCGCGACGGGGTTGAGGCGGCACGTCTCTCAGGCGCATCGAGTCTGCGGGTCTTTCGGGATATCATCCTGCCGCTGTCGCTGCCGGGCGTCATTGCGGGGGCGGCGATTTCCTTCGTCTCCTGTACCGGCAATTTCGGCATTCCGGCCATTCTCGGCATTCCGGCCTCGATCTTTACGCTGCCGACGCTGATCTTTTCGAAGTTTACCGCCTTTACCGGCCGGACCTTCGGCGATGTGGCACTTCTCTCTGCCATCATCGCGCTGATCTCTGTCGGCGGCCTTGCCATTCAGGATAGGGCATTGCGTGGGCGGGACTACCGCGTCATCGGCCTTTCGGGCGCGACCGCTGCCTTCGAGCTCGGCGGGTGGAAGCTTGTTTTCTCGCCGCTGCTCTGGATCACCCTGTTCTTCATGCTGGCCGCGCCCTTCTTCGCGCTCGTCGCCGGCGCGCTTGTGCCGGCCTATGGCGTGCCGCTTACCCTCAAGACCATGACCTTCCATGCCTTCGAGGAAATTCTCTTCCGGCAGGCGGTGACGCGCACCGCCTTTATCAATTCGTTGTCGCTGGCCAGCGGGGCGGCGGTCGGCCTGCTCTTCGTGACGGTGCTTGCGGCCTATGCGCTGACGCGCCGTAAGGATACGTTGTCCCGTATTGTCTCCAGTCTGGTGGAAATACCCTATTCGCTGCCGGGCATCGTCATGGCGGTGTGCTTCATCGTCGTTTTTGCCGCGCCGATCCCAGTGTTGAACGTCACGCTCTACGGCACGGTCTGGATCATCCTCATCGCCTATTTCTCCTCCTTCTTCGCCGTCAGCCTGAAGCCTGTGGTCAGCGCCTTTCATCAGCTCGATCCGGCCCTGGAAGAGGCGGCAAGGCTGTCCGGTGCGGGCTTCTTCCGGCGGCTCAAGGATATCATCGTGCCGCTGATTGCGCCGGCGGCGGGCGCATCCGTGATCCTTGTCTTCCTCATTGCCTGCAACGAGCTGACGATCTCGGCGCTGCTCTGGTCGGCGGGTACGCAGACGCTGGGTGTCGCCATTTATAATCTCGATGACAGCGGCAGTTCCGACCTCGCGTCAGCTCTCTCCGTGCTCGTCGTCTTCATGGTCGTCGCCATGATGCTGCTTCTGGAGCTTCTGGCGAAACATCTGCCCAAGGGAGTAGTGCCGTGGCGAAGCTGATCCTCAATCAGGTGGCCAAGGATTTCGGCACGGGCAGGGCTGCGGTCAGCGGCTTTTCGCTCGATGTGCGCGAGGGCGGCTTCCTGGCGCTGCTCGGCCCCTCCGGCTGCGGCAAGACCACGGTTCTGCGGATGATTGCCGGTTTCGAGACGCCGACTGACGGATCCCTCCATCTCGGCGAGCGGCTCTTGGCCGATGCCTCGCAATCGCTGCCGCCGGAGAAGCGCAACATGGCGATGGTCTTCCAGTCCTATGCGCTCTGGCCGCATATGAGTGTGGCGGACAATGTCGGCTATCCGCTGAAAGTTCGCGGCATATCGGGCGCGGACTACAAGGCCAAGGTGAGAGAGGCACTATCGACCGTGCGCCTCGTCGATTATGCCGAGCGGCGGCCGGCGGATCTCTCCGGCGGCCAGCGGCAGCGCGTGGCGCTGGCCCGCTGCCTGGTGACATCGCCCGATGTCGTGCTGCTCGACGAGCCGCTTGCCAATCTCGACCGGCATCTGAAGCAGGAGATGGAGGAGACGTTCCGCGAGTTTCACCAGCGCTCCGGTGCAACGATGATCTATGTGACGCATGACCAGAGCGAGGCGATGGCGCTGGCAACCGATGTTGCCGTCATGTCCGAGGGGCGGCTGTTGCAGGTGGCGCCGCCGGCGGAAATCTATGCGCGGCCGGAAGGGCGCATGGTCGGCGGGCTGATCGGCCGCGGCGCGATCGTCACGCTGCCGGTCATGGGCGGTGAGCGCCAGCTCGAATGGGACGAGCTGGAGGGGGTGCTGCATGCCGCCAATATCGATGGCGCCGATATTCTGGTGCGGCCGGAAGATGTCATCATCGGTAGCGAGGGCGCGCCCGCGACGGTCGAATCCGTGCTCTTCGAAGGCGAACGTTATGCCGTGAAGCTGACCCTCGGTAACGGCCAGACGCTGCGCGCCTATAGCCGCGTGGCTGTCGTGCCTGATGAGGCGGTGCATGTCGTCATCCGCGCCGGCTGGCGGCTCTGACGGACAAACGGCTTTTCGAAGCGCGTATTCGACTTTAACTGTTTTCAAGCGATTCCGGACGCAAAACCGCTGCACACTTTTGCTGGAATTGCTCTAGTAATTGGCGTCGATCCAACCGGGAATGCCTGATGTCGCTTCGCCTTGCCACTTTCAATGTCGAAAACCTGCTCACCCGCTTCGACTTCACGGGCTATCGCAACCAGCTCCGGCAGGACCGCGTCATCAAGCTCTTCGAGGTCAGCAACGAGGGCACCTACCAGCAGCTTGAGCAGGCACGGGTAATCGCGTCGACCGACGATACCAGGCAGATGACGGCACTCGCCATCGCCGATGCGGATGCCGATATTCTCTGCCTGCAGGAAATCGACAATATGGCCGCCCTGCAGGCCTTCGAATATGGCTATCTCTACCGCATGGTCGGCAATGGCTACCGGCAGAAATATCTGGTCGAGGGCAATGACAGCCGCGGCATCGATGTCGCCGTCTTGATGCGCGAGGAAACGCGCGACGGGCAGAAGATCGAGCTTAGGGATATCAAGAGCCATGCGATGGTGACCTATCGCGAATTCGATCTCTTCGACGAGGAGATCGGCAAGACCAACCGGCTCGACGACAAGATCTTCAAGCGCGACTGCCTGGAACTGGATTTGAGGATCGGCGGTGTGCCGATGACGCTCTATGTCGTGCATTTCAAGTCGATGGGCAATCCGCGCGATGGGCTGGACGGGCGGCAATCGACCCTGCCGATCCGCCGGGCGGAGGCGCGTGCCGTTCGCCGCATCATCGAGAACCGGTTCGGCGCAGGCCATACCGCAAGCAAGAACTTCGTCATCTGCGGCGACATGAACGACTATCAGGAGCGGGTCGACGTTATCGGCCGGCGCGGCACGGGCTATCGGTTCGAGCATCAGGATGAGGCCGAAAGCGCGCTCGATGTCTTCAGCAAGGACGGGTTTGCCGAAAATGTCGTGCGCCGCCGCGAGCCACTTGACCGCTGGACGCTCTATCATTCGCGCGGGCCGGAGGAGCAGTGGCTCTGCCAGCTCGATTATCTCTGGCTGTCGCCGGCACTTGCCGCCACCAATGCCAAGCGCATTCCGGAAATCATCCGCCACGGACAGCCCTACCGCACCATCTTCCCGCCGGGGCAGCAGGTGGAGCGTTACCCGCGCACCGGCTGGGACAGGCCGAAGGCATCCGACCATTGCCCCGTCGTCATGACATTGGATCTCTTATGACACTTCGATTTTCAGAGACTTTTTCAGAAGACCTTTCGGCCTTTCCGCCGGAACGCACGGTATTTCCCATTGCCGGCGCCGATCTGCGCGTGCTCGAGGGTGATCATCCGCTGGTTGTCGCCAACAGGGCTGATATCCGCGAGAACTGGGAGCGGGAAATCGTCGCCAATCCGGCACTGTTCGATGGCCGGCTTGTGTTACAGCACCGGTTGAAACTGTCCGAAGCCGGAATTGCGGGTGAGGCCTATATCGCGCCTTTCTCGGCCTTCATGTGGTGGCGGCGCCAGCCGGACCGGAAGGGCGCCATCCATCTCTTTTCCTATCCGGTGCTCGAATCCTCCGATGGGGCGCTGGTCGCTATCCGCATGGGAGCGCATACGGCCAACCCCGGTCAGGTCTATTTCGCTGCGGGCTCGCTGGAACCGGAAGATGTCGTGGACGGGCGTTGCGACATCAACAGCAATATGCGCCGCGAAGTGATGGAGGAGACGGGCCTGGATCTCGACAATGCGATCGTGGGCGAGGGGCTCTATGCGGGCCATGTGCGCGGTTCCGTCTCGCTGTTCAAGCTCTTCCGTTTCGACATGACAGCAGACGAGATGGTCGATTTCATCGGTGCGCATATGCTGGTCGCCGAGGATAAGGAAATTGCCGGTGCGGTTGCGATCCGCTCGGCCGATCCGAAGGCTCAGCCTTACAATGTCGCGATGCTGCCGATCATCGACTGGTATTTCGCGGGCAAGTAGACCTGACGCTTGCACTTGCGTGTGCTGTCGGGCAGGTTGGCGGCTCGATGACCGATTCAAGGAGGCCAGTGTGGCGTTAAGCTACAGCGTCTATGACGTGTTCACCGACACCAAACTTGCCGGCAATCCGCTGGCCGTGATCTTTGACGGCAAGGGGCTTGACGACGCGGCGATGCAGGCGGTTGCCCGCGAAACCAATCTATCCGAGACGGTTTTCGTGCAGCCGGCCAACAATCCCGCCTATACGGCGCGTATCCGCATCTTCACGCCCGGCCGTGAACTGCCCTTTGCCGGCCATCCGACCGTCGGTACGGCGATTGCGCTGGCGGAGAAAGCGCATGGAGCGGGAACGCTCGATCTCGTGTCCGTGCTCGAAGAAAATGTCGGCCCGGTGCGCTGCGCCGTCAGGTTGCGGGAAGGCGAGGCAAGCTTTGCCGAATTCGACCTGCCGCGCAAATCCCAACAGATATCGCTGCCGCTCGACAAGCTCGGCATCGCCGACGCGCTGTCGCTGAAGACCACGGAGATCGGCTTCGAGAATCACGTGCCGTCGATCTGGAGTGCCGGCGTTCCCTTCCTGATGGTGCCGGTCCACGATGTCGGCGCGGCAGAGCGCCTGGAGTTCGATCCGCAGCTCTGGGAAAAGACGGTGCCCTTCGTCGATGGCGCGCTCGCCTCGGCCTATATCTACTGCCGTGGCGGCGTGAACCATGTCGCCAAGTTCCATGCCCGCATGTTTGCTAGCGGCATGGGCATTTCCGAGGACCCGGCCACAGGCTCGGCCGCCGCCGCTCTCTCGGGTGCGATCAACCATTTCGACCGGCTGACGGACGGGCATCACCCGATCCTCATCGAGCAGGGCCTGGAAATGGGCCGTCCGTCCTTCATCCACCTGCATATGGATATCGAAGGCGGGGCCATTTCGAACGCCCGGATCGGCGGTCAGGCGGTGCGGATTGCGACCGGCACGCTCGACCTTTGATTTCATTGCATTTCCAGCTCCTGACAAAAAAACTTCGCAATTAACCAAAGAAAATTCGGCAGGGCGCTAGACAAGCCGGACGATCCTATTTATATGCCCCGTCACACCGCGCAGCCAAGCGCGGACGGGTGATTAGCTCAGTTGGTAGAGCAGCTGACTCTTAATCAGCGGGTCGTAGGTTCGAGCCCTACATCACCCACCAAATTCTCCTTCGAAGAGAACAGAATCCAGAAACAAGGCCTTTGATGTCAAAGGCTTGCTGGCTTTTTCTGTTTTTCTGAATCCGCCGCCTCCGTTTGCGGGGAATCGGCGGTTTCCGCTTTCCAAATATTCTGCGCTTGCCCGAAGACGCCCCCGGTATTTAACTCGCTGGAGCGAAGTCCTTGCTGCGGCATCTACCGTCGCAAGCCTATCCCTGGAGGAATGGCAATGAGCGATGACAGACAGAATAATCTCGGCGAACATCGGCTGGATGAGAAGGTGCTCAATGTGCTCGGTGCCTATCACCAGCGGATCGACGAGGAGCGTGGCACTCTGCGCCAGGAGGTACCGGGCGGACGCGATGGCGGGCAGGATCAGCGGATGCGGGCTGTCGGCCCGGAGACGGGGCGGTTTCTCAACATTCTCGTCCGAAGCCTGACGGCGCCGACCATTCTCGAGCTCGGCACTTCCTTCGGCTATTCCGGCATCTGGCTTGCTGAAGCTGCGCGGGCGACCGGCGGGCGGCTGATCACCATGGAAGTGCATGGCTATAAATCCGCCCATGCGCAGACGATGGCCGAGAGAGCCGGTCTTGCCGAACATATCGATTTCCGGGTGGGCGATGCGGTTGCGATGATCCGCGAATTGCGGGGCAAGGTGGATTTCGTGCTCGTCGATCTCTGGAAGGATCTCTACCTGCCGTGCCTCGAGGCCTTCTATCCGAAGCTCAATGCGGGCGCGATCATCGTTGCCGACAACATGATTTATCCTGTGACTGAAGACGTGAAGATTTATGCCCGGGCCATCCGCACCAAGCCAGGGATCACCAGCGTGCTGCTGCCGGTCGGATCGGGGCTGGAGGTCAGCCGGTACGAGCCCTGAGTCTCAGGCGGATTTTCACCAGAGGCCGGGAAACAGCCGGTAGCTCACCTTGCGGCAGTAATCCTCATAACCGGGCAGGTCCCGGCGCAGATGGCCCTCCTCGTCGAGGAGGCGCAGGATCAGGCCGATGAAAATCAGCGGCACGATGATCAGGCCCCACAGGGAGGAGAGGGCAAGCGGAATGCCTGATGCCAGCGGCAGGACGGCGGCATACATGGGGTGGCGCACGAGGGCGTAGGGGCCTGTGGAGATGACCTTCTGGTCCTCAGAGACCTGGATGGTGGCCGAGGCAAAGGTATTTTCCCTGAGGACGAAGACGACGAACAGGAATCCTGCCGAGATCAGCAGATTGCCGAGAATGATTGCCCATACCGGAACGGTCGACCAGCCGAAGCGATAATCGAGTGCTGAAACCACGATGAGCGCGACCATCACGATGCCGGTGAAGAGCTGGATGCGCTTCTGCACCGGTTCCGTTTCGGCGGCCGGGCCGGCGCGCATGCGCTTTTCCAGAAGTGCGGGGTGTCGATAATAGAAATAGACCGATGAGCCGGCCGACCAGGCGGCGAAATTGATGAGGAACAGCCAGCCTTGCCAATAGGCGAGGGTGCCCGCCGCCAGGAAGACAATGACGGCGAGGGCCACGAGAAACTTGGCGTTGGCTCCGGCGGCCCTGCGGCCGAGATCGGGTGCTCTTTCCTGCATCACGCTTCCCTGTGCTCATGCTCCGCAATCCACTTTGCGGCTTCGCCTTTAGAATATGCAAAGCAGACGCATGATATCAAACCATCGCCGGAGGCACGGGTGCCGATCATCAGGGCAGGGGTGCTCTGTCTTGTGTGCCCTCAGGTGATTGGTCATGCTGCCCTGCGGGGAGCAAGGAGATTCGGTGGAAATGGGCAAATCCGTTGATGGTGCTGACGTGAAGACGAAGCTTTCCATCGTCGCGCCCTGCTACAACGAAGCCGAAGGCTTGAGCGAATTCTGCCGACGGGCGAAGGCGGCGGCGGAAGCCGTAGCTGGCGGCTCCTTCGAGATCATCCTCGTCGATGACGGCTCCAGCGACAATACATGGGGCGTGATATCGGGGCTTGCAGCTGACATTCCGCAAGTGCTCGGCGTCAAGCTTCTGCGCAATCATGGCCACCAGCTTGCGGCGACCTCCGGCCTTGCTGTGGCGCGCGGCGAGCGCGTGCTGCTGATCGATGCCGACCTGCAGGATCCGCCGGAACTGCTGGCCGAGATGATGGCGATCATGGATCAGGGCGCCGATGTCGTTTACGGGCAGCGCAGCGAACGCAAGGGCGAGACGAAGTTCAAGCTCATCACCGCCTCCGTCTTCTATCGGCTTCTGACGCGGCTCACCTCTATCTCGATCCCGCAGGACACCGGCGACTTCCGGCTCATGAAGGCGCGGATCGTCCATATCCTGCTCAATATGCCGGAGCGGCATCGTTTCACCCGTGGCATGGTGAGCTGGATCGGCGGCAGGCAGGTGGCACCGCGTTATACGCGCGATGCCCGCTATGCCGGGGCGACGAAATATCCGCTGCGCAAGATGATCCGTTTCGCGATCGATGCGATCACCAGTTTCTCGATCATTCCGCTGCGCGTCAGCGCCTGGATGGGCCTTATCTCGGCCGTCTTTGCGGTCGGGCTTTTGATCTATACGCTCGTGCAATGGTTCGAGGGCAATGTCATTACCGGCTGGTCGAGCATCATGGCTGCCGTATCGGCCTTGAGCGCCATCCAGCTGATTGCGCTCGGCACGCTCGGCGAATATGTCGGTCGCCTCGTGCAGGAGCATAAGCGCCGGCCGATGTTCATGATCGACTGCGTGGTGCAAGGCGAGGTCACGTCCGAATTGCCCGACGATTTCTCCGAACTTGATACCGCCAGCCGCAGGTCGGAGCTCGGCAGGCTTTCGACGGCAAGCGTGAGCGCAAAGCCGCTTGAGGCGGCTGTTGGCCGCTGATCTCGGATTGTTGCCGAACATGTTTACAAAAGTCTCGGACCTGGCGGCATTTGACCTTTCCGATCCGGCATAAGGGGCGTATGCAGACTGTATCCCTCCGCGCGGCTTGCCCTGTCGGTTCTCCCGCCTTTTCCCGCGCAATCCGGAATTCGCATTTGGCAGATCGATGACTGCAGTCCAGACGAGTGAGAATACAGATGAGGCGGCAAGCGTCCGCCAGGCGAAGATCGTAGCGCTCGTCGTTGCCGTTTCCTTCTTCATGCAGATCCTCGACGGGACGATCGTGACCACCTCGCTGCCGCAGATGGCGACGAGCTTCGGTGTGCAGCCGGTCGCCATGAGCATCGGCATCACCGTCTATATGCTCACCATGTCGGCCTTCATTCCGCTTTCCGGCTGGCTCGGCGACCGGTTTGGGGCGAGGCGCGTCTTTCTCGTGTCCATTGCCGTCTTCACCGTGGCGTCGCTGTTCTGCGGCCTGTCCGGCAACCTCACCGAATTCGTCATTGCCCGTGCGGTACAGGGTGTGGGCAGTGCGCTGATGACGCCGGTCGGGCGTATCATCGTGCTCAAGAACGCCCGCAAGTCCGAGCTCGTGCAGGCGATCGCGCTGATCACCTGGCCGGCGCTGACGGCACCCGTGGTCGGCCCGGTGCTCGGCAGCTTCATCACCACCTATGCCAGCTGGCACTGGAACTTTCTGATCAATATCCCAATCGGCCTCGTCGGCATCGCGCTGGTGCTCCGCTTCGTGCCGGAACAGCGCGAGGAACGGGTCGGGCCGCTCGATATCAAGGGTTTTTTCCTCAGTGCGGCGGGGCTGACCCTGCTGCTTGCGGCACTTGAACTGTCAGTCAAAGCACAGGGCGGCTTCGTGCCCCTCGTCGTGCTGCTTGTGGCGGGCATCGTGCTTTCCGTCATGGCGACGCGGCATTTCCTGCGGGTCGACAATCCGCTGCTCGATCTGGCCGCCTTCAAGGTGCAGACCTTCTCGATGACGACGCTTTCGGCGGGTACGGCCTGCCGTGTGGCGATCAATGCGACGCCTTTCCTGCTACCGCTGCTGTTCCAGCTTGGCTTCGGCCTGAGCTCGATTGCCGCCGGCACCTATCTCCTGGTTTATTTCCTCGGCAATCTCGGCATGAAGGTGGTGACGACGCCGCTGCTGCGGTATTTCGGCTTCCGCAACGTGCTCTTCTTCAACGGCGTCATCGCCGCCGGCTCGATCGTCGCCTGCGGCTTTCTGACACCTGATACCCCCGAGGTCGTCATCTCGGCGCTGCTCCTCATTGCTGGGCTTTCCCGCTCGATGGAATTTACCGCCCTCAACACGCTGTCCTTTGCCGATATCGGCCCGGCGCAGAGAAGTTCGGCCTCGACGCTGTCGAGCATGCTGCAGCAGATTTCCATGCTGCTTGGCGTTGCCGTTGCGGCCGCCGTGCTCAACATTTCCGCAGGGTTTCGCGGCGCAACGGACCCTGTTCTTGGTGACTTCCGCTGGGCTTTCTTCGTGGTTGGCATGATCGGTTTTTTGTCCTGCCTGCGCTTCCTGCAGCTTTCAGCCGATGCGGGTGCCGAAGTTTCCCACCACCGCCGCTTTCAAAAAAGCTGACTTACCCTCGGAACCATTTGCCTTCCCCTGCGTTAACGGCCTGATTTTCAGTATCTGTGTTCGCAATTTTTTTAGAGGGGCTTCCGGCCGCAGCCGGCAGAGGTCGACATTCTCGATGGCATTCTCCTTCGATCCGTCTGGCATCAGGCGTCACATCATACCAAAGGCCAGGTGCTGTTTACGCGCGCTGGCCGATGCAATACGACAGTCTCATGCAGAAAGACTCGGCGGCCTCACAGCCGGTATTGCTGCGGGAAAATGCCCGGAGGCAGAATGAGCGAGTCCAGAGGCGGTACGGGTGAAGCGATCCGTATCCTCTATATCGATGACGACGAAGAGCTTGCGCTGCTGATGCGGAAGAATCTCGGTCGTCGCGGCTTCAAGCTCGAATGGGCGAGCGACGGAGCGACCGGCCTTGCGGTGCTTGCCGAAGGCGGTATCGAAGCCGTCGTTCTCGATCATTTCCTGAAGGCCGAAACCGGGCTCGATATCCTGCCGCGCATCACGGCGATGCCTGATCATCCGCCGGTCATCTACGCCACCGGTTCGGGCGATACGAGCATTGCGGTCGCAGCGCTGAAGGCTGGTGCCGACGATTATGTTCTGAAAGGCATTTCCCCCGACTATTTCGATCTTCTGGCCGCGGCCCTCGAACAGGGGCTGGAGCGGGCGCGATTCCGCCGCGATACGGCGCAGGCGCAGGAGGTGATCCGCCAGCAGCGCGACCATGCGGAAATGCTGCTTGCCGAAGTCAATCACCGCATCGCCAACAGCCTCGGCCTCGTCGGTGCGCTGATCCGCATGCAATCCTCCATGACCAGCGACCAGGTGGCGATCGACGCGCTGCAGGAAACGCAGATGCGCATCAATGCGATCGCCAGCGTCCACCGCCGCCTCTACACCAACCGGCAGGTCGGCACTGTGCAGGTGGATGAGTATCTGAGCAGCCTCCTGACCGAACTCGAAGCCTCGATGCGCGACGAGAAGCGGCCGCATCGCGTGGTGCTGACCTCGCAGCCGGTCAATCTGGCGACCGACAAGGTCATCACGCTCGGCCTCATCGTCAGCGAACTCGTCACCAATGCCTTCAAATATGCCTATCCGGATGGCAGCCCCGGTGAGATCAATGTTATCGTCGAGCAGGAAAGCGATGTGCTCAGGGTCACCGTCGAAGATGCCGGCCAGGGCTTTGATCCTTCCGGCCCGGCGAAGGGAACCGGTCTCGGCTCGAAGATCTTGACCGCGATGGCCGGCAGCCTGAAATCCGAACTTAGCTACGATCCAGGGCATCGCGGCACGAAGGCGATACTGGTCTTTACAGTAAGCTGACCTGCTTTTCTGTAAGCTCACGGGGGAGAGATCATGAACACGGATATCGTCTGCACGCCCGGCGAGGTCTATGATTTCTGGTTCATCCGTTGCAGCCGAAAGGAATGGTTCGGCTCGAGCGCCGAACTGGACGAGGAAATCCGGGCGCGATTTCGCGCAACCCACCTGTCGCTTGCCCTTGAGGTCACCGAGGAATGGCGCTCCAGTCCTGAAAGCAGGCTTGCCGCCGTGATCGTGCTCGACCAGTTTCCGCGTAACATCTACCGGGCGACACCGCTTGCCTTTTCGACCGATGGATTGGCGCTGCGCGAGGCGAAGATGGCGCTTGCCGTCGGCGCCGATCAGGCCGTCGAGGGCATCCGGCGGACCTTCTTCTACATGCCGTTCGAGCATGCGGAAGACCTCGCCGAGCAGGATCGTTCGGTGGTGCTCTTTACCGCGCTCGGCGACGAGGAGTTCCGCGACTATGCGCTTCGCCACCGCGACGTGATCGCGACATATGGGCGTTTTCCGCATCGCAATGCCATCGTCGGGCGGGAGTCGAGCGAGGCCGAACTGGCGTATCTGGCGCTTCCCGGCTCCGGTTTCTGAGCCGTTATCTGGAAATTCCGCCTTTCTGTCGCCTTTCTTTCCTATAAGAAGCGGTCAATTACCTGATGAGACGAATCCACGCGGGGGCATCTTGCGCTTGACACACTGGCTGCTTCGCACCGTTCTTCTGCTGTCGCTGGCTGTTGCCGGCCTGCATCTCGATGGAAAGGCCGCTTTCGCGCAGGCCCCGCAGCCTGCGGCCGAGGCCCAGACGCAGGCTGTCCCGGCTCAAGCAACTGGGACCCAAGCAACTGAGACTCAGGCAACCCCGGCCCAGGCAGCGCCGGCCGAGGCGCCCCTTGCCAGCAGCGCGCTCGACCAAGCGCTGAAGGATATCGACAAGGCGAAGAACCAGCTTGCTTCGCTGCAGGACCGCGTCAAGCAGAATGCCGATAATGACGACGCTCTGGTAGAGCTTGCCGGCCAGACGGATGAACTCGGCCGCGGGGTTATCGCCACCTCCGTCAGCCTGCGCCCGCGTTTCGATCAGATCAAGAGCCGTCTGGCCGAGCTTGGCGAACCGCCGAAGGACGGGCAGCCGCCGGAAGCGCAGATCGTTACCGAGGAGCGCAATGCGCTGACATCGGAACGCTCTCAGATCAATGCCGTAACGGGTGACGCGGAAAACCTGTCGATCGCAATCACCAAGCTTTCCAACGTGATCACGGCGACGCGCCGCCAGCTCTTTGCCGATACGCTGTTCCGGCGCACCGAAATCTCCGTCTCCGTTTTCGACGATGCGACCAGCGCCTTCGTTCAGGAAGTGAGCGAGTTTTCCCAGACGTTTTCGAGCTGGATCACCTTCGTCTGGAAGTTCAAGAGCCTGTCGCTTTTTGCGGCGATCTTCCTGTCGCTCGCGACGGCCTTGATCCTGCTCTCCGGCGGCTACCGGCTTTTCGGCCAGTATCTGCGGCGCGACGTCCATGTCGAAGAACCGTCCTATATCAGCCGGCTTGCCTTTGCCTTCTGGTCGACGCTGATCCGCACGGCGGCGCTCGATGTGCTGCTGGTGACGTCGCTGATCTTCCTCGACGGCTTCAATGTGCTGCGGAGCGACATCACGCCCGTCATCGGCGCGCTCTTCGGCTCGATCGGCCTTGTTTATTTCGTCGGCCGCTTCGTCAACGCCGTCTTTGCGCCGAATGATCCGTCGTGGCGGCTGGTGCGCCTTTCCAATCTCGGCGCCCGCTCGGTCGGCTACTGCCTGATCGCCATGGCCGTCGTCAACGCGCTCGACTATCTCTTCGGCGCCATCGGCGAGGCGATGGGATCGCCGCTGGTCCTGACCGTCGTGCGCAGCCTGCTTGCGGCGCTGATCATCGGCCTCATCCTGATTGCCGTGTCCTTCGGAAAACCGATGCTGGCGAAGAATGGCGATCCCGATGCGCCGGGCCGCCACTGGCCGCGCGGCATGGCGATCCTGCTGCGCGTCTTCGGTGCGGGCCTCATCTTTGCGGCGCTTTCGGGCTACGTGGGTCTGGCGCGTTTCGTCGCCACCCAGCTCATCATCACCAGCGCCATCATCGTGACGACCTATATCGGCCTGCTGCTCGGCAAGGCGATCTCGCGGCAGGACAATTTCGGCGATACGTTCCTTGGCCGTTTTCTCGAGACCCGCTTCAAGCTCGGGCCTGTGGCGATCGATCAGGTAGGGCTGGTCGTCGGCCTGCTGATCTATGCCGTGGCGCTGTTGACGGGCATTCCGCTGATCCTGCTGCTCTGGGGCTTCCACGTGCAGGACCTGCAGCTGCTTGCCTACCGGCTTTTCACCGAGGTGCGGCTCGGCGGCATCAGCATTTCGCTCGTCGGCATCTTCACCGGCATCCTGCTCTTTGCCGGCGGTTATCTCGCAACGCGCTGGGTGCAGAAGTGGCTGGACAGCAATGTCATGGCGCGCAGCCATGTCGATCTCGGCGTGCGCAATTCGGTCAAGACGGGCATCGGTTATCTCGGCGTCGGCGTGGCGGCGATCTTCGGCATCTCGGCGGCGGGAATCGATCTTTCCAACCTTGCGCTCGTTGCCTCGGCGCTGTCGGTCGGTATCGGTTTCGGCCTGCAGAACATCGTTTCCAACTTCGTCTCCGGCCTGATCCTGCTCGTCGAGCGCCCCTTCAAGGTGGGTGACCATGTCGTTTCGGGAACGGCCGAAGGCATCGTCAAGCGCATCTCGGTGCGCGCGACCGAAATCGAGACCTTCCGTAAGCAGTCGATCATCGTGCCGAATTCGGAGCTCATCAACGGGCTCGTCGGCAACTGGACGCATCGCAACAAGCTCGGACGTTCGGAAATCCCTGTTTCCGTCAGCTATGAGGCCGATCCGCGCAAGGTGATGGATATCCTGCTGGAACTGACGGCGGCCGTGCCGCTGATCCTGCGCAATCCGGAACCGCATGTCGAGTTCCTGCGCTTCGGGCCTTATTCACTTGATTTCGAGCTGCGCTTCTTCCTGGCTGATATGGGGGATGGCCTGACGGTGCGCAACAATCTGAGGATCGAGATCCTCAGGCGCTTCAAGGCGGAGGGCATCGAGATCCCGCTGCCGCAGAGTGATCTGACCATTCATCGGCAGGCGAATGCGGATGCGGATGCGGAGAAGGTGCTTGTCCAAAAGCCTGATGAGCCCGAGGAGGCCACGGCTGAAAACGAGGTCAAGGAAATAGAGACGGTAGAAGACGAGCGGCCGGTGCGCCAGTTGCGCAGCAAGACGGCGGACGGCAAGCTCAAAGGCTGAACGGGTCATTCAGCGCTCATTCACGGGTCTTGCGCTATAACCTCAGGCAATCGATCGCTGCTGGGCAGCGACGAGCGCTCCAGGGGAGGGCGTGTAGCCTATGTCGCATACCGTGACACGATCCGCAGTCGCATTTCTTCTTCTCCTTTCCGCAGCACCTCTGGCGCTCGCCGCCTCCGTTACCAACAAGGATGATGCAGCCGTGGTGCTGACCGTCACCGAAGGCGGCAACCGCGTGGAAGTCGTCGTGGATGCCGGCGCATCCGAACGGGTCTGCCCCTCCGGTTGCTTCATGACGACGCCTGATGGCGACCGTATCGGGCTTTCCGGCGACGAGACGATCGAGATCGTCAAGGGTTCCGCCGTCATCAAGTGACGGCGGCTTCGGCCCGGCCACTATCGATTTTTATGAATTTTTGAGCCTTGCGGCTTTTGACGCTTGTCTATTTGCGCCTCGTCGCGGCAAGCTTTTCGCATGTCGTAAACAGGCCTCTCATGACGCAGGCCTCGCTGCATAGTTCGCGAAGATAGTTCGTCCGGCTTGAGCCGCCGGATATTGGGAGTTCGTCCGGTATGGGCTGCCGGACATTCGATAAAAGAGGGTATTTCTCCATGAAGTCACATGCGCGGGCAGTGGTCATCGGCGGCGGCGTGGTCGGTGTTTCGACGCTCTATCACCTTGCGAAGAAGGGATGGGGCGACAGCGTGCTCATCGAGCGCAAGGAGCTGACGTCAGGCTCGACCTGGCATGCAGCCGGCCTGCTGCCGCTCTTCAACATGAGCTATTCGGTCGGCCAGATTCACAAATATTCCGTCCGCTTTTATCAGGAACTGCAGCAGGAGACCGGCATGAATGTCGGTTTCAGCCAGGTCTCCAACATTCGTCTCGCCCGCACCAAGGACCGCTGGGACGAATTCATGTACTATGCCGGTATTGCCGAGACGATCGGCGTGAAGGTCAATATCCTGACGCCGGAGCAGGTGAAGGAAATCTGGCCGCTCTGTGAGACCGATGGCCTGCTCGGCGCCATCCAGCATCCCGATGACGGCTATATCCAGCCGGCGGACCTGACACAGGCGCTTGCCAAGGGCGCGCGCGACTTCGGTGCCACAATCTACCGCAACACGACGGTCACCGCCATCGAGCAGCAGGCTGACGGCCTCTGGAAGGTGACCACGGACAAGGGCGAGATCACCGCCGAACACATCATCTCCTGCACCGGCAACTTCGCCCGCAAGACCGGCGATATGGTCGGCATCAACATTCCCGTCATCCCGGTCGAGCACCAGTATATCGTCACCGAACCGCATCCCGATATTCTGGCCCGCAAGGCCAAGGGCCTGCCGGAAATGGGCGTGCTGCGTGAAGCCGACAGCGCCTGGTACATGCGCGAGGAAAATGGCGGTCTGCTGCTTGGTCCCTACGAGCAGGGCGCACCGGTCTGTTATGTCAACGGTCCCTCCGATGACAGCGAATACGAGCTCTTCCAGGAAGAACTCGAGCGCCTGATGCCGCATATCGAAACCGCGATCGCCCGCGTGCCGGCCTTCGGCGAAGTGGGCATCAAGAAGGTCTATAACGGCGCCATCGCCTATACGCCTGACGGCAACCCGATCGTCGGCCCCGCACCGGGCCTCAAGAATTTCTGGCTGAACGAAGGCCATTCCTTCGGCATTACGGCGGCCGGCGGCGCCGGCTGGCAGCTTGCCGAATGGATCGTCGATGGCGAGCCGACCGTCGACATGATGGGCGTCGATCCGCGCCGCTTCGGCCCCTATGCCAAGGAAGGCTACCTCATTGCCAAGAACGAGGAAGCCTATGCCAACGTCTTCACCATGCACTATCCGGACGAGGAGCGCGCAGCCGCCCGTCCGCTGAAGACGACGCCTGTCTATGACCGGCTGAAGAAGCTCGGCGCCGTCTTCGGCTCCGTCTATGGCTGGGAGCGCGCCAACTGGTTTGCGCCCGAGGGCTACGATCTGCCGAAGGACCAGATCGGCGTCGGCGCCGACGTGCTGACCAACCACAATCATTCGGATCCGACCGAAGACGGCCGCATTCTGGAACGGTGGTCGTTCCGCCGCTCGAACTATTTCGAGCATGTCGGCAACGAAGTCGTGAACGTCCACAAGAATGTCGGCGTGCTCGACATGTCGGCTTTCGCCAAGGCGCTGGTGACAGGCCCGGGCGCGCGCGCATGGCTGGAATCGATCTTTGCCAATGCGATCCCGAAGAAGCGCGGCCGCATCGCGCTTTGCCACATGCTGACCAAGGAAGGCGGCGTGCGCTCGGAATTCACCGTCTATGAAAGCGCACCCGGCACCTTCTATCTCGTCTCGGCCGGCGCCTATGAGGCGCATGACCACGACTATATGCGCAAGCTTCTGCCGTCAGACGGCAGCGTGAAGTTCACGCCGATCACCCAGGCCTATGGCGTCTTGGTGCTTGCGGGTCCGAAGTCGCGCGATGTCCTGAAGAAGCTGACGCACACCAGCCTCGACAACAAGGATTTCCCCTGGCTCTCGGGCAAGGAGATCTCCGTCGGTGCGGCCAACGCCCATGCGCTGCGCGTCAATTTCGTCGGCGAGCTCGGCTGGGAGCTGCATCACCCGATCGAGATGCAGAACTACATCTTCGACAAGCTGATGGAAGCCGGCGCTGAATTCGGCATCAAGCCCTTCGGCATCCGCGCCATGCTCTCCATGTCGGTGGAAAAGTCCTACCGCCTGATCCCGCGCGAAATGTCGATCGAGTACAATGCCTATGAATCCGGCCTCGACCGCTTCATCAAACCGGAGAAGGAATTCCTCGGCCGCGAGGGCCTGCTTGCCTACAAGGAAAAGGGCCTGAAGTGGAACTTCGCGACGCTCGTCGTCGAAACCGGCAATGATGTCGATGCGCGCGGCTCGGAAGCGATCTACAACGAGGCAGGCGAGCTCGTCGGCCGTGCCACCAACGGCACCTTCGGCTTCCGCATCAACCGCTCGCTGGCGCTTGCCATGCTGCGGCCCGATTACGCCAAGGAAGGTACGAAGCTGAAGATCAAGATCCTCGGCACGACCTACAACGCAACTGTCGTCGGCGAGAGCCCGTTCGATACGGAGAACGCCGCACTTCGCACGTGATTTCTTAATCATATTGACAAGAAAAAGGCGGCCGCACCATCGGCCGCCTTTTTCATAGCTGGCTATGGCAAGCCGATTAATAATTATTCAAATGAATTCATGTAACCGTTTCGTTCGGGGACAGAATTTCCACTTTAAAGGTTTGCCATGGCGTTTCTAGGTATTTCGGGGATGCAATATTCCGGAGAAATGTTTGCCGGCGCGCGTATTATCCTCGCTGAAGATTCCAACGTCTTCACTTCGATGATCGGAAAGCGCCTGAAGGAGCTCTTCGATATCGATGTCGAGATCTGCCGCAGCTTCGAAGAGCTGCAGCTTTCCTACGACAAGTCTTCTGATCCGATTACGCTCGCGATCTCCAACATCAACCTGCCGGGCGCCGAAAACGGCGAGGCGCTGGAATATCTGGTCGATCTGTCGATCCCCACGATCGTCTTTACCGGCACCTTCCAGGAAGGCATGCGCGACAAGCTGCTCGCCAAGGATATCGTCGACTATATCCTCAAGGACAATATCTTTGCCGTCGACCTGCTGGCGGAATCGATCTGCCGCTTCCTGACCAATCACCGCCATCACGTGCTGATCGTCGATGATAGCGCCACGGCCCGCGCGCTGCTTTCCAGCCGCCTGAAGCGCTATAATTTCCGCGTCAGCACCGCCGAGAGCGGCGCCAAGGCGCTCGAAATCCTCAAGGCCAACCGCGATATCGGCCTGATGGTCACCGACTATAACATGCCCGATATTGACGGCTTCGAGCTGACCCGCCGCATCCGCGCGTCGATCGGCTCGCACCAGCTGCGCATCATCGGCGTTTCCTCCTCTTCCAACCGCCTGCTTTCAGCGCGGTTCCTGAAGGCCGGCGGCAACGACTTCATGCTGCGCCCGTTCATCGACGAAGAGTTCTACTGCCGCGTCAACCAGAACCTGGATACGCTCCTGCAGATCCAGTCCATGCGCAAGGAACGGGCTGTTGCCTGACCCTGCCGCAAAGATCGGGTGCAGGGAAGCGGCTCCGTGATCGGCCCACACCTGAAAGACATGACGGAAGCTCATATTTCTGCAATCGCAGGTGTTGCTGCCGTCATTTGCCTCTTCACTGGAGGGGAGGCCTCGGCTATCGTCCGGCACGGCAAGAGGGGGCGAGTCGACCCCCTTGGGCGTGTGGAGGGGTAGGCAGCTGTGACATTCCAGGGGGATTTTCAGCGGGAGAATGCAGGTCCTCGGTTTGGAGGAATCCGCATACTTCTGGTTGAGGATTCTCGAATGTTTTCCGCCGTGCTCCGCCATCGGTTCCAGACCGAGCTCAACCTCAGCGTTGTCTGCTGCTCCTCGCTGAAGGCGTTGCGCGAAGCGCTCTCGCAGGACGACCACGGCTGCAGCATGGCCGTCGTTGACCTGAACCTGCCGGATTCGCCCTATGGCGAGGCGCTCGACTGCACGATCGAGCACAATATTCCGGCCATCGTCTTTACCGCGACCTTCGATCTCAATACGCGCGCCCGCATCCTCGAGCGCAATGTTATAGACTATGTGCTGAAGGATAACGAATTCGCGCTCGACAATCTGGTCGCGACCGTGCGCCGTGCGATCATGAACCGGAAGACGCGGGTGCTCGTCGTCGACGACGTTTCATCTGCGCGCCAGGTACTGGTCGATCTCCTGAAAGCCCAGCAATATATGGTCGTCGAAGCCAGTTCCGGGTTTGAGGCGATTGCGGCACTTGAGGCCTACAGCGATATCGAACTCGTCGTCACAGACCATCACATGCCCGATATGAGCGGCTATGAGCTGACGCGGCGCATCCGCCACCGGTTCGGCTCGGACAAGCTGCGCGTCATCGGTGTTTCCTCGTCGAACGACCGCATGCTGTCGGCCAGCTTCCTGAAGGCCGGTGCCAGCGATTTCGTCTACCGGCCGTTCGTGGCCGAAGAGCTGCAATGCCGCATCGCCAACAATGTCGAGACGCTGACGCAGATGAAGCAGCTGCGCGCAGCGGCGGCCTGCGATTACCTGACGGGCCTCTATAACAGGCGCTATTTCTACGACAACGGCCCGAAGCTGGTGAACGAATGCCTGCGGCTCAAAATGTCGACCGCGGTCGCCATTCTCGATATTGATCATTTCAAGCGCCTCAACGACACCTATGGTCATGAGATCGGCGACAAGGTGCTGAAGGCTGTCGCGGACAGGCTGCAGACGATCTTCGAAGGTAGCGACAATCTCCTCTCGCGCCTCGGCGGCGAGGAATTCGCCATTCTCTTCCCGCAGATGGATTCGCTGGCCGCTACCAAGCTCTGCGATGAGATCCGCTCGGATATTTCCCGCCTCAAGGTGACGGCCGACGATGAGGAACTGTCGGTGACGGTCTCGATTGGTGTTGCCGAGATCGCCGGCTACGAGACCTTCGAGAACTATCTGAACGCGGCAGACCAGTTTCTTTACATGGCCAAACACAAGGGGCGAAACCTTGTCTATTCCGATGCCAAGATGACGGAAGAGGCGGCGCAGTAAGGGGCGCAATTCCACTCGCCGTCATCCTCGGGCTTGTCTCTGACATCCGCTACGTTCCAAAAGACGAGACGGCAGCAGATGCTCGGGACAGGCCCGAGCATGACGAAGGAGAGGGTGGTGCCCTCGCAAATCAAAAAGGCGGCCACCGAGCCGCCTTTCATGTTTCGTCATCCTGCCGTCACTGCCTCAAGCCGCAACCGCCTGCTGGCGGGCGGTGGCCATGGTCATCTTGCGATCGGCGCGCTCCTGCTGCGGTGAGCGCTGATAGAGTTCGCGATAACACTTGGAGAAGTGCGAGGCGGAGACGAAGCCGCAGGCGACGGCGACTTCGACGACCGGCATAGAAGACTGCACCAGCAGGTGACGAGCGCGGTCGAGACGGATTTCAAGATAGTAGCGGGCTGGCGACCGGCCCATTTCCTGGCGGAACAGGCGTTCGATCTGGCGGCGCGACAGGCCGGCACCCTCGGCGATTTCGAGCAGCGATAGCGGCTCGGCGAGATTGCCTTCCATCAGTTCGATGATCGACAGCACCTTGGCGTTCTGGACGCCGAGGCGGGCGCGCAGCGGCAGGCGCTGGCGGTCATGCGGGTTGCGCACGCGGTCGGTCAGGTGCTGCTCGCAGATGCGGTTGACAAGGCTTTCGCCGAAATCCTCGCCGACGAGGTTCAGCATCATGTCGAGCGAGGCCGTGCCGCCGGCGCAAGTGTAGAGGTTGTTGTCGATCTCGTAGAGGTCGGCATAGACCTCGGCCTGCGGGAAGGCCTCGGAGAAGCCCGGCAGGTTTTCCCAGTGGATCGCGCAGCGCTTGCCGTTCAGGAGACCTGCCTGGGCAAGCACATGCGCGCCCGTACAGAGCGAACCGACGGCGACGCCGCGATTATAGGATTCGCGCAGCCAGGCATTGACGGATTTGTTGTTGAAGGTCTCAACATCGATGCCCGAACAGACGAGCAGCATGCCCGGCCGGTTTTCGCCACCGAGATGGCGGCGCTCTTCAGCGAGCGACGAATTGGCCTCCACGCCGATGCCGCAGGAGGAATAGACTTTCTCGCCGTCGACCGAGCTCAGGCGCCACGTATAGGCCGGATAGCCGAGCATGCGGTTTGCGATCCGCAGAGTATCCACCGCCGCCGCAAAGGGCAGCATGGTGAATTGCGGAACCATGAAGAAGACTACGGAACGTTTCTTGAGCTGCATCTTGTTCATTGGAAAATCCATGCTCGAGGGCGACTGCATATTGGTCGCGTGGAATGCGTCGTTCCGATGTTCCAAAAGCGACACTGGCATGGATAAATGCGGCTAGGAAGAGCAAATCTGCGACATGATCGGTGATTTGCGGCGCGAGCGATGCAAAAGGCGTCGCTGCGGGGGCATAGTCCTGCGAAATTCACCGGGGAAAGGGCAGGCGGAGGATATGAAAAAGGCGGTGCTGCTTGGGACAGGCACCGCCTTTAGCTTGGGAGGTATGTCGCATTCATTGCATGGTATTGCATTCATGAGCCCTATGTTTAGTGAGCTCTGTCCTTGCCGGTCTCATCGGCGCTCGGCCAGCCGATATCCTTGCGGATGTCGAGAGGCATGGATTCGATCTGACGTTCCGTCTGCCACCGGCGCCATGCGCGCACGAGCTTGTCGGCATAGGAACCGAGCGAGGAATGTCTGCTATAGGACGACAGGCCCTTGCCGCCATCTCTGTAGGTCATAGAGGTCATTGCCGTTTCCTTTCCTTGCGAGATACGGGATTGCCGTATCCTTGAAGTGAAATATGCGCTTGCGGCACTCATCATTCAAACGAATAGATTTCATGGGTACCATAAGCGATTTTGAACTATCGCTGCTGCTCGTCCAGGGCGGGCAGGGCGCAGATATCGGCCGCAAGATGCGGCGGATAATGCTTCATTTCCTGCCTGATCCGTTCGCGTACCGCCACCCGAAACATGCGCGCGCGAAACGCGAAGAAAGCCTGGAGGATGTTGAAGCCTAATGTCTGCGACATGATCGGCCTCCTTTTCTTCAGCCTCATCGTCACAACTAAAATATAGGTGCTGAGGCTGGTTCAAACAAATGAAATGAACTGGGTCTTAGGTTCAGAGAAATTGAAAGATGAGGCGCGCGTAGAATGGCTGTGACGGGCTGCCTTCGGCAGCGCTTCGTGCCTGTCGGGCGACATATAAACGGGTGGACGGGTGTGGACGATCCACGCAGAAGCGGTTAGATGACCATCTGCTCTCCGAGCTCCACAACACGGTTGCTAGGGAGCTGGAAATAGTCCGAAGGGTCGATGGCGAAGCCGGCCATGGCGATGAAGAGGCGGTCCTGCCAAGCCGGAAGGCCGGTATTCGGATCGCCGACGAGCTTGCGCCTGCCGACGTAGAACGAGGTCGACATGATCTCGAAGTCGAAGCCCGCCTTGCGGCAGAGCGGCAGGGCCTTGGAGACGTCCTGATCCTCCATGAAGCCGAACAGGAGCTGGATCTTGATGAAGCGCTCCGACAGCCTTTCGATCGTCACCCGATCCGTTTCCGGCACATAGGGGCGCGGAGCGGTCTTCACATTGAGGATGACGTTGCGGGCGTGAAGAATGCGATTGTGCTTCAGATTGTGCAGCAGCACGCCGGGCGTCATATCGGGAAGGCTGGTCAGGAAGATCGCGGTGCCCGGGACCTGGGCGGGAGCGTGATCCGACTTCCGTTCGATCGACGCCAGAAACTGCATCAGGGGTATGTCGTTGCTGGCGGACTTCTGGCGCACAAGCAGCGTTCCCTTCTTCCAGGTCCACATCATAACCATCAGCGCGCCGGCGATCAGGATCGGGACGTAGCCGCCGTCGTGGATCTTCAGGAGGTTGGCGCCCAGGAAGATGCTTTCAAGCACGAGGAGCGGCAGGAGTGCCGCCAATGCCATGAGCACGTTCCATCCCCAGACGACGCGGAGAAACTGGAAGGACAGGATGGTGGTGACGACCATCGCACCGGTGACCGAAATTCCATAGGCGGTGGCGAGGGCCTCGGAGGAGCCGAATGCGAAGATCAGGGCAAGCACACCAATGAGAAGCGCCATGTTGACGGCCGGGACATAGATCTGGCCGGTGTTGGAGGCGGAGGTGAAGCAGATCTCCAGCCGAGGAAGGAATCCGAGATGGATCGCCTGACGGGCGAGAGAGAACGCCCCGGTAATGACCGCCTGGCTGGCGATGATGGTGGCTGCGGTGGCAAGGATGACCACCGGAAGGATCGCCCATTCCGGAAACATCAGGAAGAACGGATCAGACGCAGCCTGCGGGTTGGCAAGCACAAGCGCGCCCTGGCCGAGATAGTTCAGGAGGAGCGACGGGAAGACCACTGCGAACCAGGCGACCTGGATCGGCTTCCTGCCAAAATGGCCGAGGTCGGCATAGAGCGCTTCCGCGCCCGTCACGGTCAGGAAGACGGCGCCGAGGACCACGAGGCCAATGAGGCCTGCATGGGTGATGAAGTCGAAGGCGTAGAGCGGATTGAGCGCTTCGAAGATCGCCGGATCGTCGGCGATGTGGGCGAGTCCGCCAAGGCCCATCACGAGAAACCACAGCAGCGTTATCGGACCGAAAAGCTTTGACACGGATGCGGTGCCGACTGACTGGACGAAAAACAGGAGCAGCATGATCGCGATGGCGATCGGCAGGATGTAGGGGGTGAAGACCGGTGTCACGAGCTTCAGACCTTCGAGCGCCGACAATACCGACAAGGCAGGCGTGATCATCGCGTCACCGATGAAGAGTGCGGCGCCGATAATGCCTGCGAAGAAGAAGATGGTCGCGTGCCGGCTGGTCTTCTTCATGAGAAGGGCCAGCAGGGAAAGGGTGCCGCCTTCGCCCTCATTGTCCGCCCTAAGCAGAAACAGCACGTATTTGAACGTGACGATGATCGTCAGCGTCCAGATCATCAACGAGATCAGCCCGATGACCTCGTTTGGAGTGACGCCGTCATGGGTGAAGGGCCGAAGCGCTTCGCGGAAGGCATAGAGTGGGCTCGTTCCGATATCGCCATAGACCACTCCGACCGCCCCGAGCAGGAGAGCCGCAAACTTTTGCTGGCCTGCATGAGACCGGTCTGCGTCGTGGGTGGTGGCGGACATGGACATTCCCTGATTGTCGTTTGGAATGAAGGATATAGGGCGCAAGCCTGAGAATAGCACGTCTGGCAGCGAGCAGAGGGCGCAAGGGCCGTCAGGCCGCTTGCATCCCGGCTCCGTCGTACCGATCAGTTCTCCGCCCGTGCCTCGTCCTTCGTCAGCGCGCTGACGAGGAGCTTGTCGACGCGCCGCCCGTCGAGGTCGATCACCTCGAATTTCCAGTCGTTCTTGATGAAGGTCTCCCCAAGCTCGGGCAGATGCTTCAGTTCTTCCAGAACGAGACCGGCGACGGTCTGATATTCGACGTCTTCATCAACGGGGAAGTTCATGAATTCCGAAAACTCGTCGATCGGTGTCCATCCGGAAACCAGGTAGGAGCCATCCTCGCGTCGCTTGATCGCCGGTTCTTCGCCGGAGGCCGCATCGCCGAAAACACCCATGATCGATTCGAGGATGTCGCCTGACGTGATCACACCCTCGAAGTGGCCGTATTCGTCAAAAACCAGAACCATATGCTGCGAGGACTTGCGGATGGATTCGATCACCGAGGAAGCGGGAGCGAGGTCCGAGATGATCGGAACATCGTGTACCAGCGTCATGATGTCGACCGTCCGGTTGGCTTCAAGGGCGTCGTAGTAATCCTTGACGGCCAGAACGCCGAGAACCTCGTCGGAGCTGCCCTTGCGGGCCGGCAGTCGCGTTCGCGAGGTCGTCTGGATGGTCTTGCGGATCTCCTCGGCGGTATCTTCGATATCGACCAGCTCGACGTCGCGCCGCGGCGTCATGAGCGCACGTGCCGTTCTGTCTGCAAGACGCATGACGCCGGTGATCATGGCGGACTCGCCTATTTCGATTACGCCAGCGCTCTGGGCTTCGGCGAGAACCGTCTTGATCTCCTCGTCGGTGACGCCATCGGCGTTCTTTCCGGACTGGCCGAGCAGGGCGAGAACGAGTTTGCCCGAGCCGTCGAGCAGCCAGACGAGCGGCAGAGCCGCCTTCGACAGGTAGGTCATGGTCGGAGCGACCCTGGCGGCGACGGCTTCCGGCGCGCGAAGGGCCATCTGCTTGGGCACCAGTTCGCCGATGATGAGGGAGAGATAGGTGATCGCTACGACGACCGTACCGACGCCAAGCCCGTCCGCCCAGGCATCGGGAAGCCCCTGCGCCAGCAGCCAGGTGGAGAATCGCGCGCCGAGCGTCGCGCCCGAGAAGGCACCTGATAGTACGCCGACGAGGGTGATGCCGATCTGAACCGTCGACAGGAAACGGCCGGGATTCTCCGCGAGCCGCAGAGCCAGTCGCGCTCCTCTGCTTCCCTGATCAGCCATAACCCTGAGGCGTGCCGGGCGGGCGGAGACGATTGCGAGCTCCGACATCGCCAGGACGCCGTTGAGAATGGTGAGGAGGACGACGATGGCTATTTCGGTATACAAACTTTGGCCTGTTTCGATGACAATGATCCGTCGAAACTATGCGATCTCGCCTCGCTTTGCGAGGGTTCCCGTCAAAGATCATGGCGCTTGCCAAGATAATTATGGCGGGACTTCTCGCAGCCACCGCAACTGGAGAGCCGCAAGACGGCATCTCCTTGAAACGGCGTCTCATATAGTCCGCAGCTCATAAACCCCCTCTTAAGGATCTATTGACCATAATGAAGGCTTAACGCCGCCCACGTGTGCGGTGCCTGTGATGTTTTCGTGTTTCGCACCAAGGACGAAGTCTGTGTCCCTTCATCAAGCCATCGCCGCCATTCCGACGACCGCGTCTGCGTGGTTTTTGTCTGTCGTCGCTCATCGCATGGCGATCGCCGCGGCCTTCGTTTTTGCTGTCATGGCCGGATCGGGCGAGGCGGCGGCCGAGGACAGGGCGCTGAAACTCTACTTCACGCATACCGGCGAGCGGGCGACGATCGTCTTCAAGCGCAACGGCAAGTTCGACCAGCGCGGCCTCAACCAGATCAACCGCTTCCTGCGCGACTGGCGGCGCAACGAGCCGGCCAGGATGGACCCGCGGCTGCTCGACCTCGTCTGGGAAGTCTATCGCAAGAGCGGGGCGAAGGAGGCGATCCACGTCGTTTCGGCCTATCGCTCGCCGGCGACCAACAACATGCTGCGCAACCGATCGCGCAATACCGGTGTCGCCAAGCGCAGCCAGCACATGCTCGGCAAGGCGATGGATTTCTACATTCCCGGTGTCAAGCTTGCGACGCTGCGCGCGCTTGCCATGCAGATGCAGGTCGGCGGCGTCGGTTATTACCCGACATCGGGTTCGCCCTTCGTGCATCTCGACGTCGGCAATGTGCGCGCCTGGCCGCGCATGTCGCGCCAGGAGCTGGCGCGGCTTTTCCCTGACGGACGCACGATCCACCTGCCGGCGGACGGACGACCGCTGCCGGGCTATCAGGTGGCGCTTGCCGAGCGCAAGAAGGGTATCCGCTCGGCACCGATCGAGATTGCCGCAGGTGAAGATGAGGATGACGATACGCCTGTAGCGCCAAAGGCAGCGGCATCGGCCCTGCTGACGGCACGCGCAGCAGCACCCGTGAAGGCACCTGATCCCGTCGTGACCGGAAGCCTTGTCACCGCCATGCTGCCGACGCCGCAGAGGCGGGCCGAGATCGGACTGGCGCCGCAGCTTGCCAAGCCGGAGGACAAGGCGGTCGCCGACCGGGCCTTTGCCGATCTTGCCTCACTGACCGTTCCGCTGCCGATGCTGCGGCCTGTTGAAATCGAGGCCGTGGAAAGCGAGACGCCCGCACCTGTGCCGGCGGTTGCGCCGGTGTTGGCATCCGTCCAGCCGGCCCCGGCCGATTTCACGCGGTTCGTCGTCGGTCGCAAGCCTGCCAATACGTCAGGTATCGCCGACCGGCTGACCCATCCCGCACCGACGGCCGAGCAGATCGCGGTGTTGCCGGTCTCCGCGTCGGAGCATGTCTCGGGTGGCGTCGGAGAAATGTCCGCACGAGCGCTGATTGCCTGGGCAGTGCGATCACCGGAAACGTCAGTTGAACTCACGGCGCCTGCCATGATCGGCAACACCTATCCGAAGGGTGTCGGCGAGGGCCGGGCGGTTGCTTCAGGTGCGGCTGGAACCAGCTTCAAGACCAGCCGTTTCGGTACCGAGGGCTGAACTCAAATAGGCTCGATGGCGGTTGCCCTGCAAAAATAGGGCGCAGATTGACTTTCAATCAAATGGAATGATAATCCTTGGTCATTCAGAAAAATTGAAAGATGTGACGATGACAATCCCGTTTCGCCGTCCCATTCCTCTGCTCGACAATGACGTGCTGCGCACCTTCGTGGCCATTGCAGAGACCGGTAATTTTTCGACTGCGGCCGAAACCGTGTTCCGCACGCCGTCGGCCGTTTCCATGCAGATCAAGAAGCTCGAAGAGCAGCTTGGCGTGACGCTGTTTCGCCGCGATGCGCGCTCGGTGACGCTGACGCAGCATGGTGAAATGCTGCTGTCTTACGCGCGCAACATCCTGGCGCTCTCCAACGAGGCGGTGTCGCGCTTCATCATGCCCGAGCTCAGCGGCGTGGTGCGGCTCGGCGCGCCCGAGGATATCGGCGAGCGGCTGCTGCCGCAGATCCTGAAGAGCTTTGCGCAGATCTATCCAGGCATCATGGTCGATGTGACGATCGACATGAGCATCGGCCTGAAGAAGCGGATGGAGGAACAGCGCCTCGATCTTGCGCTCATCAACTGCGCCACGCGGCCTTTCCCGACCAATGGTGAGGTCGTCTATCGCGAGCGCCTCGTCTGGGCGGGAGCCAAATGCGGCTCGGCGCACCGGCGCGATCCGCTGCCGATCTCCATCTGGGAAGACGGCTGCATCTGGCGGCAGGAGGCGATCACCCAGCTCGAGCGCAACAAGCGGCCCTATCGCGTCGCCTATCTCAGCGCCCACACGATGGCGCAGCGCGCCGCCGTGGTCTCCGATCTCGCCATCGCGCCGCTGCCGCTCTCCTATGTCAGCGAGGATATGGCTATCCTCGGCATCCAGGAAGGGCTGCCGGAACTGGGGTCTTTCGACATCCAGCTTTTGACTGCATCGCAGATGACAGGGCCGATCGAGACGGTGGCCGACAGCATTCGCGCATCCTTCGCCGAAAGATCGAAAGCGGCGGCTGCCTGATTGGCACAGAGCGATATGGAATGATCGCGTAGACGCGGAATGCTTAGATACCACCTTACAAGGACGGTCAGGCCATGGATCAGCAAGTCCGGCTTTTTGGCGCTGTTGCGGTCCGACCTGCCGTCCTTGCCGTCATCTCCCGGTTCGAAACGATCTCAGGATGCAAGGTCGCGGTCAGGTGGGAGCTCAATCCGACCGTAAGGAAGCAGATTGAAGCCGGGGAACCTTTCGATCTCGTCATCACCAATCCTGATCTGATTGAGGAACTCACCGCCCTGGGGAAGGTCAAGGCGGGGAGCCAGGTCGCTTTCGGTCGGATAGCAATGGGAGTGGCGGCAAAAGAAGGCAGCCGACCGCTCGACATTGGCTCCGTGGAAGCATTCAAACACGCCTTGAAGAACGCCGGATCAATCGCCTATGCCAGTGACGGAACCAGCGGTGGCTACTTCTCCGGTTTGCTGGAGCGCTTGGGAATAGCCGAAGAGGTGAAGCCCAAGCTGGTGCCGGTAGCAGGAGGCCAGACGGCGGCATCTGTCGGCCGCGGGGAGGCCGAGATGGGTGTCGTTCCCGTGACGTCTATCCTCGCCGCCGCTCCCGAGGTCATGCTCGTCGGCAAGTTTCCGGCAGAACTCCAAAGCTACATCGACTTTTCCATTGGCATCAGCGCCAATTCAACGAGTGCAGACGCTGCCAGGCAGCTGTCAGCGTTTCTGATGTCGGCAGCCATTGACGATATCCTGGCGGCAAAGGGCGTCGAGCGCAGCTGAATATGTGCTTGATGGGCAGCGATCGGCGCGGGCTATCGTCCCTGGTTGCTGAATCGCGTTTGACGATCTCGAAGATGTTGGCCTTCTCCGGAGAAAGGCTCTTAGCCGGTGAACTTTTCGCTCACGAATGCGTTATCCCGCCCGGACGGCTTCAGCCGTTCGGGGTTGATTTCACAAAAGGATTTCGCACATGACGACCACGGGTAAAATCGCATCCGCCTTGATGATCCTTCTTACGCTTTCTTCTTGCGCCAACACGATCCGTGGCGTGGGCAGGGATACGGCAAATGCCGTCAATGCCACGCAGGATGCCGGCCGCAGTGTCGATCGCGCAGCGAAGAGATAATTACTTTCAGATTTTTGAAGTCGGATAGGCTTTTTCGAGGCCGCCGGATCGGGTCAGCCCGGTCCGGAATGCGGCATAGGCCGGGTGCTGGCTGGAGCGCGCCGCTTCCATGAGCCTGATCTGCAGCCGGTCGGGTGCAGCTTCGCCGATCCATTTGCCGAGGGTTTCAAGCTTCAGCGAGTTGAGAAGGCGCGCGGAGGAGGCGATGTCGAGATGCCGATAGAGACCCGCGAGCAGGTTATCGTCCTGCGCCGGATTTTCCATGAGCAGTGACAGGTAGGATTTGTCGGTTTCCGAGAGCGCCGCGAGTTTTTCCGCGACGGTATCGCGATCGGGGAAGGGCACCGTGCCAGTCATAACGAATCGTCCAGTCCTTGTTGTCAGCAAGGCTTATAGACTGGCCTTGACCTTCTCGGCTACATCGGCCGGAACCCAGCGGCTCCAGAGCTCCTCATAATTCTGCAGGAAATAGAGGGCTGCATTCTCGTTGTCCTCGCCATTTTCATCCTGCCAGGCCAGCACCTGGCTGATGGTCTCGTTGTCCCAGCTGCGGGCGTTCAGATAGTTCATGACCGGGCCGGCGCGATCAGCGAAAGCCCTGGTCATCAGCGTGAAGGCCTGCGACACCGGATAGGCGTTCACCTTGGGATTGGCGCAACGGGGCACCGAGGTGCAGGCGTTCCATTCGGCCTCGTCGTGCGGCACACCGAAGCCCAGCTGTTTCATGTCGTATTTGCCGATGACTGATGTCGGCGCCCAGTAATAACCGAGCCAGCCGACCTTGTTTTCAAAGGCGCGGGCAATCGAACCGTCGAAATCCTTGGGTGTCCGGCTGTCGACCAGCGCAAAGCCGAGCTTGTCGGCATCGAGCGCTCTGAAGAGATTGCTGGTCGAGATCTCGCAGGCCCAGGCTTCCGGGCAATTATAGACTGCGGCGCGCGAGGGATCGTAGGTATCGGGAAAGAGTTCCGGATGCTTCAGCGCATCCTGCACGGAACGAATATCCGGGTTTGCGTCGGCGATGAATTTCGGAATGTACCAGCCTTCGACCGCTCCATCCGCAAGAATTTCGGCGCCCTTGACCAGACGCCCGGCGCTGATGGCGGCATCGAGCTGCGGCTTGACCGCCTTCACCCAGAATTCCGAGGCGATATCGGGCGTGCCGCTGCCATTCATGGAGGCGAAAGTCGGCAGCGTATCGCCATCCACGATGGTGACGGAGCAGCCGTAGCCCTTTTCCAGGATGAATTTATCGAAGCTCGCGGCAATGGCGGCGGAGCCCCATCTCATCTCGGCGATCGAGACCTTGCCGCATCCGGCAGCTTGCGCCTCCGCTATTCCGGCATAAAAGCAGACCGCAAGGATGAATGGCGTGAAAAATGTCTTCATTATACGTTCCCCGAAATTTTTATGTGATCGAACGCGCATGCACCGAGGCAATTAGCCGACAAATCTCCCCGCCGCTTCAGGTGCCCACGGCCGGAATATGGCTCCACGCGGCTTTTCCTATGTGCGGCGCCGTTCGTCTGGTCTTCCGGCGGCTCGTCGCTGGCCATTTCTATCGATGGCTTAATATGAGCAAACCTACGGATTTGCTGCAGGAAATCAACTCTCTTTTCCGTGTTGTATTTGTAACTAAATTATTGAATTCGAAGAATTTATGCCGGTAGTTTCATGAAACTGCGGCCCGGGGTGCGATTGGTGGAAATGCACGCTCGCGGCGAGGGGTGAAAGCGGTTCCAAGTGAGAGAAAGTCGGAAAAGTTCAAAAAAAGTCGAATTTTGTCTCCGGTTGGGTCTTCACTAACCATCCGGTAAGAATGTGCCGTTATCTGTTGTGACGCGGCGGGGGACATCCGCTGCTTTTCCGGATCAGGTACTGCGTCCCGGAAAAAGCGAGCTTCATTGCGTAATGATGAAGACGCCTGCGTTTTTACGGCAAACCGCGTAGGGCTTATGGCCCGATCGCGGTTTTCGCATTTCTGGCCCTCTGTTGACCTGATATCCGCGCGCATTGTAGGCCTGCCGGAAATACTTCACGGATAGGCGCCAATGACCAGAGCCATCATGCTGCAGGGAACCGGCTCGGATGTCGGCAAGACGGTGCTGGTGGCGGGGCTCTGCCGGCTGGCGGCCAATCGCGGCCTGACGGTGCGGCCGTTCAAGCCGCAGAATATGTCGAACAATGCGGCGGTTTCCGACGACGGCGGCGAGATCGGCCGGGCGCAATGGCTGCAGTCGCTCGCAGCACGCACACCGTCATCGGTGCATATGAACCCGGTGCTGCTCAAGCCGCAGTCGGAAAACGGCAGCCAGATCATCGTGCAGGGCAGGGTGTTCGGGCAGGCGAAGGGGCGCGACTATCAACGGCTGAAGCCGCAGCTGCTCTCTTCCGTGCTGGAGAGTTTCGCCAAGGTGTCCGAGGGTGCCGACCTCGTCATCGTCGAGGGGGCAGGGTCACCCGCCGAAATCAATCTCAGGGCCGGCGATATCGCCAATATGGGCTTTGCGACGCGGGCGAACGTCCCTGTCGTTCTCGTCGGCGATATCGATCGTGGCGGGGTGATCGCCTCGCTGGTCGGCACGCACGCGATCCTCAGCGAGGAAGATCGCAAGATGATCTCGGGTTACATCATCAACAAGTTCCGCGGCGATGTAAGCCTGTTCGACGACGGTATCCGCGCCATCGAAGGTTTCACCGGCTGGCCCTGCTTCGGCGTCGTGCCCTGGCTTAAGGCGGCCGGGCGGCTGCCCGCCGAGGATTCCGTCGTGCTGGAGCGGCTGGTGAAGGGCGAGCGGGGGGCGCTGAAGATCGCCGTGCCGGTGCTGCCGCGCATTGCCAATTTTGACGATCTCGATCCGCTGCGGGCCGAGCTTGGCGTTGAGCTCGTCTTCGTGCGCGCTGGCGAGCGGCTGCCAGCCGATGCAGCGCTGATCATCCTGCCCGGCTCGAAATCGACCATATCGGATCTCGCCGATCTCAGGGCGCAGGGATGGGACCGCGACATTGCCGCCCATGTGCGCCGTGGCGGCCGGGTGATCGGCATTTGCGGCGGCTACCAGATGCTCGGCCGCAAGGTGCATGATCCGCTCGGCATCGAGGGCACGACGACAGAGATCGAAGGGCTTGGCCTGCTCGATGTCGAGACGGAGATGGCGCCGGAGAAGACAGTGCGCAACAGCTCTGCCCATTCGGCGGAATATGACGTGCCGCTGTCAGGCTATCAGATCCACCTCGGCGTCACGCAAGGGGCTGATTGCGAACGGCCGGCGGCGATCGTGGATGGATTGGCCGACGGTGCGGTTTCGGCCGACGGCCGGATCATGGGCACCTATCTGCACGGCCTCTTCGGCAGCGACGCCTACCGCGCCCGGCTGCTTCAAAGCTTTGGCCTCTCAGGCGAGGGCGGCAACTACCGCGAGAGCGTCGACCGGACGCTCGATGAGGTCGCAGTCGACCTGGAGAAACATCTCGACCCGCGCTGGCTTGCAGGACTGCTTGACTAGGCCGGATGGCCTGCGTTCATCGACGAGGCTCCGCTATTGCCAAATTAGTTGACTGAGTCCATTAATTATCGCTGCAACGCACCCAGTCGAGAGCGGTAGAGATCATGAGCATACTGGATAGATTTTCACTGGCAGGTCAGGTGGCGCTCGTGACCGGCGGCGGCCGTGGCCTGGGCTTCGAGATGGCACGCGCACTTGCCGAGGCCGGTGCGCACGTCATCGTCACCGGGCGCACAGCGGCGACGCTGGAAGATGCCGTAAGGGCCATCCGCGCCGCTGGCGAGACGGCGCAGGCCGCCCCGTTCGACATCGCCGACCGAGAGGCCCAGCGCGGGCTGATGGCCGACATCGAAAGGACCCATGGCCGTCTCGATATCCTGATCAACAATGTCGGCGCCCGCGACAGGCGGCCGCTGGCCGAATTCGACGACGATGCCATCATCGAGTTGCTGCGCACCGATCTGGCCGCGGCGATAACGCTTTCGCGGGACGCAACCGTGCTGATGAAGCGGCGCAATTACGGCCGCCTGATCGCGGTGACCTCGATCAGCGGCCATGTCGTCATGCCCGGCGACTGCGTCTATCCGGCGGCCAAGCAGGGCCTGACCGGCCTGATGCGCGCCATGGCGGTCGAATTCGGGCCGCATGGCATCACCAGCAACGCGATTGCGCCCGGCTGGTTCGCCACCGAGACGAATGCGGCGATGGCTGCAAACGAGGAATTGATGCCCTTCGTGCGCCAGCGCATCCCGGTCCAACGCTGGGGCCGCCCGGACGAGATCGCCGGCGCGGCGCTGTTTCTTGCAAGCGGTGCCGCTTCCTTCGTCAACGGCCACGTACTGACCGTCGACGGCGGCATGACGGTAAGGATGTGAGCGGAGATGCCCGCCTTCATTCCTGCGGCGTTTTTCATGGCTTCTCACCGGAGTGGGTGGAGGCCTGCTCGGGATGCGGTTCTTTCAGCGACGGCGGAGAGGTCCGGGCGAAGATATTGCCGAGATCGGTGAGGAAGGTCAGCAGCAGGTTGAATTCCGGCTCGCTGTAGGAGTCCAGGATCGCGGAGACCGGCTCGCTCTGCTCCTCGTAGAGCCGGGTGGCGCGTGCCGAGGCCTCGGGACAGGCAACCAGGACTAGGCGGCGTTTGTCGGTCTCATCCCGTTGCCTGACGACGAAGCCGGTCGCCTCCAGCTTGTCGATCAGCCCGCTGACCGTACCGATCTTCAATCCGACCTCGCGCGACAGGGCCGTCATCGACAGCGGTCCGAGTTTTTCCAACAGCCGGAAGCACTTGAATTCGGTGCTGGTCAAGCCCACCTGCTCGGCCACCTTCTGGTGGAACAGCCCGAGCCGGGCCGAAAACAGCTGGACCGTCGGAATGTAGCGCGCGAGGCGGTCAGTTGACTTTTTCGGCAAAACGTTTAGATCTCCGAACTAATTGTTTCGATATTCTAAGGAATCGTCAGCGTCATGTCGATACTCTCGCATGGCTGTTCGGCCCTTGTTAGAGGCAGCGATCCATGAGCGCCTATTTCATTCTCGAAATCCATCCCGATATCAAAGATCAGGCGATCGATGATTATCTCGCATGCATATCGGCGGATATGACGTTCCATGGGGGCCGTGTCCGATCTCCGGGAGGCAAGGTTCAGCCGGTCCAGGGAAACCGGCAGATGAACAGGCTTCTGATCATCGAATTCCGCACCGCCTCCATTGCCCGGGAATGGTATGAGGAGGCGAAGCAGGCGAATGAAGGTGTTGCCAGGTATCGTTCTCTCTTCGCCTGCCCCGCGGTTATCGTTGTCGGGATGGATGGTTAAACATCGGCCTCGCAGCCATTGCCTGAGGTCGCAGCCCGGTTCGGCATTGCCGCCCATTCGCCCTATTTCCGATCATAGAATTGCGCCGCCCCATGTGGAGGTTTCGAAATTAACGATCATATTCAGTGGCTTATAGACGAGGGAATCAGGAGCGAGCATATCGGCGAGCTCATTGCCGGTTTGTGCGACCGGTTGATCGCGGATGGCTTTCCCATCTGGCGGGGCAGTATCGCGATGCCATCCATTCATCCCATGTATGCCGGCATCTCGGCCAATTTCGTGCGCGGCGGCGCGACCACCATCGAGAGGGCCGAATATGGCAGCGCGGCGCAGCTGAGCTTCGAGAAGACGCCGATCTATTATCTGTTGGGCCGCGGCGAAACGTCGGGACGATGGATCATTGCCAAGGGGGAGGGTGTCGACGACTATCCGCAGCTTGCGGAATTCGCGCTTGGCGGCGGCACGGATCATCTGGTCAGCCTGCTGGAGTTCCCGAAGGAAGCTGCGTTGCGCGGGGTCAGCCTGTCCCTGACAAGCGACAGGCCGGGCGGATTTTCCAATGATCAGCTGTCGATCATCGCAAAGCTTTTCCCGGCACTGGGGCTTGCCTGCTACCGCATCGCGGCATCGAGAACCGCCTCGGATATCCTTGCTGTCTATACAGGCGCCAAGACGAGTGCGCGCATCCTTGCGGGCGAGGTCCAGAGGGGAACGGGAGGCGCCATCAATGCCGCGATCCTGCTTGCGGACCTCAGAAACTTCACGGCGTTGACCGAGGTCTATCAACCCGGTGAGATCGCCGGGTTTCTGAACGAGCATTTCGAGCTGATCGGCCGGCATGTCGAGGAAAATTCCGGTGAGATCCTCAAGTTCATGGGCGACAGCGTATTGGCGATCTTCCCGACAGGCGGTGAAGACGGCGAGGATCCTGAGACGGCCTGCATGGCTGCGCTCGCCTCGGCCCGAAATGTTCTGGAGGCAAACGAGGCGCTCAATCGTCAGCGGACGCGCGAGGGCGGTCCTGATATCGGTGTCGACGTCGTCCTGCATCTCGGCGAGGTGTTCTACGGAAATGTCGGCGCCCGCGGCAGGCTTGATTTCACCGTGATCGGCAGGGCCGTCAACGAGGCCTCGCGGCTCGAGAAACTCTGCGGCGAACTCGGCCAGCCGCTTCTGATGTCGGAAAGCTTCGCGGCTGGCTGCGGTGTCGCCTGCGAACATCTGGGATCGTTCGAATTGCGCGGCGTTTCGAGGAGGGCGGACGTGTTCAAACTCGCGGCACCGACTACGGCAGTAGCCTGAAATCGGCATCGATTTTCAGAAAGTCTGATGCGTAGCTCTAATGGCGGCGTGTTTCCGACTTCAGCGGCAAATGTCTCAGATCTCGCCTGAGACCTCACGACGGCGGCGGTCGAGTTCTTCGCTGTAGCGGCGCAGCGTGTGGCTTTCGCTGAGCTGGCCGATCACCTTGCGCTCGATGAGGTTGTTGACGACGGCGAGCGCTTCGCTTTCGGTCTTGTCGAAGATCGCGGCCGCCTGTTTGGCGTTCATCTGCGGCTGCAGGAAATCGTTTTTGTAGCGGATGAAATCGGTCAGCTGCTGGGCTTCGTCCTGCGCGCTGGTGGGGTTGGCGTAGATTTCCGGCACGAGCACGAGACCGGCATATTTGTCGCCGTCATCGACGAGGATGACGCGCTGCGTCGAACCGATGGGGAAGGCCTCCTTGAACTCGTCCATCGTTATTCCAAGTTTTGCGGTCTTCACGTCTGATCGCATCAGCTTGTCTACGGTCAGGTTGCGGATCCAGCCGACATCATGGGCGCTGCGGATGCTCTCGCCGCGCAGGTGAAAGCGCCATGTGGCGAAGGAGTAGCCGAAGGTGGTGCGCACCACGAGCGAGGAGGTAATGACGGCGGCGAGCACCAGAACGGTGATCGGAAAGTCGCCGGTGATCTCCAGCGCCAGGAAGGTCATGGTCAGCGGCCCGCCGATGACGGCGACGGCGAGCGAGCTCATGCCGACCACGGCATAGATCACGGGTGTCAGTGTCGCATCGGCGAAATAGGGGGCGGAATAGGCGAATAGCTTGCCGAGCAGGGCACCCATGAAGAGCGAGGCGAAGAACAGGCCGCCCCTGAAACCGGAACCGATCGAAATGGCCGATGCCACCGACTTCAGAAGGAAGAGGCCGATCAGCGCGGGAATGGTGATCTCATGGGAGAGGTTGAGATGCAGCGCGCCGTGACCGGCGGCGAGGACCTGCGGCGAGGCCAGCGCCAGCAGGCCGACGACCAGGCCGCCGAGCGCCGGGCGGAAGGGTAGCGCGATGGAGCTTTTGCGCGCCAGTTCCTCGACGAAGGAGACGCCCTGCATGATGAGGATGCCGATGCCGGCGCAGAAGGCGCCAAGGGCGATCGCCGGTACGTAATCGGCGGGCTGGACAGCGCCGAAGCTGCCGACATCGATGATGAAATCGCTGCCGGATAGCAGCCGGGCGACCAGTGTAGCGACGAGGGCCGCGACGACGACGGGCGTCAGCGAGACGATGGTGTAGGTGCCGATGATCAGCTCGAAGGCATAGAAGGCGCCCGTCAGCGGTGCATTGAAGGCGGCGGCGATGGCGCCGGCCGCGCCGCAGCCGACGAGGACGCGCATGTCGGAGCGGCGCAGCTGCAGCTTCAGGCCGAATTTCGAAGCGATGCCGGCTGCAAGCTGCGTATAGCCGGCCTCCAGACCGACGGACGCGCCGAAGCCGTTGGAAACGAGGTTCTGGATGGCGACGAGGATGCTGTCCGTCAGCGACAGGCGGCCGCCATGCAAGGCATTGGCCTCGATCGGGTCGACCATCGGCTTCTTGCGCCATCTGGCGAGAATGAAGATCAACAGGCCGAGCAGCATGCCGCCGGCAACCGGGGCCGTCATCAGCAGGAACTTACTGTCGATCTGCGAGGCGCTGAGCCTCGTCGTGCCGTCTATGCCGAAGATCAGCCTGTGCATCTCTTCCGAGACATAGCTCATGGCGGTGACCGCAAGCCCCGAGGCGATACCGACGAGCGCGCCGGCAAAGACCATGCCCATTTCGCTGTGGCGGATAAGCGCGCGCAGGCGTCCCGGATCAAAGACGGTGCCGAGAGGGCCGAGGCGGCGAATATCCATTCGGGAGAGCATCATGGGGAAACTAGGCGGCAGGAGTGGGGGTCAAGGGCGGAGCCGGCATCCGCATGAGCGGCAATTGCGGCAAAATACCGACTGCGCCGTAAAGTTTTTGTGACGTAAACCTTTGATTAAAGACGATAATATCGGTAGTGTAAGTCGAGATGATCTCTGTGTGCACCCAGTGCGCCGATTGACATGCCCGGGGCGGAAGCCTAACCATGAATTGACATAATGGATGGTTCCGGATCGGCCTTACGCCTTCCGGATGAAAAGGGAATGTGACGGGGCGGACCCAAGCCGGGCGCCTTCATCACAGCCGACCCCGCGACTGTAGAGCAGTCAGGGTCTTCCGTCCGGTATTTTAGCCGTTGCGCTGACAGCCTCGCATTCTGCAGGCGGGCAAGGCGGTATAAGTGCCGGAAAAGCCACTGGAATGCATCGTGATCAGCCGGGGCAGGACGCCTCTATTTCTACGAATCGTCCGCCTTTTCACGAGAAGCAGCCGGGAAGGCGAGGCGGATCCGCTGGCACGATCAGGGGCGACCGGAAACGGTCTGCCCCTGTCGCGGCCGCTAACTGCGAGCCAGGAGACCTGCCATCCGTGCCGGGCACAATGCCCATACTGGGCCGTTTGCCCGCTGCCAGCACGGAGGTTGTCTTGGCTGAAGGATTTGATTCAGCGCTGCCTCTGGTGGTGCATGTGAAAGGTGTCGGTTCGGTACCTCCTGATGGGATGCGTCTGGCGCCTGTTGGTGGACGTTACCCGGCGCGCACTTTCCTCTCCTCCCTCATTCCTGTGCTTGTCACAGGAATCCAGCCACGGCGCGTCCGCGCAGTGAGTGAATCTACGCCGTCGTTGAGTGAGTCTCTCGTGCCCAAGGACTTGGGCACGCTGGATCCCTGTGACAAGCACAGGGATGAGGGAAGTGGGTGGAGCCGCGCCTTCGCTCCAAGGGCGGCCGTGGCATGACCAAGAGCCTTCTCAACGCCACCTTCATCCTTGGCGGCGCCCGCTCCGGCAAATCCCGCTTCGCCGAAAACCTCGTCACCACAAGCGGCCTCGACCGCCACTACATCGCCACAGGCCGCGCCTGGGATGACGAAATGCAGGCGCGTATCGACCAGCACAAGGCCGACCGCGGCCCCTCCTGGACCACGCATGAGGAACCGCTCGACCTTACCGAGCGCCTTGCGGCAATCGACGGCGAGGGCAGGGCTGTTCTCGTTGATTGCCTGACGCTGTGGCTCACCAATCTGATGATGGAGGGGCGCGATATCGCCGCCCAGTCCGCCGCCCTTGCCGCCTTTCTACCGCAGGCAAAGGCGCGGCTCGTCATCGTTTCCAATGAAGTCGGCCTCGGCATCGTGCCTGAGAACCGCATGGCGCGGGATTTTCGCGACCATGCCGGCCGGCTGCACCAGATGATCGCGGCTGTGGCCGACGACGTGTATTTTATCGCGGCAGGTCTGCCGCTGAAAATGAAGGGTTAAATCCATGCAGCAGAAAATTCCCGCGACCGTCATCACTGGCTTCCTCGGTGCGGGCAAGACGACAATGATCCGCAACCTGCTCACCAATGCCGGCGGCAAGAAGATTGCGCTCATCATCAACGAGTTCGGCGATCTCGGCGTCGATGGCGATGTGCTGAAGGGCTGCGGGGCGGAGAATTGCACCGAGGACGATATTATCGAGCTCACCAATGGCTGCATCTGCTGCACGGTCGCCGACGATTTCATTCCGACCATGACCAAGCTTCTGGAGCGCGAGCAGCGCCCGGACCATATCGTCATCGAAACTTCAGGCCTTGCCTTGCCACAGCCGCTGGTCGCCGCCTTCAACTGGCCGGACATCAGAAGCGAAGTCACCGTTGACGGCGTCATCACCGTGGTCGACAGCGCCGCTGTTGCCGCAGGGCGTTTTGCCGATGACCATGATGCTGTCGATGCACGCCGGGTCGAGGATGAATCGCTCGATCATGAAAGCCCGATCGAGGAGCTCTTCGAGGATCAGCTGACCTGCGCTGATCTGATCGTGCTCAACAAGACCGACCTGATCGACGCTGACGGCCTTGGCCGTGTGAAAAGCGAAGTCGCCTCGCGCATCGCCCGCAAGCCTGTGATGATCGAGGCCAGGAATGGCGAGGTGCCGGCAAGCGTGCTGCTCGGCCTCGGCATCGGCACGGAAGACGATATCGTCAACCGCAAGTCCCATCACGAGCTGGAGCATGAGGACGGTACGCCGCACGATCACGACGAATTCGACAGTTTCGTCGTCGAGCTCGGCGCTATCGCCGATACATCAGGTTTCGTCGAGAAGCTGAAGGGCATTATCGCCGAGCATGACGTGCTGCGTCTCAAGGGCTTCATCGATGTCTCCGGCAAGCCGATGCGCCTGCAGCTGCAGGCCGTGGGTGCCCGCATCGACCAGTATTTCGACCGCGCCTGGACGCCGGGCGAAGCCCGCACCACGCGCCTCGTCGTCATCGGCCTGCATGAGATGGATCAGGACGCGGTGCGCAAGGCGATCGCGGCACTGGTCTAAGGGGTTTCGATGCACCTGCTTCTGGCTCAACAGGGAACGATCAGCGACGGGGACGAGGCCATCGACCTCGGCCAGTCGCCGGGCGATATCCTGTTCCTCTCGGCCGCCGACACCGAGCTTGCGGCAATCGCTGCGGCTCATTCCGGCGGGGCGAGCGGGCATACGCTCAGGCTTGCGAGCCTGATGAGCATGAAGCATCCGATGTCGGTCGATACCTACGTCGAACGCACGGCACGGCATGCGAAGCTGATCATCGTGCGGGCGCTGGGTGGGGCGAGCTACTTTCACTACGCACTGGAGGCGCTGCATGCGGTTGCCGCTCGTAACGGGGCGCTGATTGCGGTGCTGCCGGGCGATGCGCGGCCGGATGCGGGGCTGACGCCGTTTTCCAATGTGTCGCTTGATGATCTGAATGCGCTGTGGGCGTATCTGATCGAGGGCGGCGACGCCAATGCGCAAGGCTTTCTTGCCTATGCATCAGCGATGCTTTCGGGGGCGGAGAAGCCGGCGCCAGCCGCGCCGCTGATGAAGGCGGGGATCTGGTGGCCGGGGCGAGGGCTTGTCGGAGTTGAGGAGTGGCGGCGGCTTGCCAAAGCCGAAGTTCAAGTCCGGAAGGGGACGCCACCTACTGTCGCCATCGCCTTCTACCGCGCCCTCGTGCAGAGCGGCGAAACTAAGCCCGTCGAAGCCTTGATCGAAGCCCTCCAGCAACAAGGCCTGCGTCCGTTGCCGGTCTTCGCCTACAGCCTCAAGGATCCCGTCTCCAAGGGCATCCTCGAATCCATCTTCGCCGAACTGAAGCCCGAGGTCGTCATCAACACGACAGGCTTTGCCGTCTCCGCACCCGGCGCCGATCGCGAGCCGACGGTGCTGGAGGCCAACGACGCGATCGTGCTACAGGCAATCTTCTCCGCTTCGTCGCGAGAGGCCTGGGCCGTCTCATCGCAAGGGCTCTCGGCGCGTGATCTCGGCATGAATGTCGCGCTGCCGGAGGTGGATGGCAGGGTGCTGTCGCGCGCCGTCTCCTTTAAATCAGCCGCGCGCTACGACGTTGCTGTCGAGGCCAACATCGTTTCCAGCGAGCCGGATGAAGGGCGCATGAACTATGTGGCATCGCTTGCCGCCAACTGGGCGCGGCTGCGGCAGATGCCGTTGGAGAGCAGGCGAGTTGCGCTCGTCATGGCGAATTATCCAAACCGCGACGGACGGCTCGGCAATGGCGTCGGCCTCGATACGCCAGCAGGCACTATCGAGGTAATGCGAGCGATGGAGAAGGCCGGCTACCCGGTCGCCGATATCCCTGCCGATGGCGATGCGCTGATACGGCACCTGATGGCGGGGCCGACCAATTCCGGCTTCGATGGAAAGGTCGTGCGCCAGCAGCTTTCCCTGAGTCGATACAAGGATTTCCTGGAATCTCTTCCTGCTCAGATTCAGGATGAAGTCAGCACGCGCTGGGGTGTGCCGGAGGCCGATCCCTATGTCCGCGATGGCGCTTTTGCGCTGCCTTTCGCCCGTTTCGGCGACTTGCTGATCGGTATCCAGCCGGCGCGCGGTTATAATATCGATCCGAAGGAAAGTTATCACTCGCCCGATCTCGTGCCGCCGCACGGCTATCTCGCCTTCTATGCTTTCCTGCGCGAGGAATTCTGCGCACAGGCAGTGATCCACATGGGCAAGCACGGCAATCTGGAATGGCTGCCGGGCAAGGCACTGGCGCTATCGGAGACCTGCTATCCGGAGGCGATCCTCGGGCCACTGCCGCATCTCTATCCCTTCATCGTCAACGATCCCGGCGAGGGCACGCAGGCGAAACGCCGCACTGCCGCTGTCATCATCGACCATCTGACGCCACCGCTGACACGGGCCGAAAGTTATGGGCCGCTGAAGGATCTGGAGGCGCTGGTCGACGAGTATTACGAGGCATCGGGCGGCGATCCGCGCCGTATCCGCCTGCTCAGCCGGCAGATCCTCGATCTCGTCGCTGATATCGGGCTGGATCGGGATGCGGGCATCGCCAAGGGCGAGGCCGAAGGTGAGGCGCTGAAGAAGCTTGATGCCTATCTCTGCGACCTCAAGGAAATGCAGATCCGTGACGGGCTGCATGTGTTTGGCGTGTCGCCTGAAGGGCGGTTGCTGACGGATCTGACTGTGGCGCTGGCGCGGGTGCCGCGCGGGCTAGGTGAGGGTGGAGATGCGAGCCTGCAGCGGGCGATTGCTTGGGATACGCTGAAAGACCCCTCCCACCTGTGTGGAGGAGCTGGGGAGGCGTCTTTCGACCCTCTCGACTGCGACATGGCCGCCCCCTGGAGCGGTCCAACACCCAAAATCCTCGCAGACATCCTCGACGCCCCGTGGCGCACGAACGGCGACACCGTCGAACGCATCGAACTGCTCGCAGCCAAGCTTGTCTCTGGCGAAATCACCTGCCCACCTCCCTGGTCTCAAACCAGAAGCGTGCTCGATGAAATCGAGGCTCGTCTTAAACCCTCGATTCTCGCCTGCGGCCCGGCCGAGATCGCCAGTCTGCTGCGTGGCCTCGACGGCCGTTTCGTGCCGCCTGGCCCATCCGGCGCGCCGACGCGCGGGCGGCCGGATGTGCTGCCGACGGGGCGGAATTTCTATTCGGTGGACAGTCGCGCTGTGCCGACGCCCGCCGCCTACGAACTCGGCAAGAAATCTGCCGAACTGCTGATCCGCCGCTATGTGCAAGATCACGGCGAATGGCCCGTCTCCTTCGGGCTGACGGCCTGGGGCACGTCCAATATGCGCACCGGTGGCGACGATATTGCCCAGGCATTGGCGCTGATCGGCGTCAAACCAGTCTGGGACATGGCCTCGCGCCGCGTCACCGGCTACGAGATCATCCCGCCGGCCATGCTGCGGCGGCCGCGGGTGGATGTGACGCTGCGGATCTCCGGCTTCTTCCGCGATGCTTTTCCCGAGCAGATCGCGCTCTTCGACAAGGCGATCCGCGCGGTTGGTGCGCTGGAGGAGGATGCAACCGACAACCCGATTGCCGGGCGCATGCGCGGCGAGACGGCACGGCTGACCGCTGCCGGGCTTGACGAGAAGGCCGCGGCAAAGCGGGCCGGCTATCGCATCTTCGGGTCGAAGCCCGGCGCCTATGGTGCAGGTTTGCAGGCGCTGATCGATGAGAAGGGCTGGGAGCGGCGTGCGGATCTGGCCGAGGCCTATCTCGTCTGGGGCAGTTATGCCTATGGCGCGGGTGAAGAGGGACAGGCCGAACGCGGGCTCTTCGAGGAGCGGCTGCGGTCCATTCAGGCGGTCGTCCAGAACCAGGACAATCGTGAGCATGACCTTCTCGACAGCGACGATTACTACCAGTTCGAAGGCGGCATGGCGGCGGCGACCGAGGTACTCGGCGGTGCGCGGCCGGCGATCTATCACAACGACCATTCGCGGCCGGAAAAGCCTGTTATCCGTTCGCTTGAAGAAGAGATCGGGCGCGTGGTGCGCGGGCGCGTCGTCAATCCGAAATGGATCGAGGGCGTCATGCGCCACGGATACAAGGGCGCTTTCGAGATTACCGCGACGGTCGATTACCTCTTTGCCTTTGCGGCGACGACGGGGGCTGTCGGCAACCATCATTTCGAGGCGGTCTATCAGGCCTTCGTCGCCGACCCCAAAGTGCGCGACTTCATGGCCGAGAAGAACCCGGCGGCACTTTCCGAGATGAAGGAACGGCTCATGGAGGCGATCGAGCGCGGGCTCTGGACGCCGCGCAGCAACTCGGCGCAATTCAACCTCACTGAATCCAACGAAACCAAGAAAAGAGCAGGCAGCCAGCCATGACCGAAGAGCCAGTCGTACCAGCCGAAAAGGACGATGCCCGTCACGCCGAGAAGATGGCGAAGAAGAAGGCCGCCCGTGACAAGATCATGGCCAGCAAGACGGATGAGAAGGGCCTGATCATCGTCCACACCGGCAAGGGCAAGGGCAAATCATCAGCCGCCTTCGGCATGATTTTCCGCCATATCGCCCATGGCAAGCCGTCTGCCGTCGTGCAGTTCATCAAGGGCGCCATGTGGACGGGCGAGCGGGATCTGATCGAGAAGCACTTTTCCGATGTCTGCCAGTTCCACACGATGGGCGAGGGCTTTACCTGGGAGACGCAGGACCGGGCGCGGGATGTAGCGGCGGCCGGTGCGGCCTGGGAAAAGGCCAAGGAACTGATCCGCGACGAGCGCAATTCCATGGTGCTGCTCGACGAGATCAACATCGCGCTGCGCTACGACTATCTCGATATCAACGAGGTGGTGGAATTTCTGAAAACCGAGAAGCCCTATATGACGCATGTTGTGCTGACGGGCCGCAACGCCAAGGACGAGCTGATCGAGATCGCCGATCTCGTGACCGAGATGGAACTCGTCAAACATCCCTTCCGCTCGGGTATCAAGGGGCAGCCGGGCGTGGAATTCTGATCTTTAATTCGCCAGATGGCCGCGCAGTATCGCGGCCGTTTCCTTGTCGGCCGGGAAGAGCGTTTCGATTGCCAGTTCCGACAGGGTGATATCGACGGGCGGGCCGAAGACGGTCGTTGTCGAGATGAAGGAAAGCAGGCCGGCTTTGGTCGAAAGTTGCAAGGGCACGGCGATGCCGGCAAGGTCGGTGTGGGTCTCGCCAGCATCTTTGGGAGCCGGATAGGACAGCAGTTCCTTCAGCAGCTTTTCCAGCATCGGATCGCCCGAGACCGAAATCTGCTGACGCAGCCGATCAAGGAGATGGGCGCGCCATTCCGAGAGATTGATGATGTGCGGTGCCAGCCCCTGGGGATGCAGGCTGAGGCGCAGCACGTTGACCGGCGGTTCCAGCAAGGATGGATCGGCAACGGCTTCGAGCAGTGGTGCGATGGCGGCATTGGCGGCAACCAGCGTCCAGTGGCGGTCGATGGCGATCGCCGGGAAGGGCTCGTGGCCTTTCAGCACCCTATCGATGGCCCGGCGCGCGGGCTCAAGGGCGGGATCATCCAGCCTGCGTTCGGCAAAGACGGGGGCGAAACCCGCAGCCAGCAGCAGCGGGTTCCGGTCGCGCAGAGGCACGCCGAGGCGTTCGGCGAGATGCAGCAGCATTTCGCGGCTCGGGGTCGAGCGCCCACTCTCGATGAAGCTCAGATGCCGTTGCGAGATTTCGGCCTCCAGCGCGAGGTCGAGCTGGCTCATGCGGCGGCGCTGGCGCCATTCGCGCAGGTGATCTCCGAGAGAGCGGGCGGTCGGGGTCATCAGGCGGCTTCCGGCAGGAGATCGATGAAGCCACGTACGGATTTCAGCCTGCCGTCCTCCAGCTCGGCGAAGTCCGTGCCCTTGATCAGCGCTTCGCCATTTTCAGGGCCGAGGCCCCAGGAGAAGCGCAGGTTGTTTCCGTAGCCATCGGCCGTGCCGATCAGCTCGAAACGAAAGCCGGGGAAGCGGCTTTGGACGGCTTCGACCAGCGAATTGATCTGCTCATGGCCTTCGCCGCGCATCAGCGGGTCGATATAGGTGGCGGCTTCCGCCCAGCTCTCGGCGATGAGAGCGCGGCGGCGAGCGGCGTCCGTCTCGTTCCAGATGGCGAGGTAGCGCTCGGCGTTGGTGTTTGCGTCGTTTGTCGGGGCGTTGGGCATCGGGTCATCTCCTTTTGATCGCCTTTCATATTCAGGCAGGTGGCATGTTCAGGCAGGGCGATCATCGGCGAAAGCGGTGCAGCCTATCAATTACGCGGGAGGTAATGGAAGGCTGATCAACAATCGGTTTTCACACCATTGCGGACGTAAAACCGCGGCACATTTTTGCTGGAACCGCTCATCTCGCGGCTTGGTGATTTGACAGGCGTGGAGGCAGCCCGGAGATTTGCGGCGACCCCTTTTGCCCCGGAGGAGACATCGGTGAAAACCCGTTCATACAAAGCCTTAGCCGCATTCGCCATTGCGCTTCTCGGCGCATCCGCGACGCAGGCAACTGTTATCGATGACTGGAATACGATCAAGGTGCCGGCAGCACCGGCGCTGAAGCCGGTCAGCGTGAATAGGTCGGATACGGTGCTGCTGCTGCTCGATTTCAATGGCGCGCAGGACCCGTCCAAGGGGCCGTGCAACGCGAAGAACAAGCCGCGCTGCATCGCCTCTCTCCCGAAAGTGGAAAAGCTGATGAACGAGGCGCGCAAGAGCGGCGTTCCCGTCATCTACAGCATCACCGGTGGTGCCACGAAGGGCGATATCGCCAGCGTGCTGGCGCCGAAGGAGGGCGATGCGATCGTACAAGCCGGGGCCAACAAGTTTATCAACACCGATCTCGAAAAGATCCTGACCGAGAAGCACATCAAGACCATCATCGTGGCCGGAACGGCATCCGAAGGCGCGGTGCTGAATACGGCAGCCTATGCGGCGCTGAAGGGCATGAATGTGATCCTGCCTGTCGATGGCATGTCATCTGCCGATCCTTATGCCGAGCAATATGTCGCCTGGCATTTCGCCAATGCGCCGGGTGTTTCGGCGAAGACGACGCTGACCACGATTGATCAGATCAAATTCTAAACCCCGAGCCAGACACGCAGCGGGTTTGCGGGATCGGACAGAAGTTTGATCGCGAAAGCGATGCAGACGATGACGAGCAACGGCTTGATGAGCTTTGCGCCGATGCGCATGGCGAGCCGCGAGCCGAACTGTGCGCCGAGGAACTGGCAGACACCCATCAGAAGGCCGATCTTCCAGAGCGTCGCACCGAAGCTTGCGAAGACGACGAGCGCACCGAAATTCGAGCCGAGATTGAGAAGCTTGGTATGGGCCGTCGCCTTCAGCATGCCGAAGCCGGCGAGCGTGACGAAAGCCAGCATGAAGAAGGAGCCGGTGCCCGGGCCGAAGACGCCGTCGTAGAAGCCGATGAGCGGAACCAGCGTCAGGCCGAAGAGGAAGGGCGTCATGCGCCTGACGGTATCGAGGTCGTTGAGGTTCGGCTTGACGGCGAAGAAGATGGCGATTGCCACGAGCAGCACCGGCATGACGGCCTGCAGCACGTGGCCGGGAACGAGTGTCGCGAGGGCTGCACCGAGCGCGCCGCCCATGACGGCCATCAGCGCCATCGGCAATTGTTCCGAAAGCTTCACATGGCCCTTGCGCGCATAGGCGATGGTCGCCGAGGCGGCGCCGAAGAGGGATTGCACCTTGTTGGTGCCGAGCGTCTGTAGCGGCGGGATGCCTGCGATCAGCATGGCGGGAACGGTGATCAGGCCGCCACCACCGGCAATGGAATCGACGAAACCAGCAAAGAAGGCCGCCGCGCAGAGCAGCAGAAGCAGATGGATGGCAATGTCAGGCAAGATGCTATTCCGGGAGAGGTATGCGGGGCGGGGGCTTTCGGGCGGCCTTGTTGCATTTCCCACCTCAAGCTGCAATGGCTCCGGGGACACAGCGGGGCGCAATCGGCTGACGGGAGTGAGCGAAATCACCATTGATGAGACAAGGCGGCATGTGCTCGGGCTTGGCTGCGAGCGCGGGGCGCCTGATAGCGAGGTGATGGCGCTTGCCGTCGAGGCGTTGAGGGCGGCCGGTATCAGCGGGGCTGAGCTTGCGGCTGTTGCCTCGATCGATAGCCGCGGGCAAGAGCCGGCGATCCTCGCCGTTGCTGCGCAATTTTCCGTGCCTGTCGTGTTCTTCGATGCGGCGCGCCTGGAAGAGGAGACGCCGCGGCTCAGGAATCCCTCTGCCATCGTTTTTGCCCGTGTCGGCTGCCATGGGGTGGCGGAAGCGGCGGCCCTTGCGGCTCTTGGCATGGATGCAGAGCTGGTGCTCGGCAAGATCAAATCTCAGCATGCGACAGCAGCCGTCGCCCGCATCGGGTTGCAGAAAGCCTGACGGGCGTTATGGTGGCGGCACTTCGCGGCGCCGTCCGGCTGCCAGCGATTCGAATCCGGAGCATCTTCGTTTTTTGAATCACGAATGTGCTCTATCCCTTTGTTTTCACGCAATTCCGGGCGCAAAACCGCCGCAGATTTTTGCTGGAATTGCTCTGGAGGATACATATGCACAAGGTCATTTATGACACGGATCCAGGCGTCGATGACGCAATGGCGCTGCTTTTCCTGCACCGCCACCCCGAGATCGATCTGATCGGCATCACCACGATTTTTGGCAATGCCTCGATCGAGACGACGACGCGCAATGCGCTGTTCCTGAAGCGGGAGTGGGATATCGCAGCACCCGTTGCCAAGGGCGCCAATGTCACCATCGATCCTGCGCGTCATGAGCGTCCGTGGCCGACCATGGTGCATGGCGAGAATGGCCTCGGTGATATGCCGGTGCCAGATACCATCGACCTGCCGGTCGATCCGCGCCCGGCGCATCGCTTCATCATCGAGACCGTGCGCGCCAATCCGGGCGAGGTGAGGCTGGTTGCCGTCGGCCGCATGACCAACCTGGCCCTGGCGCTCAAGGAAGACCCCGAGATTGCAGGCCTCGTGAAGGACGTCGTCATCATGGGCGGCAATTTCTATGTGCCGGGCAATGTCTCGCCGGTTGCTGAAGCCAATATCCATGGCGATCCGGAAGCGGCCGATATCGTCATGACTGCGCCGTGGAAGGTCGTCGTCATCGGCCTCGATGTGACCGCGATCACGACGATGAGCCGCAGCTATCTCGGGGAGATGGCCGCCAGGGGCGACAAGGCGGTCAAGCAGCTCGATACGCTTTCGCAGTCCTATATCGACTTCTACAAGCATGCGGTCGAAGACGGCATGATGGTGCATGACAGCTGCGCCAGCGTCTATGTCGTGGCGCCCGAGCTGTTCACGACGATCACGGGCGCGGTGCGTGTTGTCTGCAGCGGTATTGCCGATGGCCAGACGGTGATCAAGCAGGATGGCCGCCGGTTCCCGCCGGGCGACTGGGATGGACTGCCGAGCCAGATCGTTGCCACCGGCATCGAGTCGGAAAAAGTGCTCGAGCTGATCCGCGATACGCTGCTGCGCCTCTGATGGCTTCAACGGGCCGGTCCCGCATGCCTGCGGCCGGCCCGTTCCCATATTCTGGAATCCAATCAAATTGTTATATGCGTTTCTTCCGAGGCTGATTCCGCTTCTTCGGAAATTGAGTCTCGGCCATTTTGTCAACTTCCGGTGCGCTGCCACTGATGGCGTTGACCTCGTCTGCTGCCGGGCCTAGATCAGCGGGATGATAGATCGCGCATTCTCACATCTGCCGGCGCTGGAGCCGGGCAGCGTCTGGCTCGTTGGGGCCGGTCCCGGCGATCCGGGCCTGCTGACGCTGCTTGCCGCCAAGGGGCTTTCCGAGGCCGATGTGATCGTCCATGACGCGCTGGTCAACGAGGAATGCCTGAAGCTCGCGCGGTCAGGTGCGGAGCTCGAATATGCGGGGAAACGCGGCGGCAAACCCTCGGCCAAGCAGCGGGATATTTCGCTTCGGTTGGTGGAATTGGCGCGGACCGGCAAACGCGTGCTGCGGCTGAAGGGCGGCGATCCCTTCGTCTTCGGGCGGGGTGGGGAAGAGGCGCTGACGCTGGTCGAGCACAATATCCCGTTTCGTATCGTGCCGGGCATTACCGCTGGTATCGGCGGGCTTGCCTATGCCGGGATTCCGGTGACGCATCGGGACATCAACCATGCCGTGACCTTCCTCACCGGCCATGATTCCTCCGGCATCGTGCCTGACGCGATCAATTGGGAAGCGATCGGCAAGGGCTCGCCCGTCATCGTCATGTATATGGCGATGAAACATATTGCCCAGATCAGCGCCAATCTGATTGCTTCGGGCCGTTCGGCTTTCGAGCCAGTGGCCTTCGTCTGCAACGCGGCGACCGGTGACCAGCAGGTGCTGGAGACGACGCTTGGCGAAGCGCCTGAAGCCGTTGCCGCCTCCGGTCTGGAACCGCCGGCGATCGTCGTCGTCGGCGAGGTGGTGCGGTTGCGCGCCTCTCTCGACTGGCTTGGCGCGCTTGGCGGTCGGCGGCTGCAGCCCGACCCCTTCAGGCATGCCGGCGGGCAAGGGAGGGAGACAGCATGAGCGGGTTGCTGATCGCCGCACCGTCCTCCGGTTCCGGCAAGACCACAGTGACGCTCGGGTTGCTTCGGGCGCTGCGCAATCGCGGCGTCGCCGTCGCACCCGGCAAGGCCGGCCCTGATTATATCGATCCGGCCTTTCACGCGGCGGCAAGCGGCACGCTCTGCCTGAATTTCGATCCCTGGGGCATGCGGCCGGAACTGATTTCCGCCAATGCGACGCTGCACCGCTCCGGCGACCGGGTGTTGCTGATCGAGGGCATGATGGGCCTGTTCGATGGTGCTGCGGACGGGCGCGGCACGGCGGCGGACCTTGCGGCCCAGCTCGGACTTTCGGTCGTGCTCGTCGTCGATGCTTCGCGCCTGTCGCAATCGGTGGCGCCGCTCGTCAGCGGTTTTGCCGGTTTCCGCGCCGATGTGCGCATCGCCGGTGTCATCCTCAACAAGGTCGGCAGCGACCGGCACGAAGCGATGTTGCGCCAGGCGCTGGAAGCGATCCGCATGCCCATCGTTGCCGTCATCCGCAAGGATGCGATGCTGGCCCTGCCAGAGCGGCATCTGGGACTGGTACAGGCGGGCGAGCATGGGGCGCTCGAGGAGTTCATCGATTATGCGGCCAATGCCGTTTCCGAAGAGTGCAATTTCGAATTCCTCATGCGCATCGCGCGGCAGGGTATGAACCGGCCGTCGGCTGCCAATATTGCCCGGCTGATGCCTTTCGGCAGGCACATTGCCGTCGCGCGCGATATCGCCTTTGCCTTTTGCTACGAGCATATGCTGCTCGGCTGGCGGCGGCGCGGGGCCGAGATTTCCTTCTTCTCGCCGCTCGCCGACGAGGGCCCGTCCGAGGCTGCCGATGCGATCTATCTTCCGGGCGGATATCCCGAACTGCATGCGGGCAGGCTCGCGGCTTCGCAGAATTTTGTAGCCGGCATGAAGGCTGCGGCGGCGCGGGGCGTGCGCATCTATGGCGAATGCGGCGGCTACATGGTGCTCGGCGACGGGCTGATCGACGGGCAAGGCGAGCGCCATGAAATGCTCGGCCTGCTGCCTATCGTCACCAGCTATGAGACGCGCAAGCGGCATCTCGGCTATCGCCGCGTCACGCCGCTCGACGGCGCCTTTTTCGACAGGCCGATGACGGCGCATGAATTCCACTATTCGACGATCGTCTCCGAAGGGGAGGCCGACCGGATGTTTGCCACGCAGGATGCGCTCGGCAACGATCTCGGCTTCACCGGCTTGCGGCGCGGGCAGGTGGCCGGATCCTACATGCATCTGATCGATCTTGTGGGAGCTGCCGCATGAATGCGCCGATCGTGCATGGCGGCGGCATCACCGCGGCGGCGGCAAGCTTCGGCGGCCGGCTGGAGGACTGGCTCGATCTTTCGACCGGCATCAATCCCAATCCGGTGGTGCTGCCGGAGATACCTGCAAGGGTGTGGCATCGGCTGCCGGACCGACATCTGATCGAGACGGCGCGACATGCGGCGCGCGATCATTACCGCAGCGGCGCGATCCTGCCGCTTCCGGTTCCCGGCACGCAATCGGTCATCCAGCTTCTGCCGCGGCTGATCGAGCCGGGCAGAAAAGTTGCGATCCTGTCGCCGACCTATGGGGAATATGCGCGGGCTTTCAGCGTTGCGGGTTTTGCCGTCGATGCGGTCAGCAATATCGATGATATCGGCGCGGAGCATGGGCTGGCAGTTGTCGTCAATCCGAACAATCCAGACGGTCGGGTCCACGCGGCGGACAGGCTGGAAGCGCTGCATGAGCGGCTGAAGGCGGGCGGCGGTTTTCTTGTTGTCGATGAGGCTTTCGGGGATACGAGCCCGGAGGCGAGCCTCGTGCCGCGTGCATCAGGTCTTTCGAACCTCATCGTCTTCCGCTCCTTCGGCAAGTTCTTCGGGCTTGCAGGGCTGAGGCTCGGCTTTGCCATTGCGCGGGGCGATATTCTCGTGCGTTTCGAGGACTGGCTCGGTCCCTGGGCGGTGTCGGGGCCTGCGCTGTCAATGGCGAGCTCGCTGCTGAATTCGGATGTCTCCGCCATCGCCGGCTCGATTGCCGAGCGCCAGGCGGGCCTGCATGCCGTGCTTGCCGGAGCCGGCCTTGCTATTGCGGGCGGCACGCCGCTTTTCACCCTCGTTGCCGACGCGAAAGCCGGTGACATTTACACGACTCTCTGCCGCCATCATATTCTCGTCCGCCGGTTCGATTATGCACCGGACTGGCTGCGCATCGGCCTTGCGCCGGATGCTGCGGCGGATGGACGACTTGCTGCGGCCCTTCGGAGCTTTAACCGATGAATCTGGATGAACATTTTCTCGTGCTGGTTCTGGCGCTGCTGCTCGACCGCATCATCGGCGATCCGCAATGGCTGTGGATGCGCGTGCCGCATCCGGTCGCCATCTTCGGTCGGGCGGTCGGCTATTTCGACCAGCATTTCAACCGTGAGAGCCTGAGCAAGGCTCAGCGCCGGCAGAACGGCGTGGTGGCGATCCTGGCGCTGTCGGGGCTCGCCGTCGTCACCGGCCTGGTGCTGCATTGGTTCCTGATGCTCTTCGGCCCTGTCGGTATCCTGCTCGAAGTCTTCTGCGTGGCGATTTTCCTGGCGCAAAAGAGCCTGTCGGATCATGTCGCGGCGGTCGCAGCGGCGCTGAAGAGCGACGGCCTCGTTGGCGGGCGCAAGGCGGTGTCGCGCATCGTCGGGCGCGATCCGGAAACGCTGGATGAGCCGGGTGTCTGCCGTGCGGCAATCGAGAGCCTCGCCGAGAATTTTTCCGATGGCGTGGTGGCGCCGGCCCTCTGGTTTGCGATCTTCGGCCTACCTGGCCTGTTCTTCTACAAGATGCTCAATACAGCGGATTCAATGATCGGCCACCGTTCGGAAAAATATGTCGATTTCGGCTGGGCCTCGGCGCGGCTGGACGATATCGCCAACTGGCCGGCGGCACGCCTGTCGATCCTGCTGATCGCCGTCGGCGCCGGCATCCGCCGCGGCACGTCAGCCTTCCGCGATTCTTTCCGTGTCGGCATCCGCGACGGCAAGCTGCACCGCTCGCCGAATTCCGGCCGCCCGGAGGCGGCGATGGCCGGCGCGCTCGATCTCCAGCTTGCCGGCCCGCGCGTCTATTCGGGCGTGGTCGTGCGCGAGCCGATGATCAACGGCACGGGCCGGGATGTGGCGACGGCAGGCGATGTGGAGGACGGGATTTCGGTCTTCCAGGCCAGCTGCATGGCGCTGACGCTGCTTACCTTCGTGGCCTTCGTCTGCCTGCTTTAGCCTCGCCATTTCTCCGCCGTCAAAAGTAACGCCAAGACACAGCTCAGCAGGCCAAGCGATAGTGGCAGGCCCTGATGGCCGATCAGTTGCATCGCCACGCCCGTCGCGGGCGAGCCTGCGATGCCGCCGAGACCCCAGACGAGGGCGAAGGCGGCGTTGCCGGCGATGAGGGACTGGCCGGTGAAGCGTTCACCGAGCTGGATCAGCGACAGGGTGTAGATGCCGAAGGAGACGCCGCCCCAGGCGAAAAACAGCGGCCAGATGAGCCATGTATCGAAGAGCAGCGGCAGGAGCAGGCAACCGGCGAGCGAGGCGAGCACGCAGAAGAGCAGGGTAGGGCGGGAGCCAAATTGTTCGGCGAGGCGGCCGAGGACGATCTGCAGCACGGCATTGCCTGCGATGAAGCAGGTGATCAGCGCGGTGATGCGGGGTTCGGGGCTGCCGAGGGCTGCGCCATAGACGGCGAAGAGGGCAAGCAGGATCTGCTCGAAACCGGCGGCGACGAAGACGGCGAAGAGCAGGAGCGGCGCCAGCATGACGAAGCCGCCGACAGATATGGCTTCGCCCTCCTGCGGCATGTCGGGCAGTCGTCTTGTGACGGCAAGCACGATCAGGCCGCAGACGAGGAAGGCGAAAATACCGATCAGGAAGGGTGGCCAGCCCTCCGTACCGGCAAGGCCGAGGGATAGCGGGCCGATGGCGAAGCCGCCTGATACGACGGACGAATAGAGGCCCATGATGCGGCCACGGCGCGCGGCGGGCGTGATGGCGAGCAGCCAGGTTTCGCTGATCACGTAGAGCGGGTTGGCGAAGACGCCGAGCAGGAAGCGCAGCGGCATCCACGCCCAAATGTCCTGCGTCCAGGCAATGGCAATCAGGCTGAGTGCTGCGAGGATCGAGCAGAGGATGGCAAGCCGTCCGGCGCCTACGCGGTGTGACAGGGCAGGAATGAAGGGTGCGGAGACGATAAAGCCCGTTGGCGTCATGGCGGCCGACAGGCCGATCAGGCCTGATGGTGTTCCCTGCCGCTCCAGAATGAAGCTCAGGAGCGGATAGGTCAGGCCCTGCGCCATGGCGAACACCGTGACGGTGGCGATGATGCCTGCCATCGCGGCCCATGGAATGCGATCTTCGCGTGGCGATATCGGGCTGCGCCGGTCGATCGTTGCGGCTGGAGGAAACTGGTCATCGTGTGTCATCGGACATTCGCCTCACACGTGCCAGAAAAAGCCGGTGGTCTCGGAGCCTGCCTGTTGTTCCGTCAGGCCGATATCGTCGATCAGAACGGGGCTGATTTTCGACCGTCGCTTCCGTTCGCGGCGGATGCGGATGCGCCAGAACCAGTGCGTGATCGCGCTTCGCAGGATGATCAGGCTATTGTGCCGGCGCGGTAACTTGTGACGTGGGGTTGATGCAAGGGTGCAGCAATCGCTCATGATGAACTCCATGGAGCTTGAAGGTCCGGGAACTTGGATTTCGCCTGGGGCCTTAGATTTCAAAGGATGGTGGAGTCTGGAGGATGCGGCGCGGGGCGTAATTAAGCGCTTCCAAAAAGTTCGCAAAAACTTCCAAAGTGACTAAACAGGTTAAAACAGGATTTCGCCTGATCAGGACAATAAGGACATGACCGCCTCATCTTCCTTTCTCGGCCTTCCAGATCGCCTGGCCGATGGCCGTTTGCCCCGTGCGGTGATCTTCGCAGCCGCGCACGGCAGCACCTATCCCGGCAAGGACAGCAGCGGTTATGCGCTGGCCGCCGGCGCCATCCGCGCTGCGAGCCAGGAGGATGCCGGGCTCATCGAGCATTGGGATTTCGATCTCGGCGGCCCGCTGTTTGCCGGCAAGCCGATCTCCTGCATCGACGCTGGCGACATCGAGACCACCATGCATGACAATGCCGACAACCGCGCTCGGATTGAGGCGAAGACGCGCGAAATCCTGGCACTATCGGCCGTACCGATCCTGCTCGGGGGAGACTGTTCCGTGACCTTTCCCTTCCTCGCTGGCTTTGCGGATCAAGGGCCGGTCTGGGTCCTGCAGATCGACGCCCATATCGACTGGCGCGACGAGGTGCATGGCGAGCGCTACGGCTATTCAAGTCCGATGCGTCGGGCGAGCGAGATGCCGCATGTCGCCGGCATGGTGCAAGTCGGTCTGCGCAGCGTCGGCAGCGCGCGCATCGCCGAGGTGGAAGCGGCGCAGCTTTATGGCAGCCGCTTTGTCACTGCCCGCGAGATCCACACAGTGGGTGTCGAAGCCGCTCTCCGGCATATTCCCGAGGGAGCGCGGGTGGTCGTCACGCTCGATTGCGACAGCATCGATCCCGGCATCATGCCGGGCGTGGCGGCGCGTACCCCTGGTGGCCTCACCTACACACAGGTGATCGACTTGATCGCCGGCCTCGGCAGGCGGGCGAGAATCGCCGGGTTTGACCTGGTCGAGTTTTATCCTCCGGCTGATATCGACGGCTTGTCGGCGCTGACCGTGTCGCGCGTGCTCGTCAATGCGGTCGGCGCCATCGTCAGGCAGGATTGAAACGCTTCTTGCTCTCACGGCAATTGGTATCGGTGCATTTTCGATTCTAGGCGACTTTGCCCAGACGTGGCTCCGTCCCAGCCAGCAGCCGCCTGATATTGGCGCGATGGCGCACAATCACGTAGATGCCGCCTGATATTACCAGCAGCCGATAGGGCAACGGTTGCTCCAGGCCGCAGACGAGAGCGATGGCCGTCAACGCTGCCAGCATCGAACTCAGGGAAACAATGCGGAAGGCGGCCAGCGCAAGGCAGAAAACCGCCGCGGCACCCAAACCGACGGGCCAGGACATTGCCAGCAACACGCCGAGCCCTGTCGCAGCAGATTTGCCTCCCATAAAGTTCAGCCAGATCGAACGGCCATGCCCCAACAACACGCCAAGACCGGCCAGGCAAACAATCCAGGGCTCCGCGCTTTGCAGGTCAGGTGCTGTCGGCGGCGTGCCCGATGGTACTGTCGAGAGCCAGAGATAAAACCAGCGGGCAAAGACGACTGCTGCGACACCTTTCAGCACATCGATCAGGAGAACCGCCAAAGCAGGCCATTTACCGAGCGTTCTGAGTACGTTCGTTGCTCCGGTGGATCTGGAGCCATGCTGGCGGATATCCATGCCCTTGAGCAGTTTGCCCGCCAGATAGCCCGTGGGCAGGGAGCCGAAGAGATAGGCGACCGCCAGTCCCACCAGACTTGCTATCCAGAAAACCATGGGTGTACCTCGACGCTCTTTTTTCAGCCGGTAATTATCTGATCGAACACGATTAAACCAGTCGCGCCTCGGATGCCACGCGCCTAAGCGGACGAAATTGTCCGCGGGAATGCCGAGATCGAATGGCATCAGGCAGGACGGTTCCAACCCGGCATGAAAGCCTCTAGGATGCGCGCCATGCAGGGAGCGCGCTTTGCCTTTGGTCCGTTCGTGCTTGATCCGGAGGCGGGAACGCTTCTTCGGAACGACGATCCCGTTGCCGTCGGGCACCGCGGCGTAATGCTGCTTGCCGCGCTCGTCGGGCGGCCCGGCGAAATTCTGGCCAAGACCGAGCTGATGGATGCGGCCTGGCCGGGCACGGCCGTCGAGGAGGGCAACCTCACCGTCCAGATCGCGCAGCTGCGCAAGCTGCTGGGTCCTGCCGCTGACGGTGGTGAATGGATCTCGACGGTTCCGCGCATCGGCTATCGCTTCACCGGCGCCATAAAACAGCTCGGCAGCGGGAGGCGAAAAGCTTTGGCGCTGCCCGACAAACCCTCGATTGCCGTACTGCCCTTCGTCACCGTCAGCGGCGATCCGGAGCAGGAGGGTTTTGCGGATGGCCTGACCGAAGACCTTATCACCGATCTTTCCCGGACCTCGGGCCTCTTCGTCATCGCCCGCAATTCGAGCTTTGCCTATAAGGGAAAGGCGATGGATGTGCGTGATATCGCCGAGGAGCTTGGGGTGCGCTATCTGCTCGACGGCAGCGCAAGACGGGCGGCGGAGCGCGTGCGCATCAACGCCCGGCTCGTCGATGCCGAAAGCGGCGATCATCTCTGGGCGGAGCGTTTCGACCGCGGCCTGGACGATATTTTTGCCGTTCAGGACGAGGTCACCGGCAAGATCGTCGAGGCGCTGCTTGGCCGGCTGCGTCCACCGCCGCCGCGTAACCGCCCCAAGAGCCTCGAAGCCTATGATCTCTGCGTGCGGGCGCGCACGCTGATGGATGATGCGCCGCAAAGCGCGCGGGAAACGCAGCTGATGCTGACACGGGCGATTGCGCTCGACCCTGACTATGCCGAGGCCCATCGGTGGCTTGCGCTGAACCATTGGATGGGATGGGTGCATAGCGGTGGTCCAACCGAAGCCAATCGCAGCGTTGCCCTGGAATTGGCGCGCAAGGCCGTCGCGCTCGATCCGAACGATGCCGGCTGCCGCTGGGTGCTTGCTTACCTGCTTGCCTATGAGCGCAGCTTCGCGGAAGCCGATGCGGAATTCGAAAAGGCCATCGCGCTCGATCCGAATGAGGCCGATACGTGGGCGGCTCTGTCAGATATTTCCGTTCTCGCCGGGCGGATCGACGAGGGCCTGGAGCATATCGGCAAGGCGTTTCGGCTGAACCCGTTTCCGGCCAGCTGGTATTATTTGACACTCGGCCAAGCGCAATATGCTGATGGCAACTATGAAGCCGTCGTCGAGACGCTGCGCCGGGAGGAAACCTATCGCACGAGCTCACGCCGTTTCCTGGCGGCAGGTCTTGCCCAGCTCGGCCGGCTCGATGAGGCCCGTGCAGAGGCGGAGCTGTTCCTCGTCGCAAACCCGCATTTCACGATCAGCCACTGGATCGCGATGGAACCGTTCCGGGACGCAGGGACGCTCGCACATTTTGTCGACGGCTATCGCAAGGCCGGCTTTCCCGAGTGACGCCAGTGCCGCAACCGGCCCCGGTTTGTTAGAAATGTGATTACCATTCGAGTTAAAGCAAAATAACAAGTATTGCCGTAGTCTCTTCTCTCGTTGGGCGAAAATAAGCCTTTAAAGGTTCGATAGAGGGACGACCATGAAGACGTTTTTTGCGGCTGCTACGGCAGTGTTGTTATTGCAGTTTTCTCCAGTTGCGGCTCAGGCTGCTACGCTGGTTGCCAATATCAGCCTCAGCAAGCAGACGATGACTGTTACCGAGAACGGTTGGGTGAAGTATCGCTGGAAGGTTTCGACGGCGCGCAAGGGTTATACCACGCCAACCGGTTCCTGGAGCGCCAAGTGGCTGTCTCGCGATCACCGCTCCAAGAAATACGACAATGCGCCGATGCCGTTCGCCGTGTTCTTCAATGGCGGTTATGCCGTTCATGCTACTTTCGAACGCAAGCGGCTCGGCACGCCGGCCTCGCATGGCTGCGTCCGTCTCGACCCCAACAATGCGGCCCAGTTCTTCTCGATGGCGCAGGAAAACGGCCTTGCCAATACCCGCGTGGTGATCACGCGGTAAGCAAATCAGGCGCTAACCAGGCGCTCGAGCTCATCCATATCGGGAACGGTGATATGACGGCTGTTCTCGATCTGGATGACGCCCTGCTTGCGCAATTTGGTCATCTGGCGGCTGACGGTTTCGATCGTCAGCCCCAGGAAATCGGCGATCTCGCTGCGTGAGAGCGGCAGGTCGAAGGCCGCGCTGCTGGTCGTTTCCGGCTCGGCATGCGTGGCGACGAGATAGAGAAGGTTTGCGACCTTTTCCTGGGCCGTGCGGCGGCCGAGCGTCAGCATCCATTCCCGTGCAGCATCCAGTTCCTTCAGCGCCTGAGCATGCAGGTTGTGCTGCAGTTCCGGTGTATCTGATATCATCCGGTCGAGCAGACGGCGGGGGAAGACGCAGATTTCCGTCGGCGTGGCTGCCTCGGCCGACAGCGTGCTCTCGGGCACGAAGGGGCGGCCGATGAAATCGGGGGCGAATTGCAGCCCGACGATCTGCTGGCGCCCATCCGGCATCACCTTGCAGAGCTTCACCACGCCATTCATGATGTTGGAATAGGACAAGACTTCTTCGCCTTGCGCAACAATTTCGCTTCCCGCATCGATCTTGCGGCGCATGGAGTGCTTGCAGAGCTCGCGAAGCTGGGCTGATGTCAGCGCGCTGCAGACCACGCCGTGGCGTGCCTCGCAGACCCGGCAGGCTGCGGGAATACTTATGTCTGGATCTTCACTGCGCGCGATATCCATGTCGATGCCCCGATCCGACCATTCGGCCTCGCGTCTGTGATACGCTTCGGCCCCCAGGTCATCTATCCCGATTTCTTGCGGTTACGTCTTGATCTTTATCAATTCCGTCTCGAATCCGATTTGATCCAGGTCAAAGTTTCCTCTTTTCAGCAGGTTTATTTGAGGGAAGTCTCGTTAAGGGGAATCCCCGCCTTGAAAACCGACTTGCTGAAGAAATATTCCGGCCCCGTACCGCGCTATACGAGCTATCCGACAGCGCCGCAATTGAACGCAAGTATAGGTGCCGGCGAATATGCGCTGTGGCTGGACGAGATCGCGCCCGGCACTGCGGTTTCTCTCTATGTCCATATTCCCTATTGCGACCGGCTCTGCTGGTTCTGCGCTTGCCATACGAAGCAGACGCTGCGCTATGAGCCGATCGCCGCCTATCTGCGCTCGCTGAAGGACGAGATAGATATGGTGGCGCAGCTGATCCCCGAGGCGCGCATCACCGCGCTGCATCTTGGCGGCGGCTCGCCCACCATGCTGAAACCTGGGGATATGATCGGCCTCATCGGGCATCTCAAGACGCGTTTCCGTTTCGAGGCGGATGCGTCCATCAGCGTGGAGATGGACCCCAACGATCTCGATGAGGCGCGTTACGAGGCGCTTGCCGAGATCGGGCTGACGCGGGCAAGCCTCGGCGTGCAGGATTTCGATCCTGTGGTCCAGCAGGCGATCAACCGGCTGCAGACATTCGAGCAGACTAGGGGCGTCGTCGATGCCGTCAGGGCGAGGGGCGTTCGCTCGGTCAATTGCGATCTGCTCTACGGGTTGCCGCATCAGACGCTTGCGAGCCTAGAGTGTACCGTTTCCAATATCGTGACGCTCGATCCCGACCGCATCGCGCTCTTCGGCTATGCGCATGTGCCGTGGATGAAGAAACATCAGACGATGATCCCTGAGGAGACTTTGCCCGATGCGGCAGAACGCTTCCGGCAAATGGGTCACGCAGCCGCGATGCTGTGCGCGGCCGGCTACCAGTCCGTCGGCATCGACCATTTCGCCAGAGTCGACGACGGGCTGGCGGTCGCCGCGCGGGAAGGGCGCCTGCACCGGAATTTCCAGGGCTATACGGAGGATGAGGCGCCTGTGCTGATCGGGCTCGGCGCGTCTTCGATCGGGCGGCTGCCGCAAGGCTATGTGCAGAACATGCCGGCAACCGGCGAATATCAGCGCATGGTCGATGCCGGCGGACTTGCCGTGGTGCGCGGGATCGCACTTTCCGATGACGACCGGCTACGCGGGCATGTGATCGAGCGGCTGATGTGCGATTTCCGTTTTTCCTTCCGTGACCTCCGAGCGAAATTCGGGGCTGCGGCCGAGCCGCTGATTACGGAGGCGCGGCAGATTGCGGCGCTGGATCAGGATGGCCTCTGCGCCGTCGAGGCGGACGGTTTTTGCGTCACGGAAACGGCAAAAGTCTTTAGCCGGGTGGTCTCTTCCTGGTTCGATGCCCATCTCGGACAGGCCAAAGGGCGCCATTCCATTGCTGTTTAGGCAACACCTGCCCGCCAAATTGGCTTGCAACCGGGACGAAAGCATTGGCTTTTGAAATGGATTTGCCTATGAGGGGGAGAATCTTCATTTCCAAGAGGTAGAGCGAGTGACCGCTACATTCGATAAAGTTGCCGACATCATTGCTGAAACCAGCGAGATCGACCGCGCAACGATCACGCCGGAAAGCCACACGATCGATGACCTCGGTATCGACAGCCTCGACTTCCTCGATATCGTTTTCGCCATCGACAAGGAATTCGGCATCAAGATTCCGCTCGAAAAGTGGACGCAGGAAGTCAACGAAGGCAAGGTTTCCACCGAAGAATACTTCGTGCTGAAGAACCTCTGTGCCAAGATCGACGAGCTGCGCGCCGCCAAGGCTTGAAGCAACATCATCATCTTTTTTTCACGCCCTGCCGCCATTGATATGGCGGCCGGGCGGTTTTGTTCCTAAGTAGGCCTTCCGACGGGCTTAGTGCGCGTCGCGCCGGAGAAGTCTGATGCTGCTGGAATATTTCCAGATGATTGACCGCGTCGAGGCGGTGGACCTTGAGAAGCGCACGCTCGTTGCGCGCTCGGTCGTGCCGGCCAAGAGCCCCGTTTTCGAGGGGCATTTTCCAGGCATGCCGCTCGTCCCTGGCGTGCTTCTCATCGAAACCATGGCGCAGGCATCAGGCATGCTGGTGCTGGCCGCCACCGATTTTACGTCAATGCCCTTCCTGATGTCGGTCGATGGCGCCAAGATGCGCACCTTCGTCGAGCCGGAAGCGGTGCTCGACATCGAGGCTTTCCTCGAACATGACGGCTCCGGTTTTGCCGTCACCAAGGCAAAGATCACCAGCGGCGGCAAGAAGGTCTGCGATGCGCAGCTCAAACTGCGCACCATGCCTTTCAGTGAAATTCCGCTCGGCGATATCGTGAAGAAACGTGCCGGCGAGGTGGGCCTGATGGACGCCATCGCTGCGCAGCGGGCGAAGGCCCAGGGGGTGAGTGAATGAGCAAGGCCGCCAATGACGTCGTGATATCAGGCATCGGCATCGTGACCTGTCAGGGTGTCGGCAAGGATGCGCATCTGGCGATCCTGACTGCCGATGCCGCACCTGCGACCGTTATCGAGACCGAGAAGTTCAGGCCTTATCCGGTCCATCCGCTTCCTGAGATCGACTGGTCGCAGCAGATCGCCAAGCGCGGCGACCAGCGCCAGATGGAAAACTGGCAGCGGATCGGCGTTTTTGCAGCGGGTCTGGCGCTCGATGATGCGGGCTTCAAGGACAATCTGGAAGCCTGCGGCACGATGGACATGATCGTGGCGGCCGGCGGCGGCGAGCGCGACATCAATGTCGATACGCTGATCGTCGATGAGGGCCTGAAGCGCAACGACCGCGAGTTGCTGCTCAATGAGAAGCTGACGACCGAACTGCGGCCTACGCTGTTTCTGGCACAGCTTTCCAACCTGCTTGCCGGCAATATTTCCATCGTTCACAAGGTCACCGGCTCCTCGCGCACTTTCATGGGTGAGGAAGCTTCCGGCGTTTCCGCCGTCGAGACGGCCTTCTGGCGCATCAAGTCAGGCGAATCCACCCATGCGCTTGTTGGCGGCGCCTTTGCGGCCGAACGCCCGGACATGATCCTGCTGACGGAAGCAATCGGCGCGCATACGCGGGGTGAGTGGGCGCCGCTTTGGTCGCGCTCCGGTCTTGAGGGCGGCGGCATGATCACCGGTTCCGCCGGCGCCTTCCTGGTGTTGGAATCGCGCAAGCATGCTGAAGAGCGCGGCGCGCATATCTATGCGACAATCGGTGCCGTCGAAGGCGACCGCGGCAATCGGGCTGCGGGTAATTTCGAAGTGCGCCTGGAGCGGCTGCTGAAACCCGCTGCCGGTCTGGCCCCCGAAACTACGGCGATCTTCTCCGGCTCGACCGGCATGCATGAGCTTGCCGCCCGCGAAAAGGCAGTGCTTGAACGTCAGCTTCCGGGTGCTGCGATCCGCGGCTTCGCCGGCGTTTCCGGCCACACGATCGAGGCGCAGTTCACGCTCGGCCTTGCGCTTGCAGCGCTTGCGATCGACGCCAAGGCCAAGGTTCCGCCTTTTGATGCCGCGAACGAAGCGCCGATGAAGGCAAGCACGAAGGCTGCCGTCGTAACCACTGTCGGACATCAGCGCGGCGAAGGCGTTGCCGTTCTTTCCGCAGAAGCGTGAGGAGTGACTGAAATGACAGCGTCCGCTTACAGGGATCATCTCGGCCGTCCGATCATTGCGGTCACCGGCATGGGTATCATCACCTCGCTCGGCCAGGGCCTCAGGGATAACTGGGCAGCTCTTTCGTCAGGTACATCGGGCATTCACGACATTACCCGCTTCCCGACGGACGGCCTTTCGACGCGCATTGCCGGCACGGTCGATTTCATCGACATCCCGGTGCCGAACGCCGTCGAGCGCTCCTATGCCTTTGCGCGCGAAACGACCATCGAAGCGCTTGCCGATGCCGGTATTTCCGGCGATTTCAACGGTCCGCTGTTCCTGGCTGCACCGCCGATCGAGCCGGAATGGAGCGCCCGTTTCGAGCTTGCCGACCGTTCGCCGGCCGCCGACCATCCGGGCGATGCCTATGAGCGGTTCCTCGCTGCCATGCGCCAGCGTCCCGATCCGGCCTTCCATGAGGCGGCGCTCTTCGGCGCGATTTCCGAGCGATTGTCCGACCGGTTCGGCACGCGCGGCCTGCCGGTCACGCTGTCGACGGCCTGTGCATCGGGTGTGACCGCCATCCAGCTCGGCATCGAGGCGATCCGCCAGGGCCGCACCGACCGGGCGCTGACGGTTGCGACCGACGGTTCGCTGAGTGCGGAAGCGCTGATCCGCTTCTCGCTGTTATCTGCTCTCTCTACCCAGAACGATCCGCCGACCAAGGCTTCCAAGCCCTTCAGCAAGGATCGCGACGGTTTCGTCATCGCCGAAGGCGCGGCGACGCTGGTGCTGGAATCCCTGGAATCGGCAATTGCCCGCGGCGCCAAGGTGCTCGGCATCATGAAGGGTGCGGGCGACAAGGCCGACAGCTTCCACCGCACGCGCTCTTCGCCCGATGGCGCCCCGGCGATCGCGACGATCCGCGCAGCCCTTGCCGATGCCGGCATGAGCGAGGACGATATCGGCTATATCAACGCCCATGGCACCTCGACGCCTGAAAACGACAAGATGGAATATGGTTCCATGTCCGCCGTCTTCGGCGAGAAGCTGGTCGGCATTCCGGTGTCGTCCAACAAGTCGATGATCGGCCATACGCTGACGGCTGCCGGTGCGGTCGAGGCGGTCTTCTCGCTGCAGACGATGCTGACCGGCACGCTGCCGCCGACGATCAACTACAACAACCCGGATCCGTCGATCGTTCTCGATGTCGTGCCGAACAAGAAGCGGGAAGCCCAGGTTTCGGCCGTGCTTTCCAACTCTTTCGGCTTCGGCGGACAGAATGCCAGCCTTGTCATGGCGCTCGAACCGGCTTAAGCGGTTCCCGACAATCCAACCGATAAGAAAAACGCCCCAGAGGCGAGAGGTTTTGCCATGCGCGCTTTGCAACTGATCGATGACCGCAAGCTTGAGATCACCGACCTGCCGGAACCGGACGCTCCTGGCACCGGCGAAGTGACATTGCGCGTCAAGGCGGTTGCGCTCAACCATATCGATGTCTGGGGCTGGCGCGGCATGGCTTTCGCCAAGCGCAAGATGCCGCTCGTCATCGGTGCGGAAGCTTCCGGTGTGGTTGAGGCCATCGGCCCCGGCGTGGCGAATGTCCTGCCCGGCCAGCTCGTGGCAATCTATGGTGCGCGCACCTGCGGCCTCTGCCGTCCTTGCCGCGAAGGCCGCGACAATCTCTGCGAACACGTTTCCGGCGTGCATGGCTTCCATCTCGATGGCTTCGCGCAGGAGAAGGTGAACCTGCCGGCGCGTCTCCTGGTTCCGGCCCCTCCCGGTGTCGATGCGATTGGTGCGGCGCTTGCGCCTGTCACTTTCGGCACGGTCGAGCACATGCTGTTCGACAATGCCAAGCTCGAGCCCGGCGAAACGATCCTTGTCCATGCCGGCGGCTCCGGCATCGGCACGGCTGCGATCCAGCTTGCCAAGAAGATCGGCTGCACAGTCATCACGACCGTCGGCTCCGACGACAAGATCGAGAAGGCCAGGGCGCTCGGCGCCGACCACGTCATCAATTACCGCACCGACCGTTTCGAAGGGGTGGTGCGCAAGCTCACCAAGAAGAAGGGCGTCGATGTCGTCTTCGAACATGTGGGCAAGGATACCTGGGCGGGCTCGATGCTTTGCATGAAGCGCGGCGGGCGTCTCGTCACCTGCGGCTCGACCTCGGGCGTTTCGACCGAGATGAACCTGATGATGCTCTTCCAGCAGCAGCTGAAGCTGCTCGGCTCCTTCGGCTGCCGCATGGAGAACATGGCTGATGCCATGCAGAAGATGGGCCGCGGCCTCGTTCATCCCGTCATCGATACGGAAGTCAGCTTCGACGATATCGACCGCGCCCTGGAGCGCATGGAAACCCGTCAGATCTTCGGCAAGATCATCCTGAAGATGGACTGACCGAGTGAAGCTTTTCGTCACCAGGATCGTTCTGGCGCTGAGGCGTTTCCAGCAATGGCTGGTGGCGCAGCTGATGTTCGGCTTCCTGAACCTCCTGAAGCTTTTTCCGGCCGATGGTGCCATGCGCTTTGCCGACTGGATGACCCGCCAGATCGGCCGGCGGCTGAAGCGCCACAAACTGATGCTCTACAATCTACGCCGGGCTTTCCCGGAAAAGAGCGATGCGGAGCTTGAGGAAATCGCGCTCGAAAGCTGGGGCAATATGGGCCGGCTTGCGGCCGAATATGTCTTTCTTGACCAGCTCTTCGATTTCGATCCTGAAAGTGCCGAGCCGGGCAGGGTGGAGGTCTCAGGCATTCCGATCTTCCTGGAGCTGCGCGACAATCCGCGCCCCTTCATCGTCTTTACCGGCCATACCGGCAATTTCGAGCTGCTGCCGGTCGCGGGCAATGCCTTCGGTCTCAGCGTGACCGTGCTCTTCCGCCCGCCGAACAATCCCTATGTGGCGCAGAAGGTCTTCGATTTCCGCAGCGGCCGCATGGGCAAGCTGGTGCCTTCGCATGCTGGCTCTTCCTTTGCGCTCGCTCGTCAGCTGGAAGCAGGGCAGGGCGTTGGCGTCCTCGTCGACCAGAAATTCAGCCGCGGGTTGAAGACGACATTCTTCGGCCTGGAAACCAAGACCAATCCGCTGCTGCCGAAGCTGGTGCGCCAGTTCAATTGCGAGGTCTATCCGGCCCGCTGCATCCGCCTGCCCGGCAATCGCTACCGCCTGGAGATCGAGCCGAAGATGGAGATGCCGCGCGACGAGAAGGGCAATCTGGATCTTCCCGCCACGGCACAGATGATGAACGACAAGGTGGAGAGCTGGGTGCGCGAATATCCGGCTCAGTGGCTCTGGTATCACGACCGCTGGGATATCAAGCGTTCCGTCAGTCTGTAAGATTCTGCCTGTAAGATTTTGCTCCTGATTTATAATCGGTGAAAAGCGACAGGTTCAGTTCGGTTGAAAATGAGCACGGTTCATGTTACGCGTCTCTACTAGGGCGCGCAAAGCACCTACCGCAGGGCGTAGTCTTTTATTAAGCATAGGCCTCGACCGGTTTCGGAACGTTTCTCAGGAAATGGATATTGGGGGTATCTTGCTTGAGCTGTTCAGGGCCTTTTCCTTGCGCTGCGCGCAGATAGAGGAAGCGATAAGGCTAGGGGATGATGGGCGCGTGGAGGCGCTCGACCGCGATATCCAGCCGCTGGTCGAGGCGATCCTCTCATGCAGGGCCTCCAGCCTCATCGAAGTCTATATGCAACTTCAGTTTGTAAGCTACCTCATCGCGCAGGATGCCGATGACGCGGCTTTCGTGACGCAATATTCCGCCGTGCTCTCCTATCTGCTCGACCGCTATTTCGGCGCCCATGCGCCGGACTGGCGCGTGCCGCTGCCGGTGGACGTGAAGCTCAGGCAACCGCCAGCCTATATTCCGGATACCGATAACGGTCAGTTCCTCAATGCGGCCATCCTGCAGACGCTGCCGGACCGCGTGGCGGTGCTGACGAAGGATTACCGCTATCTCTATTCCAATCCCGTCAATTGCGCCCACCTCGGCAAGAATGCCATGCAGCTCATCGGCCGCCATATCGTCGAGTTCATCGGCGAAGAGCGCTTTGCCAGCGAGGTGAAGGAAAAGCTCGACGCCTGCTTCGACGGCATGTCGGCGGATTACACCTACGCGCGGGATGAGCGGCACAATCGCTGCCGCATGGTGCCGCTCCATGACGCAGCGAAGAAGGTGATCGGGGCGCTCATCACCATCCAGAATCTCGGCACCACGGCAACGGCGGACGCCTGATTTCAGTCTTTGCTCCAGACGGCGAGTTCGTAGCCGTCCTTGTCGACAAAATGGAAGCGCCGGCCGCCGGGAAAGGCCGTGATCGGTTTAGCTATGGTGCCGCCGGCCTTTTCGACGCTGGCGAGCACGTCTTCCAGCTTCTCGGCATAGAGGATGACGAGCGGGCCGCCTGCGGCGCGCGCCGGGCTGAGATTGGTGAAGCCGCCTTTCAGCCTTCCGTCGTCGAACTCGCAGTAGCTCTCCCCGTAATCGGTGAAGCGCCAGCCGAAGGCCGCGCCGTAGAAGGCTTTTGCCGCACCAATATCGGCGACGTTAAACTCCACATAGTCGATGCGGCGGTCATTTTGAGCGTCGTTGCTGGCCATCTTATTTCTCCATCATCGATTTCAGAGCCGCCAGATCCTTCTGGATATGGGCGGCATCGGCCGCGAATTGTTCGTCGGTCATGCCTGGCAGGCGCAGCAGCGTGAACATCACCTCGCACCCATCGCCATTCGGCACGATGCGCAGCGCGTTATAGACGCGCAGGCCGGATTCGATAGTGACGGTATGGTCGATGACGCCGAATTCGTTCGGCGGCACGAAGCTTACCCGGACGCTGCCGAGCGGGCCGTGGGCGATCCAGTCCTCGCCATCGGGTTCCAGGCCGCTCGCAAGGCCCGAGGCCCAGAGCGGCATGTTCTCCGGCCGGCCGGCGAAATCATAGACATCGCGCCAGTCTCTTTTGATCGTGATGTGGACGATGCGGGCGGGCATTGTGTTCATCGGTCTGTCCTTTGCTTTGCGTCAGACTAGCAGGCCGGCACGGGCCGTCTTGAACAAAACGGTCAGCGGGTCGTCAATTGAGCGAGCATGGCGGATGGCGTCAGTGTCGTCAGGTCGCCGATCTCGCGCGTCATATGCGCCTGGTCGGAAAAACCGGCTTCGAGGGCGAGAGCGGCAAGGGACAGGGTCTCACTTGCGCGGCACAAGGCCATGAAACGCTGCAGCCGGCGGATGCGTTCGAGCGTCTTGATGCCGTAGCCGAAATGGTGGTGGGCGCGGCGGCGCAATTGCCGTTCGCCGATATCGAGCCTCTGCCGCAGGTCGCCGATACGGCCTGATCCATCGTCAGCAGCGGCAAAGATCATGCGAGCCTCGGGGTCCGGCTCCGCTTCTTCCCTTGCCAGTTCACTCAACAGGGTGGCGAAGAGCGAAAGGGCGGCAGGCTCATCCGGACAGTCGGACAGGCGCGGTTCGAGGGCGGCGGCCTTCTCAGGCGCGATATCGCTCAGGGGAATGGAGAGGCCGGTGATCTCTGACAGAGGCAGCTTCAGCCAGGCGGCGCCGGCGCCCGGTGCAAAACGCGCGCCGATAATCCGCATGCCAGGCGTCATCGGAGGGAAGGCGGCAGTGCGGTCCGGCCCGACAACGAAGAGGCGGCCATCTGCGAAAAGCAGGTCGCAATAGCCATCAGGTACGATGGCGACCGGGCTTGCGGTTCGAATCTCATGCGACCAGAGGCAGTGGAAATGCGGGGCGAGTACCAGCGAGGGCGCGTATTCACGGTAGCGCCCGGCTCTCTTTGCGAGCAGCGGCCTGATATCGCTTTGCCCTGCTGCAGCAGCAGTCATTCCGGCCTCCCAAACACATGCATATGGTGCTCCCCTGGCCATTCGAAAAGCCTGTTCCGCCAGCCTTTTTTCGACCCGAATCGCGGTCTTCGACCTTGCCGTTTGGCCGAGAGAGTGCCACAACATCGCACCATTTCACTCATCGGAGGTTTGTCGTGGAAAAGGCAGAAATCGGACTGATCGGCCTCGCCGTCATGGGTTCCAACCTGGCTCTCAACATTGCGGAAAAGGGCAACAAGATCGCGGTTTTCAACCGCACGCCTGAAAAAACGGATGAATTCTACGAGAGCGCCGGCGATCTCAAGAAGCAGATCATTCCCTGCAAGACGATCGAGGAGTTCGTCGAGGCAATCCGCCCGCCGCGCCCGATCATCATCATGATCAAGGCGGGCGATGCCGTGGACCAGCAGATGGAGGCGCTACGCCCGCATCTTCAGAAGAACGACATCATGATCGATGCCGGCAACGCCAACTTCCGCGATACGGTCGCCCGCTTCGACCGCCTCAAGGATACCGGCCTGACCTTCATCGGCATGGGCGTTTCGGGCGGTGAGGAAGGTGCCCGCCACGGCCCGTCGATCATGGTCGGCGGCACGGAAGATTCGTGGAAGCGCGTCGAGAAGGTTCTGACCTCGATTGCCGCCAAGTATGATGGCGACCCCTGCGTCGCCTGGCTCGGCAATGATGGCGCCGGCCATTTCGTCAAGACGATCCATAACGGCATCGAATATGCCGACATGCAGATGATCGCCGAAATCTACGGCATCCTGCGCGATGGCCTCGGCAAGAGTGCTGCGGAGATCTCCGGCATCTTCGGCGCGTGGAACAAGGGTCGCCTGAATTCCTACTTGATCGAGATTTCCGAGAAGGTTCTGGCCGCCCAGGATCCGATCTCCAAGACGCCGATGGTCGACATGATTCTCGACAAGGCCGGCCAGAAGGGCACCGGCAAGTGGTCGGCGATCGAAGCGCAGAACATGGGCATTCCGGCAACCGGCATCGAAGCCGCCGTCGCTGCCCGCAGCCTGTCGTCGATGAAGGAACAGCGCGTCGCCGCCGAAAAGATCTTCGGTGATCTCGGTGCTGCCTTCCCGATCGCCTATGGCCCCGAGTTCAACAAGGATCTGGAACTGGCGCTGTTTGCCGGCAAGATCGGCGCCTATGCGCAGGGCTTTGCCGTCATGGCGGAAGCCTCCAAGGAGTTCAACTGGTCGCTGCCGATGCCGACGATCGCCCGTATCTGGCGCGCCGGCTGCATCATCCGCTCGCAGTTCCTCGACGAGATCACCAAGGCGTTTACCGATGCGCCTGACGCTGCAAACCTCATCGTCACGCCTGCCTTCTCCGGCATGGTCAAGGAATCGATCCCGGCGCTGCGCCGCGTCGTGACCGCAGCACTTGCCGCCGGCCTGCCGGTTCCGGCGCTTGCCTCGGCGCTCAGCTATTTCGACGCCTACCGCCAGGGCCGCGGCACCGCGAACCTGATCCAGGCGCAGCGCGACTTCTTCGGCGCCCACGGCTTCGACCGCCTCGACGGCAAGGACTTCCACCATGGCCCCTGGGGCAGCGGTGCATCGACCTTCTGAGGTTTGTCAGGATAAAGATGAAGAGCCCGGCCATCGTGCCGGGCTTTTTGCTATAAGGCCGACGGCGAACGGGAGGTTTTCGACATGCTTCACCATGCATCCTTCGGGGTTGGCAATATCGAGAGAGCCGCGCGGTTTTACGATGCTGCGCTCGGCGCGCTCGGCTATATCAGGGTCTGGGAGGACTTGCGTCCCGGCGAGGTCGGGCAGGCTGTCGGTTATGGCGTGCCCGGTGGTGGCGACAAGCTGGCGCTCAAATCGGTGGAAGCGGGGCAGGGCGCGCCAGGTGCCGGTTTCCATCTCGCCTTTGCGGCACCCGACCGGCAGTCGGTTATCGCCTTTTATGCGGCAGCCCTTGCCAATGGCGGCGTGGATAATGGCGGGCCGGGGCTTCGGCAGCATTATGGGCCGAATTACTTTGCGGCCTTCGTGATCGATCCCGACGGGTATCGTGTGGAGGCGGTTTTCAATCAGGCGGAGTGACGGTTGCTCGGCTGAGAGGTGCCACTGTGTTATCCGTTACCTCGCGCTGCAAGTGTGTACGCAATCGCCCTAATTGCTGCCGATTCGAATTGGCACTAATATTAGGTGTTAGAACTATTAGCAGTGCGTACAGGCTTTAGCAGCAATGTCATAAGGCGCTGGTCTCACCATCAGACGCTTGCACATAGTCCTTATCGGGTAATCCTCTTGTTCAGGCGGGGAACTGCTCAAGAATCGGCTGTTGTTCCCGACGTTTGACTAGTTCCATGAAGGACTAACTGCGTGGCGTTGCGTTGTTCCTTTGAACCGAGAGGGAGACACGGAATGTCGGACAGGAAAAGCTCTGACCCAAACGAGATGCCGCCGAGCGCGCAGGATCTGCGCGATCTTCAGGAGGCGATGAAGCAGAAGGCGACGCGAGCGACGGAGGCGAAGGAGAAAAGTCATTTCGACCTCGTCAATGATTTTATGTTCAAGCATGTCACCGAAAACGAAATCCAGATCGTGCGGCGACTGGTCGATAATGCCCTGAGGGACGGAAAGACGGAAGCGCTGGTCTATCAGTTCTCGTCCGACTACTGCACCGACAGCGGCCGCGCCATCAATAACGGCGCCGATAACTGGCCGGAAACGCTGCAGGGAAAAGCTAAGGAATTCTACGAGCGCTACGAGAAATACGGGCGGCCGCAGGGCTATAAGCTGAAGGCTGTCGTCGTCAATTTTCCGAGCGGCATGCCGGGCGATGTCGGCTTCTTTCTCAATTGGGAATCCGAAAAGCCCAAGCAGTAAATAGGCGGGCCATCTACAGCCTCGTCGTGCCGAGAGCATAGTTCACCAGCCGTTTCCTGGGCTCCGTGCTCCCGGCATATGACCTTGCCTTTCCGGTGCTTTGACACGCCCCGATCGCCGTTTGCGAGCCGTCGACGCGGGGAGCAGATGGCAAGCATTCACGTGCCGATATCGAGGAGGCTGAGCGGGTTTCGCGCGAATTGGCTGCGGAGCGATAGTCCGGCAGGCCCGTTAATTGCCGCTGTCGGCCTGCCGAGCACAAGCGCTCATCCCGCCATCGTAGGCCTGCCGCGGAAGCCGGACTCTGTCCCATCATCGTCGCGCCCATAACTGCCCTGTTCATACCGGCACAAATCGCAGCGACACTGTTGCGGGAATGCGCATGTGTAGGGCATTCCTCTGTGCGAAGCAGCGTTGTGAGCCAGCACTTTCTGAAGGGGTAGAAATGATCAAGGCATCCGTCGACCATGCGGCATTGGCCCGGCAAATCTCTGAAATCGCAACATTGGAGGGCGAATTCGTCCTCCGCTCTGGCCAGGTTTCCAACCGCTATTTCGACAAGTACCGCTTCGAAGGCACACCGGCCCTTCTGAAGCCGCTGGCGCAGGCAATGGCGGCCCTTTTGCCCGCGGATACGGAGATCATCGCCGGGCTGGAGCTCGGCGGCGTACCGCTCGTGACCGCGATCTCGCTGGAAACCGGCCTGCCAGCCGCCTTCATCCGCAAGGAAGCCAAGACCTACGGCACCTGCCGGGCGATCGAAGGGCAGGACGTGGTCGGCCGGCGCGTGACTTTCATCGAGGATGTGATCAGCACGGGCGGGGCGGTGGCCGATGCCTATCGGATGGCGGTCGGCGAGAAGGCCAAGGTCCTCGGCGTCGTCTGCGCGATCTGGCGCGGCGAGGGGGCTGCGCGCATCGAGGGCGTGCCGAGGCTTGCCGTGTATCCAGTGTTTACGCGGGCCGATCTGGAGAATGCGCGGTAGGCGGGCTGCTGGAGACCGGTTTTTCGGCACAGGCACAAATCGTCCGGCGAGCCTTACCGGGAAAGACGTGCTGGCCTTCGGCGATCACTGCGCCGAGGGCTGCGGCGAAGGTCAGGCGGGGCCGGCGGCGAGCCAGTCGGCCCAGGAGAACCACTGCCGGGTTTCATCGACGAGTGTTTCACCGACGTCGAAGAAGATCGCTTCTATGGCCATGGCCGGTGGTTTCGCGGATTTGCGTTTGGATCAGCCTACCGCCCGTCCGGCCATTCCGGCTTGCTGATACTCTGCAACAGTTCCGCATCCACGCCATCGATCCGCGCGATCACCTGCTTGGCCATCTCGCGGCCGGCGTGGCGGACGTCTTCGTAGGCGGTGATGATCTCGGGGCGGATCCAGTTGAGGATCGGGGCGGATTGCTTGGAGACGAGGTCGACGTCGTGGCCGAGGCGTTTGCCGGCGGCTTCGATGCCGGCGTTGACGGCGATGGTGGCGCTGCCGGCTGACGAGACGATGCCATCAGGTGCGCCGGGGGAGCGCATCAGCTGCTCCACGGCGTCGCGGATTTCGGCGAGCGGGGCGTCGATATTGGCGCGTAGCGGCACTTCCTCGGCGCCATAATCGTGCAGGCCGGTCTGAAAGCCGATGCGGGTATGGGTGTAATAGGTGAGCTTGCTCGGCGGCTGCAGCAGGGCAATGCGCTTGCGGCCGCGGTTGACGAGCTTCTGCACGGCCTGATGGGCGTAAGCCTCGTTGTCGAAATCGTGGTAGGGGTGCACGAGGCCGGCATCGGTGCGGCCGTGGGCGGTAAAGGGCATGCCGCTTTCGGCGAGCAGGCGCACGCGCGGATCGTCAGGCTCGACGCGCGAGATGATGACACCGTCTGCGGAGCCTGTGTCGAGGATATAGCGCACCGGCAGCATGGGGTCCTTGCTGTGCGAATGCGGGGTGACGACGATGTGGTAGGGCGTGCCGGTCAGCACTTCGGAAATGCCGAAGACCATCTGGCTGGAAAAGCCCATGATCTCCTCATCGATGCTGAGGACGAGGGCAATTACGTTGGTCTTGCCTGTTCTCAGGCGCACACCGGCCCGGTTCGGCTGATAGCCGAGCTGGCGGGCGACCATACGCACCCGTTCCTTGGTTTCAGCGCCAATATCCGGTGCATCTTTCAGTGCCCGCGATACGGTCGTAACGCCAAGGCCCGTCATGAAGGCGATCGTCTTCAATGTCGGGCGCTCGCGCGGAACGGAACCGGATGCCGCTCCGCCGAAATTTCCGTTGTTTTCCATCCCTTTAGGCCCGCCTCACGCGATTTGCTTCGCCTTATAGAGACTTTTTGCTGCGCTGTAAGTACGCCGGCGCTGAAAAAGCTCTCCTCCCTGAGCGAGACAATCTGTAACGATACAGTAGAAATGTCGAGCCTTTTTTCTGATCAACGTTGCATAGTGGTGCTCTCTGGTTGAATCGCATGTCCGGCGCGCGATTTTTTGCACCCGCGAAATGCTGAAAGGCCGGAATTGTCAGATTAATCAAAAATTAAATAGCAAAATCATTATTTTAGCATAATGCCGCAATTGCGAAATCGCTTGCTTACGCTTTTCTTATTGAGCAAAGGCGGAACTGGTGATTGCCCTCATAGGCTGTAATTCTGCCTTTCACAGAAAATTTTGCGAGCGGGCGGTTGCGCGGATAAATCGATTGCTCTAAGTTTTTCCGGCAACGTTTCAGTGAGGGAGGAGAACTCATGAAAATCCGTATGATGGCGGCTGTGCTTGCCGCTTCCGTAGCCATTCCGTTTGGTGCCGCCAAGGCAACCGATCTCGAAGTCACCCATTGGTGGACCTCGGGCGGTGAAGCTGCCGCTGTGGCTGAGCTGGCAAAGGCATTCGATGCCACCGGCAACCACTGGGTAGACGGCGCAATCGCCGGTTCCGGCAGCACCGCGCGTCCGATCATGATCAGCCGCATCACCGGCGGTGACCCGATGGGTGCGACCCAGTTCAACCACGGCCGTCAGGCCGAGGAACTCGTCCAGGCCGGCCTCATGAAGGATCTGACCGATGTGGCGACCGCAGGCAAGTGGAAGGAAATCATCCGTCCGTCGACCCTGCTCGATTCCTGCACGATCGACGGCAAGATCTATTGCGCCCCCGTCAACATCCACTCCTGGCAGTGGCTGTGGCTGTCGAATGCCGCCTTCCAGAAGGCCGGCGTTGCGGTTCCGAAGAACTGGGATGAATTCGTCGCTGCCGCTCCGGCTCTTGAGAAGGCCGGGATCGTTCCTCTTGCAGTCGGCGGTCAGGGCTGGCAGGCAAGCGGCGCCTTCAACGTTTTGATGATCGCCATCGGCGGCAAGGACAACTACCTGAAGGTCTTCAAGGACAAGGATGCCAAGGTGGCAGCCGGCCCCGAGATTGCCAAGGTCTTCAAGGCTGCCGACGATGCACGCCGCATGTCCAAGGGCAGCAACGTGCAGGACTGGAACCAGGCCACCAACCTCGTCATCACCGGCAAGGCCGGCGGCCAGATCATGGGTGACTGGGCGCAGGGCGAATTCCAGGTCGCCAAACAGGTTGCCGGCAAGGACTATACCTGCCTTCCGGGCCTCGGCGTGAACGAGATCATCTCGACCAGCGGTGACGCCTTCTACTTCCCGCTCCAGAAGGATGCCGAGAAGGCGAAGGCTCAGGACGTGCTTGCCGCCACACTTCTCGACCCCAAGACCCAGGTTGCCTTCAATCTGAAGAAGGGCTCGCTGCCGGTTCGCGGCGACGTCGATATCTCGGCCGCAAACGACTGCATGAAGAAGGGTCTCGATATCCTCTCCAAGGGCAATATCGTTACCAGCTCTGATCAGCTCGTTTCGCCCGATACGACAAAGCAGATCGAAGACCTCTTCGCCGAGTTCTTCGCCAATAACACGATGACGCCCGACGCAGCGCAGAAGCGCTTCGCCGACATCATCGCCGCCGCCGACTGATCCTCGGTCCTCAAGCCCATCAGGTCCGGTCCTGCATGTTGCAGGGCCGGATCGCGCCGCCCGGATCTCTGATCCTTCCGGCGACGGCACGCCACACCCGGCTGCGATCGCGCCAAGACCGCATGGCGGTTGCGACAGGGGCGGGAAGGGTGGCCGTCTTCGGATGGAGCCGCGATCACCGAAGCGACTGTGCTTCAGGAGGAAGCTCAATGACAGGTCAAGCGAAAGCCGGCCGACCGTTTAAACTATTTCGCAATCTGAATTCCAAGATTGCCTCCATTCCCATGATCCTCACCTCCATGGTCATCTTTCTCGGTGGCACGATCTGGACGGTGGTTTATTCCTTCACCAATTCCAAGCTTCTGCCGCGATTGAACTTCGTGGGCATCGAGCAATATCAGCGTCTCTGGGCCGCTCCGCGCTGGGTCGTGTCCATCGAGAACCTGGCGATCTACGGCATTCTGTCGCTGATCTTCAGTCTGGTCATCGGTTTCATGCTGGCGGCTCTCATGGATCAGAAGATCCGTTTCGAGAACACGTTCCGCACGATCTTCCTCTATCCCTTTGCGCTGTCCTTCATCGTCACCGGTCTCGTGTGGCAGTGGATCCTGAACCCGGAATTCGGCGTACAGGCGGTCGTACGGTCACTGGGGTGGACAAGCTTCAGTTTCGACCCGCTCTATACGTCGGAAATCGTCATCTACGGGGTGCTGATCGCCGCCCTCTGGCAGGGCACCGGCCTCGTGATGTGCCTGATGCTCGCAGGGCTTCGTGGCATCGACGAAGATATCTGGAAGGCTTCCCGCGTCGATGGCATTCCCATGTGGCGGACCTATCTCTTCGTCATCATTCCGATGATGCGGCCGGTCTTCATCACCACGCTCGTCATCATCGCCAGCGGCATCGTCAAGGTCTACGACCTCGTCGTCGCCCAGACCAGCGGCGGTCCGGGCATCTCGTCGGAAGTGCCGGCGAAATACGTCTACGACTACATGTTCCAGGCACAGAATCTCGGTCAGGGCTTCGCAGCTTCGACCATGATGCTGCTGACAGTGGCGATCATCGTCATTCCCTGGGCATATCTGGAATTTGGCGGAGGGCGCAAACGTGGCTGACAATATCGCTCTCAAGGCCGTCAACGGCGGCGACACTCCCTTCGAGAAGAAGTCGGTTTCCGGTCCGGCCGGGCCAAAGCCGCGGCCGGTGGTTTCGGCCCGCAACATCATCGTCTACGGCTCGCTTTTTGTGGCCGCCGTCTATTACATGATCCCGCTCTACGTGATGGTCGTGACCTCGCTCAAGGGGATGCCGGAGATCCGGCTCGGCAACATTTTCGCGCCACCGATGGAAATCACCTTCGAACCCTGGGTCAAGGCCTGGGCGACGGCCTGCACCGGCCTCAACTGCGACGGTCTTTCGCGCGGTTTCTGGAACTCGGTACGCATCACCGTTCCCTCGGTCATCGTTTCGATCGCGATCGCCTCGGTCAATGGTTATGCGCTGGCGAACTGGCGCTTCAAGGGATCGGAATTCTTCTTCTCGGTCCTCATCATCGGCGCCTTCATTCCCTATCAGGTAATGATCTATCCGATCGTCATCATCCTGCGCGAAATCGGCATCTACGGGTCGCTCACCGGCCTCGTCATCGTGCATTCGATCTTCGGCATGCCGATTCTGACGCTGCTCTTCCGCAACTACTTCGTGTCGCTGCCTGAGGAACTCTTCAAGGCGGCGCGTGTCGACGGGGCGGGCTTCTGGCAGATCTTCCTGAAGATCATGCTGCCGATGTCGCTGCCGATCTTCGTCGTCGCGATGATCCTGCAGGTGACCGGCATCTGGAACGACTTCCTGTTCGGCGTGGTCTTCACCCGGCCGGATACCTATCCGATGACCGTGCAGCTCAACAACATCGTCAATTCCGTCCAGGGCGTGAAGGAATACAACGTCAACATGGCGGCAACGATCCTCACGGGACTCGTGCCGCTCATCGTCTACTTCGTGTCGGGGCGGCTTTTCGTCCGCGGCATCGCCGCCGGCGCAGTGAAGGGTTGATCTCATGAATATGAATGCAAGCGTTTCCATCAAGGATCTGTCGCTGAATTTTGGCGCGGTCAGCGTGCTGAAGGATCTCAACCTTGATATCGAAGACGGCGAATTCCTGGTGCTGCTCGGCTCGTCCGGCTGCGGCAAGTCGACCTTGCTGAACTGCATCGCCGGCCTGCTCGACGCTTCGGAAGGGCAGATCTTCATCAAGGGCAAGAACGTCACCTGGGAAGAGCCGAAGGACCGCGGCATCGGCATGGTCTTCCAGTCCTATGCACTTTATCCGCAGATGACGGTTGAAAAGAACCTCTCCTTCGGCCTTCGCGTCGCCAAGGTGCCGCAGGTCGAGATCGACAAGCGTGTGGCACGTGCCTCCGAGATCCTGCAGATCCAGCCGTTGTTGAAGCGCAAGCCCGCCGAGCTTTCCGGTGGTCAGCGCCAGCGTGTGGCGATCGGCCGTGCTCTGGTGCGCGATGTCGATGTCTTCCTCTTCGACGAGCCGCTGTCGAACCTCGATGCGAAGTTGCGCTCGGAACTGCGCGTCGAAATCAAGCGTCTGCACCAGTCGCTGAAGAACACGATGATCTACGTCACGCATGACCAGATCGAGGCACTGACGCTGGCTGACCGTATCGCCATCATGAAGAGCGGCATCATCCAGCAGCTCGACGATCCGACGACGATCTACAACAAGCCGCGCAATCTCTTCGTCGCCGGCTTCATCGGCTCACCGTCGATGAACTTCCTGCACGGCGAGTTGATCAAATCGGGTGACGGCATCGCCTTTACCGCCAATGGCGTCAATTTCTCGCTTGCCGCCTATGACGGCTACGATAAGCTGCAGCCCGGCCGCAAGGTGGTGCTTGGCGTTCGCCCCGAACACATCAAGGTCAACGAGAATACCGGTGGTGAAGAGCATGACGCCACTGTCGACATCGAGGAACCGATGGGCGCGGACAATCTTCTGTGGCTGAAACATGCTGGTCACACGATGTCGGTACGCATCAACGGTGCGCGCCGCTTCAACGTCGGAGCCAAGGTGAAGCTCAGCTTCGACATGTCGCTCGCCTCGGTCTTCGACGCCGAAAGCGAACTGCGCCTCTAGAAAGTTCTGCAGGCGGCGCCGGAAACAGTGCCGCCCGATCCTCCAATCGGCCGTCAGGCCAGCCAAATTCGGCCGCAGTCCGGCTTGTCCGGCACTCCCAGGAGCGGCCCGATCAGGATAAGACTATGACATCCTTGCCGAAGAACGGTTTCAACATCGAACTTTCGGGCTCGTGGCAGCTTGCCTCCGCCGATGGCGAGATTCGCAGCGTCATCACGCTGCCGGGCGACGTGCACACCGCGCTTCACCGCGCGGGACTGATCCCGGATCCCTATTTCGGTCGTAACGAGGAAAAGGTGCAGTGGGTCGCCCAGCGCGAATGGGTGGTCGAGCGCAGCTTCACGCTTCCTGATGCCGAGGGCGACTGGTATCTCGACATCGACTACCTCGACACGGTCGCCAGCGTTCACGTCAACGGCTTCCTGGCGCTCGAAGCCGATAACAGCTTCCGCCGCTACAGGCCGGATGTTTCGAGCATGCTGAAGAAGGGCGAGAACACGATCCGCATCGTCTTTGCCTCAAGCATTGCCACCGGTGCCGAACGGCAGAAGAAGCAGCCCTTCTACATTCCCTATAGCACCGGCAACTCGCCGATCCCTGACGGCAACATGCTGCGCAAGCCGCAATGCCATTTCGGCTGGGACTGGAATATCGCCATTGCCCCTCTCGGCCTCTATGGCACGATCGCGCTGAAGAAGCTGGAGACGGCGCGCATTGAGCATGTGCTGACACGCCAGACGCATAATGCCGATGGCTCGGTGGAACTGCAGGTGACGGCGACGCTCTACGCCAAGAATGCCGGCATCGCCCAGCTCTATTTCGATCTCGATGGCGAGCGTGTGCGGCTCGATGTTGGCGTCAACCCCGGCGAGGCTGACATCAACCACGTCTTCCAGATCGACAATCCGCGTCTCTGGTGGCCATCCGGCAGCGGCGAGCAGGCGCTTTATACTCTCACCGTCGAGCTTGGCTCCGACAGCGTGACGAAGCAGATCGGCTTGCGCACCATCGAGCTGATCACCACGCCCGATGCCGCCGGCAGCCGTTTCGCCTTCAAGGTCAATGGTCACGAAATCTTCTGCCGCGGCGCCAACTGGATCCCGGCCGATGCGCTGTTCTCGCTCTCGTCGCAGGAGAAGACCGAGGACCTGCTGCAATCGGCCAAGGCCGCCAACATGAACATGATCCGTGTGTGGGGCGGCGGCTTCTACGAGCACGACTGGTTCTACGATATCTGCGATCGCCTTGGCCTGATGGTCTGGCAGGACTTCATGTTCGCCTGCAACCTTTATCCCTCGACCGAAGACTTCCTCGAGAATGTCGCCGTCGAGGTGGATTACCAGGTTCGCCGGCTGTCCTCGCATGCCTCGATCGCGCTCTGGTGCGGCGATAACGAGCTCGTCGGCGCGCTCACCTGGTTTGAGGAGTCCCGTAGGGATCGTGACCGCTATCTCGTTTCCTACGACCGCCTGAACCGCACCATCGAACAGTCTGTGAAGAAGGCGATGCCTGGCGCCCTGTGGTGGCCGTCGAGCCCGGCTTCCGGTTATCTCGATTTCGGCGATGCCTGGCATGCCGATGGTTCCGGCGACATGCATTACTGGTCGGTCTGGCACGAGAACAAGTCGTTCGACAATTACCGCTCGGTGCGGCCGCGCTTCTGCTCGGAATTCGGTTTCCAGTCCTACACGTCGCTGCCTGTTATCAAGACCTATGCCGACGCCAAGGACATGAACGTGGCATCGCCCGTCATGGAGCTGCACCAGAAGAATGCCGGCGGCAACGAGCGCATTGCCGGCACGATGTTCCGTTACTTCCGTTTCCCGAAGGATTTCCCGAATTTCGTCTATCTCAGCCAAATCCAGCAGGGTCTGGCGATCAAGACGGCGGTGGAATATTGGCGCTCGCTGAAACCCCATTGCATGGGCACGATCTACTGGCAGCTCAACGACACCTGGCCTGTGGCCTCCTGGTCGAGCCTAGACTACGGTGGCCGCTGGAAGGCAATGCACTATCTCGTCAAGCGCTTCTTCCAGCCGGTGGCGGTTGCCGCCATTCCGTCCGACGACGGCAAGTCGATCCGCTTCTCGCTGGTCAATGATACGCTTGCCGAGGTCAGCGCCGATCTCGCCATCTCCATCCTGACGATGAAGGGCGAACGCAAGCACCTGAAGAACGTGCAGGCCATGTGCGCGCCGGATGCGGCCTGCACTGCAGCGACGCTCGACATTTCCGAGATACCCCCCGGTACGCTGCTTGCCTGGCACTTCACGGCCTCGAACGGCATGGGCGGCGAGGGGCATTTCGTCAACGGCACCTACAAAGCGCTGGAACTGGAACCGGCGGGCCTTTCCGTCATCCGCGAATTCGTCGACGAGAACGGCTCGATCGATATCGACGTCACCGCCAAGGGATTGGCGCTCTTCGTGATGATCGAGACGGACGTGGACGGCAAATATTCCGACAATGCCTTCGACCTTGCAGCTGGCGAAAGCCGCCGCATCACCTTTACGCCGGCAAAACCGCTCGAAGAGGGCAAGCTGCCGGAATTCCGCTTCTACGACCTGCATTCCTGCCAGTCGGCAGATTGATCTTACGTGAGAACGGGCACGAGGCCCGAGGAGGATGACATGACCAAGCTCAGCTATCAGCTTTATAGCGCCCGCAATTTCCCGCCGCTGTCGGCGATCTTTGAAAAGCTCGGCAAGGCCGGCTACGGCGAAGTCGAAGGCTTCGGCGGCATTTATGCCGAACTCGACGAGGCCGGTCTGAAGAACCTGCGCGCCGAACTCGACAAGAACGGCCTCGTGATGGCGACTGGCCATTTCAGCCCCGATTTCCTCGACGGCAATGTCGAGAAGTCGCTGCAGATCGCCAAGATCCTCGGCATGGATTCCATCTATGCGCCGCACCTGATGCCCGACCAGCGCCCGACGGATGCTGCCGGCTGGCTCGCCTTCGGCAAGCGCCTGCAGGAAATGAGCAAGCCCTACAAGGATGCGGGCTATGAATTCGGCTGGCACAATCACGACTTCGAATTCGTGAAGCTTTCCGACGGCTCGCTGCCGATCGAGCGCATCTTCGAAGGCGCGCCAGGCATCACCTGGGAAGCGGATATCGCCTGGGTCGTTCGCGGCGGTGCGGATCCCTATGCCTGGGTCGAGAAGCTTGGCTCCCGTATCAGCGCTGTCCACGTCAAGGACATCGCACCGGCTGGCGAAGCCACTGACGAAGGCGGCTGGGCCGATGTCGGCCATGGCACGATCGGCTGGGCGAAGCTGCTTCCGGTCGTCAAGGCAAAGACCAAGGCCAAGCATTTCGTCGTCGAGCACGACAACCCGAATGATATCGACCGCAACATCACGCGCTCGATTGCTTCCTTCAAGACCTACTGAGGCAGACCATGACCAAGGAACTTGGCGTCGGCATCATCGGATGCGGCAACATCTCCACCACCTACTTTTCACTCGCACCGCTCTTCAAGGGGCTGAAGGTGCTTGCCTGCGCCGATATCAATGTGCAGGCCGCAAAGCATCGCGCCGAGGAATATGGCGTGACGGCACAGACGATCGAAGAGCTTCTCGCCAATGACGAGATCGACGTCGTCGTCAACCTGACGATCCCGGATGCGCATTATCCGGTGTCGAAGGCCGCACTCGAAGCCGGCAAGCATGTCTATTCGGAAAAGCCGCTGGTTCTCTCGCTGGAGCAGGGCGAAGAGCTTCGCCGCATCGCCAGGGAGAAGGGGCTTTCGGTCGGCTGCGCCCCGGATACTTTCCTCGGGGGCGCGCATCAGCTTGCCCGCAAGTTCGTCGATGACGGCGGTATCGGCCGCATCACGTCCGGCGCCTGCTACGTCATGGGCCCGGGCATGGAAATGTGGCACCCGAACCCGGACTTCTTCTTCCTGCCGGGCGGCGGCCCGATCCTCGACATGGGTCCGTATTACATCGCCAACCTGATCAACCTGATCGGACCGGTGAAGCGTGTTGCTGGCTTGACCTCGATGGCGTCGGAAACCCGCACCATCACCAGCCAGCCGCGCAACGGCGAGACCATCCCGGTCAAGACGCCGACGACGATCCAGGCGCTGCTCGAATTCGTCTCGGGTGCCACCGTGACGCTGACGGCGAGCTGGGATGTCTGGTCGCACCGCCATGCCAATATGGAGCTCTACGGCACGGACGGATCGCTCTACGTGCCGGATCCGAACTTCTTTGGCGGTGTCGTCGAGGCAAGCGGCCGCGACAAGGACATCAAGGCACTCGGCGCCTGGGATCACCCGTTCGGCAAGTTCAACCAGGAAAGCCCGAACGGCCCGCGCGCCAACTACCGCACCGCCGGCCTTGCCGACATGGCCATGGCGCTGATCGAGGGCCGCGATGCACGCTGCTCGCTCGACCGCACCCTGCACGGCGTCGACATCATGACCTCGATCCTGAAGTCGGGTGCGGAAGGCCGGTTCGTGGAGCTCAAGACGACCTGCACACAGCCGGCGGCTCTCGGCATCGAAGAGGCGCAGGCGCTGTTGAAGTAAGGTGAGGGCTGCGCCGTGCGCTTGTCGCGCGGTGCGCTCGGACAATAATCTCGTCATGTCAGGCCAGGCCCTGACATGACGGTGTCGGCTGATAGGGCTTGCCATCAGGCAGCGTCAGTGAGTGAAGCTGTCGAGAACACGCGCCACGCGCTTGCCGTATCGGCGTGCTTAATCCAATAGTGCCGTCGCGCTTTGCCTGACATGAGGGCGGCGACGTTTTTAGCTTTCGACTGCCGCTTGGTGCGGGATACGAAAGAGAAGCACTTTTACAGGTTGAGGAGACCTCAGATGAGCTGGCAACCGGCCGAAGACCGATATTCGAAGATGAAGTATAACCGCACGGGCCGTTCCGGCCTGAAGCTCCCGGCCGTTTCCCTCGGCCTCTGGCACAATTTCGGCGGTGACACCCCGCATGACCGCAAGGTCGATATGTGCCGCACGGCCTTCGATCTCGGCATCACCCATTTCGACCTCGCCAATAATTACGGCCCGCCTCCCGGCAGCGCCGAGACCGCGTTCGGCGAAATCCTGCGCACCGATTTTGCTGGTCTCCGCGACCAACTGATCATCTCGTCCAAGGCAGGTTACGACATGTGGCCGGGTCCTTACGGCGAGTGGGGCAGCCGCAAGTATCTGATCGCTTCCTGCGACCAGAGCCTGCAGCGCATGGGTCTCGACTATGTCGATATCTTCTATTCGCACCGTTTCGATCCGGACACCCCGCTGGAAGAGACCTGTGGCGCGCTTGACTATATCGTGCGTTCCGGCCGCGCACTCTATGTCGGCATTTCCTCCTATAATTCGCAGCGCACCCGCGAGGCGGCCGCGATCTTGAAGGATCTGGGAACGCCTTGCCTCATCCACCAGCCGAGCTATTCCATGCTCAACCGTTGGGTCGAGGATGACAAACTGCTCGATACGCTCGACGAGGTCGGCATGGGCTCGATCGTGTTCTCGCCGCTCGCCCAGGGCATGCTGACGACGAAATATCTCGGCGGTATTCCCGCCGACAGCCGTGCGGCACAGAACCACTTCCTCAAGAAGGATTTCATCCGCCCTTCGATCATCGACAATATCAGGAAGCTCAACGAGATCGCCGAGAAGCGCGGCCAAACGCTGGCGCAGATGGCGATCGCCTGGGTGCTGCGCGGCGGGCGCGTGACCTCGGCGCTGATCGGCGCCAGCCGCTCCTCTCAGATCGTCGATTGCGTTGCCGCACTCGACAATCTCGAGTTCTCGGCAGAGGAGCTGAAGCAGATCGATGTCTATGCCAAGGAGGCCGACATCAACCTCTGGGCCAAGTCCGCAGAGCTGGATTAGTTTTGATCGCCCGGGGCAAAACCCCGGGCGTTTTTCTGTTATAATTTGATGTACGTGCAGCAAAAATTGTTGCTCAACGGAGGAGCCGCCATGATCCGCAATCCCATCTTGCCTGGATTCAATCCCGATCCGTCCATTTGCCGCGTCGGCGACGACTATTACATCGCGACCTCCACCTTCGAATGGTATCCGGGCGTGCAGATCCACCATTCGCGCGATCTGGTGAACTGGAAGCTGGTGCGGCGGCCGCTGGAGCGGGCCTCGCAGCTCGACATGCGCGGCAATCCTGATAGTTGCGGCATCTGGGCGCCATGCCTTTCCTATGCCGACGGACAGTTCTGGCTCGTCTATACCGACGTCAAGCGCTTCGACGGCAACTTCAAGGATGCGCATAACTACATCGTGACTTCGCCCACCATCGAGGGCGAATGGTCCGAGCCCATCTATGTCAATTCCTCGGGCTTCGATCCGTCGCTCTTCCATGACGAGGACGGCCGCAAGTGGTTCATCAACATGCAGTGGAACCACCGTACAGAAAGCTATGGCGGCTCGCCGAAATCGCCGGCCTTCGACGGCATCCTGCTGCAGGAATGGGACCCGCAGACGAAGACGCTGAAAGGCCCGATCAAGAATATCTTTGCCGGCAGCCCGCTCGGCCTCGTCGAAGGGCCGCATCTCTTCCGCAAGAACGGCTGGTACTATCTGACGACCGCCGAGGGCGGCACGGGCTATGACCACGCGGTAACGATGGCGCGTTCGCGCAATATCGACGGCCCCTACGAGCTGCATCCGAACCGGCACCTGATCACGTCCAAGGACAATCCGGAAGCGGTGCTGCAAAGAGCAGGGCACGGGCAGTACGTCGAAACATCAGATGGCCAGGTCTATCACACACATCTCTGCGGCCGGCCGTTGCCGCCGAAGCGTCGCTGCACGCTGGGGCGTGAGACGGCGCTGCAGAAATGCGTCTGGCGTGAGGATGGCTGGCTCTACCTCGAAAACGGCACGACGGTTCCTGATGTCGAGGTGCCGGGGCTTGGCGGTGCTGTGCGGGCGGAAAAGCCGATGCGCAGCGAATATTCCTTCGATGGCGGCAAGCTGCCTGATGATTTCCAGTGGCTGCGCACGCCGCAGCCGGAGCGCATCTTCAACCTCACGGACCGTCCCGGCCATCTGCGGCTGATCGGCCGCGAAAGCGTCGGCTCCTGGTTCGAGCAGGCGCTTGTCGCCCGCCGGCAGGAGCATCACAGTTTCCGCGCCGAAACGGTGGTGGAGTTTGCGCCGGATACATATCAGCAGGTGGCAGGCCTGACGCACTACTATAACCGCCACAAGTTCCATGCCGTCGTGGTGACGCTGCATGAGAAGCTCGGCCGCTGTGTCACGATCTTCTCCTGCGATGGCGACTATCCGAACGGCCGCATGACGTTCCCCGCCGATGCGGGCGTGGCGATCCCGGCCGATGGCCGCGTGCAGCTTTCCATGGAAATCCGCGACAACGACCTGCAGTTCTTCTGGCAGACGGAAGGCAAGGGCGCCTGGCAGCCGATCGGCCCGGTTCTCGATGCCGGCGTCGTCTCGGATGAAGGCGGGCGCGGCGAGCATGGCTCGTTTACCGGCGCCTTCGCGGGCATCCTCGCTTTCGATACGTCGGGCCGGGCAAAGACGGCCGATTTCGACTGGTTCAACTACGAGGAACTGTGAGGGCCGCGATGGCAGGCGATATCCGCATCGAGCCGATGAGCGAGGAGCATATCGAGGGCTTTCACCGGGTTCTCGATACGGTGGCGCGCGAGCGGAAATATCTGAGCCTTCTCCAGGCGCCCTCGCTGGAGGAGACGCGCAAGTTCGCGCTGGCCTCGATTACCGCGGGTAATGTGAACCTCGTCGCTGTCGATGGCGGCGAGGTGGTCGGCTGGTGCGATATCCGCAGGCATTTCTTTCCTTCGCATGTCCATCGCGGCTCGCTCGGCATGGGCCTGCTTCCCGCTTATCGCGGGCAGGGACTCGGCCGCCGCCTCATCGAGGCGGCGATAGCGGGCGGGCGTGAGGTGGGTATGGTGCGCATCGAATTCGGCGTGCATGCCGATAATGCGCGGGCGATCCGGCTTTATGAGAGGGTTGGCTTCGTGCGGGAAGGGGTGAGCCGCGATGCCTTCTGCGTCGATGGCGAGTACACGGATGTCATCAACATGGCGCTGATCTTCCGGTAGGCGGCCATCACGCCGCAATGCCATTCTCATCACGCCTGATTACATAGTCGTGATCTCTGGCGGCATGATCTCGCCATCACATATTAGTGTGAAATTAGGATATTAGGAATCCGGCATAAGCTACCGATTTCATTACAGATCTTTAATTTTATTTTCAGATTTCGTTCATTTTCGAAGACGTAGTTTCGGGGCGTGTTCAACACGAGGAAGCCCCATGAAAAAGATTTTTGCAGCTCTTCTTTCCGCCTCTTTCCTGCTCTCGCCGATCGTCGCATCGGAAGCAAGTGCGGCCGATCACCGCCGTCCGCCGGTCGTCGTCCACAAGAAGGTCGTCGTCGAGAAAAAGGTCGTCCGTCGGCATCACTGGTCCAAGGGTTATCGCATGTCCGCTGCCGAGCGCGGCCGCTACGGTGAAGTCCGCGACTACCGCCGTTACCGCCTGGCACCGCCGCCGCGCGGCTATCACTGGGTGAGGGCCGATAACGACTACCTTCTCGTCGGCGTCGCCACCGGTGTGATCACCAGCATCATCGCCGCCAATCGCTGAGCTCACGCAGGACCTGGAAAAAGGGGCGGCTTCGGCCGCCCTTTTTTGTTTTGTGAGGCTCGGCGTCCCACGATACAACGCTCAATGCCTAATCCTGCTTTCGCGACGAAATCACACGCTCGGCGATCATGCCGAGCAATCCCTTCGGCTTTGGCGCCTCACTCTCCGCATCCCCATAGGTCAGCGGATGCAGCCCCTCGATCGGCGGCAGCGGTTCGCACTCGGTGCACAGGCACCGGTAGGGTTTGATTGCCGTTGCCCTCATGCTGCCTGCCGGCTCCAGCTCGCGAACGGATCCGGCAGATTTCGCCAGCGCTCCGGCGTGAAGGCATCGCTTTCCATCAGACAAGAATCGAGCTCCCGCCTGATCCAGGCTTCATCCATCGGGTCGGCGCCGATGAAGACGATTTCCTGGCGCCGGTCGCCCCAGACGGGGTCGAGGTAGGGGCTGATGGCGCGCAGGAAGGCGGTTTCCTGCGGCCATTGCTCGCGCGGGACTGCCGCCCACCAGAGGCCCATCTTGCCGGTGCGGATGATGGCGCCGGCCTGGCTGATTTCGCCGACATGGTGCGGGCGGGTCGCCAGCCAGAAGAAGCCCTTGGCGCGCACCACGCCCGGCCAGGTGCGGTCGAGGAAGGCCTGCAGTTTTGCGGGGTGGAAGGGGCGCCTTTCGCGGTAGACGAAGGAGCGGATGCCGTATTCCTCGGTTTCCGGCACGTGATCTTTGAAACCGTGCAGCTCCTTGTACCAGAGCGGATGGGTCTCGGCTTTGTCGATATCGAAGCGGCCGGTGCCGAGCACATCCTTCAGCGATACCTTGCCGAAATCCGTCTCGATGAGGCGGGCATCCGGGTTTAAGCCGGTGATGATTTTCCGGGCAGCATCGCGTTGCTCTTCGCTCGCCGTGCCGATCTTGTTCAGCACGACGATATCGGCGAATTCGATCTGCTCGACGAGCAGGTCGACGATCGTCCTGTTGTCGCCGTCGCCGGCGGTCTCGCCGCGGTCGGCGAGGAAATCGGCCGAGGCGTAATCGGCGAGCAGGTTGGCGGCATCGACGACGGTTACCATCGTATCGAGGAGGGCGACATCCGAGAGGCTTGCCTCATTCTCGTCGCGGAATTCGAAGGTGGTGGCGACGGGCAGGGGCTCGGCAATGCCGGTCGATTCGATCAGCAGGTAGTCGAAGCGGCCCTGCTCGGCGAGCTGGCGCACTTCCTTCAGGAGGTCATCGCGGAGCGTGCAGCAGATGCAGCCATTGGTCATCTCCACCAGCTGCTCCTCGGTACGAGAAAGATTGGCGCCGCCATCGCGCACAAGGGCGGCATCGATATTCACCTCGCTCATATCGTTGACGATGACGGCGACGCGCATGCCCTCGCGATTCCCGAGAACATGATTGAGCAGCGTCGTCTTGCCGGCGCCGAGGAAGCCTGAGAGCACGGTGACTGGAAGTCTGTTCTCCATTGTAATCTCGCTTTATGTTATAACGTAACATTTATTTTTGACAAAAAAAGGCGGAACGGGGGTGTCGCCGCCTTCTTTCGCCGCAGCGCTCGCGGGGAGAGCTGCAAGTCCGGCAGGGCGCGGAGGCGCACTGTCACTGTTTCCTACTGCATCCCGGGGGCAAGATCGGCACCGATCTTCCGCCAGGCCTATGCGTTTTCAGTGGCGCATGATCCTTATCGAAAATCGTTTCCGATTTTCCCGTCATGCGCTGGCAAGGCAGTTCTTCATGCTGTCAGCGATGCCGCGCATGAGGGTGAAGTAGAGATCGGGACCTGCGGGCAGGGTGGCGGCTTCTGGGTCCAGCACGCCTGATTTCGCCTTGGTGCCCTCGATGACGACATCGACGAGGCGCGGTTCGAATTGCGGCTCGGCGAAGACGCAGGTGGCGCCGAGATCACCGACCTTCTTGTGGATCTCCGAGACGCGCTCCGCCCCCGGAATGGTCTCCGGGCTGACGGTGATCGAGCCGGCGACGCGGATATGGTAGCGGTGCTCGAAATACTGATAGGCATCGTGGAAGACGATGAAGGGCTTGTCCTTCACCGTCGACACCGTCGCAGCGATTTCCTTGTCCAGCGCATCGAGCTTGTCATCCAGCGCCTTGGCATTGGCCTCATAGGTCAGCGCATTTGCGGGGTCGGCGGCAACCAGCGTGGTGGTGATCTCGGTGGCCATCGCCTTGGCATTCATGGGGTCGAGCCAGAGATGGGTGTCGAAGGCGCCATGGTCACCGTGGTCGTGGTCATGATCTACCTCGGCATGATCGTGGTCGTGACCGGCTTCGGCATGTTCGTCAGCGGAAGCATTATCGTGCTCGTCGCCATCATCGTGCGCCTCAAAGGCACCGCCTTCGCGGAAGGGCAGCTTCACGAGACCGGGCGCGTTGTCGAGCCGGGCGACAATGGCGTCGGAACCCAGCGATTCCAGCGGCTTTTCGAGGAAGGCTTCGAGGCCGGGGCCGACCCAGAAGATCACCTTGGCTTCCTGCAGGGCGCGGGCATTGGAGGGTTTCAGATTATAGGTGTGCGGGGAGGCTGCGCCATCGACGATCAGCTCCGGCTTGCCGACGCCCTGCATGATGGCCGAAACCAGCGAATGGACCGGCTTGATCGAGGTAACGACGACGGGTGCATCGGCCGCCTGGAGGGACCCGGCGAAGAGGAAGGCCGCGATTGCGAGGGTAAGGCCCACCGCCAGTTTCATCAGCATGCTCCGCTTGAATTGCAATTGTTATGTTATTACATCAATTGCGTTATGCTATAACGTGTGCAATAGCAGGACGCAACAGCACTTTCGGAAAATTTGATGCTCTCTCCCGCAAATAACCCCGCTGGCAGCGCCGCCGGTATCCGGGCCGAACCGCTGGTTTCGCTTGAGAACGTCGGCATTCGCCGCAGCGGCCGGTGGCTGGTGCGTGGTGTGGATTTCTCCGTTTCGCGCGGCGAAATCGTCACGCTGATCGGCCCGAACGGCTCCGGCAAATCGACGAGCGCCAAGGCTGCGATCGGCGTGCTGAAGCCGGACGAAGGCAGGGTGACCCGCATTGCCGGCCTCAAGGTCGGCTATGTGCCGCAGAAGCTTGCGGTGGACTGGACGTTGCCGCTTTCCGTGCGCCGGCTGATGACGCTGACCGGGCCATTGCCCGAGGCCGATATCATGGCCGCGCTCGAAGCCGCTGGCATGGCGCATATGCTGGATGCGCAGGTGCAGCATCTCTCCGGCGGCGAATTCCAGCGGGCGCTGATGGCGCGCGCCATTGCCCGCAAGCCCGATCTTCTGGTGCTCGACGAGCCGGTGCAGGGGGTGGATTTCGCCGGCGAGATCGCCCTTTACGAGCTCATCAAGTCGATCCGCAATACGACCGGTTGCGGCATCCTGCTGATCTCGCATGATCTGCATGTCGTCATGGCGGAGACGGATACCGTCATCTGCCTGAACGGCCATGTCTGCTGCCGCGGCACGCCGCAGGCGGTGAGCCAGAGCCCGGAATATGTGCGTCTCTTCGGCAGCCGGGCAGCGCCGACGCTTGCCGTCTACAGCCATCATCACGACCATACGCATCTGCCTGACGGACGCGTGCTGCATGAAGACGGCTCGGTGACGGATCATTGCCATCCCGAAGATGGGCATCACCATGACCACGGGCACGATCATGCGCATTCGCACGATCACGCGGACGCTCATGCCCATGCGCACGCTGACGGGGATCATGCGAATGCGGAGGCTCATGCCCATTCGCAGAGCGGGGCCAAGAACGGGGAGAACCGTCATGCTTGACGATTTCTTCGTGCGCGCCATTCTCGCCGGTGTCGGCCTGGCGCTGACGACGGGGCCGCTCGGCTGCTTCATCATCTGGCGGCGCATGGCCTATTTCGGGGATACGATCGCCCATTCGGCGCTGCTCGGCGTCGCACTCTCGCTGCTCTTTGATTTCAACCTGACGCTTGCCGTCTTCGTTGTTGCCGCCGTCGTCTCGATCCTGCTGCTCTTCCTCCAGAAGCGCCAGGCGCTGTCGGCCGATGCGCTGCTCGGCATCCTCTCGCATGCAACCCTTGCCATCGGCCTCGTCATGGTCGCCTTCATGAGCTGGGTGCGCATCGATCTCATCGCCTTCCTGTTTGGCGATATTCTGGCGGTTTCGACTGTTGATATCGCGCTGATCTGGGGCGGCGGCATCTTCGTGCTGGCGGCCATCGCCTGGCTCTGGCGGCCACTGCTCGCAGCCACCGTCAATCCGGAACTGGCGGAGGCCGAGGGTCTGCAGCCCGAGCGGGCGCGGCTGTTCTTCATGCTCCTGATGGCCGTCGTCATCGCCATTGCCATGAAGATCGTCGGCATCATGCTGATCACTTCGCTGCTGATCATTCCGGCGGCAACGGCGCGACGCTTCTCCTCGACGCCGGAACTGATGGCCATTCTCGCTTCGCTGATCGGCGCCGTCGCCGTCGTCGGCGGGCTCTTCGGTTCGCTGACCTATGACACGCCGTCAGGCCCGTCGATCGTGGTGGCGGCCCTCATTCTCTTCATTCTGAGCCTGCTTCCCGCCTGGCGCGGGCGCAGGGATCTGCAAGGACAAGGCTCATGAACGCACCTCAGCTCACCCGCAACCAGTCACTCGTCTTCGACGTGCTCGAAAAGGCCGAGGGGCCGCTCAGCGCCTATACGATCCTCGACAAGCTGCGCGACCAGGGTTTTCGTGCGCCGCTTCAGGTCTACCGGGCGCTGGAAAAGCTGCTCGAATATGGCGTCGTGCATCGGCTCGAAAGCATCAACTCCTTCGTCGCCTGCGCCCATCCCGGCGAGGATTGCCACAGCCACGGCATCGTCGCCTTCGCAATCTGCGAAAGCTGCGGCCAGGTGATCGAATTCCACGACCATGAGGTGGATCACCGGCTGATGGGCTGGGTACGCAGCCAGAAATTCAAGCCGGCGAAGACGACGATCGAGATCCGCGGTACTTGCGAGGCTTGTGCTGCGTGAAGCAGCAGCGGCAGCTGGGCATAGGGCCCATGCTTAGTGGATCGTCGTTTCGTCGGGACGGATAAAATCGGCCTGTCCGACCATCTTTATCGCTTCAGCGATCCGGTTTGCCATCTCATCCGCATCGCCGGAAATGGCATCGTAATTCTCCAGAAGATCGGCAAGGTTTTCCATTGCCTGCGACAGGCTGTTGCCTTCCGCGTGGGCGATCGGCGAGGCGTGGAGCATATTGCTGAGCTTCTGCAGCAACTGCTCTATCTCTTCCCGCGTCATATCGTCGATTCCCTTGGTCTCAGCCACGACCGCCCCCAACGATCTTTCCAAAATCTGCTTGAAATTGCGATTGCTAATCACTTGCATTAGCAAAACATAATTGCGAGTTATTCGCAACGGAAAACGAAGCATTTGAGACGGCCATCGAAATCAGCAGCCCTCTTAAGCCTGATGTTCTCAGGCGGGCAGGGCCTCGCAATGCGCTGGGCCTTCTTTGAAAGGGACCTGCCTATGCCTCTACGGGGGCGAGTGCTGCGAGATGCAGCAAGTCTTCATTCTCTTCGGGCACACCCTCTGCAAGACGGGCGGCGGCGATGACTGGCAGCCAGGTGAAGATCTCGTCCGGAGATAACTCAGCCGCTTTTGCATAGATGACGACATAGGCTTCGGCGATTTCCGGGAGCACGCGGCGCATCAGTAGATAGGTGCGGCAGACATCGGCGGCCGGGTTGCCGCTGCAGGCGTCCAGCCAGTCGACGATCATGGCGTCGTCGCCGGAGCCCAGGATATTCCAGGGATGGAAGTCGCCGTGGCACACGCGGTCGCCGTCAGGCAGGGCGGCAGTCAGAAGAAGCAGTCGGTCGCACAGGTCCGGTGTCAGAAGTTCGGCGCTTTCGATATTGGCCGACAGCCTTGATTTCAGCGAGGGAAGGCCGGCGCCGGGTTCGTTGTGCAGGCGTTGGTGGAGTGCTGCCATCTCCTTGATGGCTGAGAGCGGCGGTTCCGGCATCATCTCATCGGCAAGGCTTAAGCCCGGCGCGCGATCCATCAAGAGGCCCCAGCGGCCGTGATAATCGCCGACGACGTGGACCCTCGGTGCGGGCAGCGAGAGCCGCTCGGCGACGGCCAGATTGGCGGCCTCGCGGAAGGCTGGGGCCTTCGGGCGGCCAGGCCTGTAGAGCTTCAGCGCCAGCGTGCCATGTTCATAGACTTCCGCTTCCTTGCCGGCGCCGAGCAGACGGCCGATTTCGCTCATGTCGGGCTCCCATTTCCCGGAGTGTCTTCCAGAGCGATGTGGTGCTGATCTTTGTGGTGGGAAGAGGGAGGGTGAAGATGGCTCTGATTGTTCCGGTTGTGGAGACACTGTGTCTGCGCCGGCGGGCTTTATCCCGCGCCCAAGGCGTGGATGATGGCGGCAAAGCGGGGGCCATTGCTGATGTCCATGGCCGGGAATTGGAGTGTCATGACCATCAACAAGAAAAGCTCAGATGCGATCGCCTGCTGCGGCGAGGAAATCCTGTCGCGCGAACTGCTGCTGAGCGGCACTTTCGCTGACCTGATTGCCGGGGAGGCGCCGACGCTCCGGCTTTTGAGCGACGAGGAGCGGCGAGCATCGCTCGCATCGATGCTTGCCGAGCGGCCGGAGGGCGATGTCTGGATTTTCGCCTACGGCTCGCTGATCTGGAATCCGATCATTCTGAGCGTCGAAAGCCGGAAAGCCCGCATCGAGGGTTGGCGCCGATCCTTCTGCCTTGCCACCGTCTCCGGGCGTGGCTCGCCCGACAATCCGGGCCTCGTACTCGGGCTGGACGCGGGCGGCGCCTGCGATGGCGTGGCTTTGCGTCTGGAAGAAGATGATGTCGTGCACGAACTGGAGATTCTGTGGCGGCGGGAGATGGTGGCCGAGGCCTATACTCCGCGCTGGGTCGATTTGCTTGATGAAGAGGGCGCCCGTTTTGGAAGCGGCATCGCTTTCACCATGAACCCGCTGGCAAACACCTATGCCGGCGGCCTTTCCAGGGAAGCGACCGTTCAGCGGCTTGCGACGGCCGCAGGCAGTATCGGCAGCTCGGCCGACTACCTGTTCCGCACGCGTGACGGGCTGCGGGCGCTCGATATGTGGGACGAGCTTCTGGAAGAGCTCGCCGTCGAGGTGGAAGAGGCACAACGCAGGCTGCAGCAATTGCCCGCCGCGGACGTTTGATCAGCCGCGACCTAACCCGGCCTCGACCACATTGCCGATGTGCTGAAGGCCCCGCTGGAATAGCGGAGCCTTCGCAGGCTTGTCAGGCGGCGGAGCGCTCGGAAAGCGGGCGACGGCGCAGGCCGGCGGTCTTGATGGCCGGGGTCTGGTAATTGGCTTCGAGCGGACCGGTCTCGGTGCCCGGAGGGACAATGGCGTCGATCGCGTCGAGGATTTCGTCGGTCAGGCGCACTTCGGCGCCGGCCAGGAGATCATCCAGCTGTTCCATGGTGCGGGGGCCGAGGATCGCCGAGGTGACGCCCGGATGGGCGGTGACGAAGGCGAGCGCCATGTGGGTGAGCTTGATGCCTGCCGACTCTGCCAAGGGAATGAGCTGCTCGACGGCATCGAGGCTGTTTTCGTTCGACATCTGCTTGGGGAAATAGGCAACGCGGGTGCTGTCAGGCTGGGCCGCACCCCGGCGGTAGCGACCGGTCAGCATGCCCATGGCGAGCGGGCTCCAGACAAGGGCACCCATGCCGTAGCGTTCCAGGGTCGGCAGGACTTCGCGCTCGATGCCGCGATGGAGGATGGAGTAGGGCGGCTGCTCGGTGCGGAAGCGGGCGAGGCCGCGCTTTTCTGCGACCCATTGCGCCTCGATGATATCGGAGGCGGGGAAGGTGGAGGAGCCGATGGCGCGGATCTTGCCTGCGCGCATCAGGTCCGTGAGGGCCGAGAGTGTTTCCTCGATATCGGTATCGGGCGCCGGGCGGTGCATCTGGAAGAGATCGATGTAATCGGTCTGCAGGCGGCGGAGCGAATCTTCCACGGCGCGGAAGATCCAGCGGCGCGAGCTGCCCTGCTGGTTCGGATCCTCTCCCATCGGGATGAAGCATTTCGTGGCGAGCACGATCGTGTCGCGGCGACCCTTCAGCGCCTTGCCGACGATTTCCTCGGATTCACCGCGGCTGTACATATCTGCGGTGTCGATGAAGTTGATGCCGGTATCGAGTGCCTTGTGGATGATGCGGATGGAGTCGTCATGATCGGCATTGCCGATGGCGCCGAACATCATGGCGCCAAGGCAATAGGGGCTGACCTTGATGCCGGTGCGGCCAAGGGGACGGTATTGCATCTTCGTTTCCTTTAATCTGGCCATGCCCTCGCGGGCATGATTGGAATCTGGCAAAGTCCTGTTGAACAGGTTATAACAGCGCATCCGGAACGCGGTTCCGTTTATACGGAACAATGTTCCGCTTTGCAAGAGGTGTTGATGTGACTGACGGGATGGACAGCCCGGGTGAGGCGCGTGAGGCTGATGGCGGCCATGAAAGGCCGGTACGGGCGGATGCGCGGCGCAACCTCGATCTGCTGCTGAAAGCCGCATTGGATGTGTTTGCCACCTCGGGCGTGGATGCGCCGGTGCGCGAGATCGCGGAAAAAGCGGGCGTCGGCGTCGGCACGGTCTATCGCCATTTTCCCCAGCGCTCGGATCTCATCAAGGCGGTGGTGCGCAACGAGGTGGATGCCTGCGCCGGATCTGCCGCCGCCCTTGCCGCCGAATATGAACCGGGAGAGGCGCTGTCGCGCTGGATGCAGCGCTTTGCGGATTTCATCATGGCCAAGCGCGGCCTTGCCGCAGCCTTGCATTCCGGAAACCCGGCCTATGAGGCGCTGCCTGTTTATTTCGACCAGCGGATGATCCCAGCGCTGCAGGGGCTGCTGGACAGCGCCGTTGCAGCGGGAGAGGCACGCGGTGATGTGGAGGCAAGCGAACTCATCCGCGCAGGTGCGCAGCTTTCCAATCTCGGGCAGGGACATGATCCGGCGGCGACGCGGCGGATGATTGCGCTCTTGGTGGATGGGTTGCGCTATGGGGCGGGGGCGAAGGGGTGAGTGCCTTGATCCTCGCCGCGCGGCTTCAGGCTCCCGCGGTTTTTTCCTTCGGCTTCAACAGAATGATGAGCAGCAGGCCGGCGATGATGAGGGCCGCACCTTCGAGGTGATAGGTTTGCAGCTTTTCGCCGAGGATCAGGTAGGCGAGTACGGCGATGAAGATCGTCTGGATGTAGAGGAGCACGCCGGCGCGGGCTGCACCGAGCGCCTCGATGCTGCGATTGAAGAGATAATACATGAGCGCGCCGCCGGGGATTGCGACATAGGCGAGCGCGATGAGGCCGCTGGCGTTCAGCGTCGAGCGTTCGTCGGAGGCAAGTTCGTAGAGATAGAAGGGCAGCGCCGTCAGCGCGGCGAAGCCCAGCAGCAGGACGAGCAGCGCTAGCCGGTTCAGATCGAATTTCGCCTTGCGCAGCAGCACCGTATAGAGGCTGAAGCAGAAGGCGCCGGCGACGATCCAGAGTTCGCCGGGATTGAGATCGAGGCGCAGCAGAGCGTCCGGGCTGCCCTTGACGATGATGACGACGATGCCGAGGAAGGCGAGGATCGAGCCGGCCACCTGCCAGCTTCCCATTGGCTCTGACAGCATCAGGCGGGCGAGGATCATGGTGATGATCGGGATCAGCGCGATGATGATGCCGGCGGTGGTGGCGTCGGCATGTTCGAGGCCGACGAAGATCAGGCCCTGACAGATGGCCAGGCCCATACCGCCGATGAAAAGCAGTTCCAGGCCGCGCGCCCGTATCAGCGCAAGCATGTCGCCGAAATGGTGGCGCACGATCGGCAGCAGGATCGCGAAGGCGATGAGCACGCGCCAGAAGCAGAGCGCCCAGGGCGGCATTTCGGCGGAGACCCATTTGGCTGCGATGTAGACGCCGGCTGACAAGAGCCAACAGAGGACACCTACGGAATAGGCTCCTGCAAGCGAAACGCCTGCGGCCTGTTCCGTCCCGACAGTATCACGATGGACTGCCAAGACATGTATCGCCATCGGCATGTTATGCCACAATTGTCGGGCGCTGCACAGGTGAGGGCGGTGTGGTTTCGCCGTCTGCTTGCGCAGCAAGGCCGTCGGCTCAGGCCTGGATTGTCTCTCTCTCTCTCTCTCTCTCTCTCTCTCTCTCTCTCTCTTTACGATTGAGCGCGGCTCACAGTCGTTGCCGAAATCGCCGTCAAGGTCTCGGCATCACGGCCGTAGATGTCGTCGAAATAGTGGACGACGCCATCGTCTGTCGGCCATGCGGTGAAATAGGAGACGTAGACTGGAACCTGTTCCGGAACCGGCATGTCCTTCTTTGCACCGTCGGCGATCTGCTGATCGACGAACTCGACCGAGGTCTTCAGGACAGCGGCGGCCATCGCCTTCGGGTTTTCCAGACGCACGCACCCATGGCTGAACATACGGTCCTGCGAGGCGAATTTACCGCGGGCGGGGGTGTCGTGCATGTAGATGTCGTGCGAATTCGGGAAGAGGATCTTCAGCTGGCCGAGCGCATTGTCAGCACCCGGCGGCTGGACGACGCCGATATTTTCGAGCGGCTGCGACCAGTCGACCTTGGCGGACGGCATCGTCTTGCCCTTGACCGAAACCACGTAGCCTTCCTTGTCCAGGTAGGCAGGATCGCGCTTCAGGTGCGGCAGCATCTCGTTGCGGATGATCGATTGCGGCACGCCCCAGTCAGGGTTGAATTCCACCGTCTTGATCGAGGCGTCGAAGAAATTCGTCTGGTGGTCCTGCTGGCCGATCACCGCTTTCATCGACAGTGTCAGCGTGCTGTTTTCATAATAGTAGGCCATGTAGGCCGGCTGGTTGATGAAGACGTAGCGCTCGGGGAATTCCTGCGGCAGCCAGCGCATTTCCTCCATGGCCACGATAACCTTGTTGATGTTGACGGCGCTGTCGCCGCCCTGGCCTGATGTGCGCAGGTAGTGCAGTTCGGCCGCGAGTTGGGCGAATTTCGGATTGCTCGGCAGCAGGCGGTCGAAGACCACCATCAGATCAGGCGTGGCCGAGAGCTGGGCGATCGTGCCCTTCAGATCGACCGGCTTGCGCTTGAAGTCATAGTAGTTCGACAGCTTGTTAGGATCGATGCGGCCCCGGAAATTGTCCTGAAGGAACATCAGCATCTTGGCTGAGAGGGAGGCTTCGAACTCGGCCAGCGCTTTCGCGCGGTCGCCTCCTTGAGGAGGGGCGACAGCATAATCGCCGGCATTCAATCCCCAGTCATCGGCCTGTTTCAGAAGGCTCAGGGCCTGTGCGGCTTTGGGGGTCGGTCCCTTGCCGTCGACCCAGATGAGCTTTGCCTTCGGCTGGGCGTAATAGGCCTCGACCGCATCGGCGATGTCGTTGTTCATCGAAACCGTCAGGCCGCCCATTTCATTCAGCACCTTGGCCTGATTGCCGCTGACTGAATCAAAAAGCGCCGACAGCGACGCGCCCGTATCCTGCCGGACGATATGCGCGGGGCGGCGGGCAGGAACCGTATAGTTGGGCTTCGGGCTGGCCTGCGTGACGGGCGGCGCCGGCAGCGGCTCGGCGCGCACGGCAATTGCACTTCCCGAGAGCGCCAGCAGACCGGCGAGCGGTGCAATCCAGCGGGAAGATGTTTTCAGCGGCATTCTGGCGTCCTTGAAACCTGATTGAAACACTGTCTCGCCGCGCAGTCTTGGGGCCAGCGCGTGCGGGCAGTCTGTGTGGGGGCATTGGCTGACTAAAGCGCCAACAATCGGGCAGAAGATGGGCATTCCCTGTGTGTGGCAAGCCCACTTAAGGCAGAAGTGGTTGGAACGAAATCACTTTTTCGACAGATCAGCCGTGATCCGTGGACACTTCTGCCGGCGATGCCTTGCGCAGCCGCTGCGACAGGAAATCGATGCAGAGGCGGACTTTGGCTGCGGCCAACCGGCTGTGAGGGAAGACGACGTGGATCGGGGCTGCGGGCAGTTTCGCCTCCGGCAAAACGAGCTCCAACGCGCCGCTGTCGATATCGTCCTTCACATCCCAGATCGACTTCAGCACGAGCCCGGCGCCGAGCAGCGCCCAGCGATGGGCGAGCTCGCCATTGTTGGTGGTGAGCCTGGCTGTGACATTGGCGCTGCGCCCATCCGCAAAGGTCCAGTGCGTGTTGGGCGGGTCTCCGAAGGCGATGACGTCGTGGGTGAGCAGATCGTCGATCACCTCGGGGCGGCCGCGTCGATCGAGATAGGCAGGGGAAGCGCAGATGACACGACGGTTGGGGGCGATCTGCCGGGCGATCAGGCTGGAATCGGACAGTGCGCCGAAACGAACCGCGAGATCGTAGCCGGCCTCGACGATGTTCACCAGGCCATCCTCGGTATCGAGATGGACGGTGAGATCGGGATGGGCCTGCTGGAATTCATGCAGGATCGGCGCGAGCCAGCGGCGGCCGAAGGCATAGGTGGCGGTTACTTTCAAAAGGCCACTTGCCGTATCCCTACCGCTCGTCGCCTCGGTTTCGGCATCGTCGATCTCGGTGAGGATTTTTGTGCAGCGTTCGTAGAAGCGCGCGCCTTCTTCGGTAAGAGACAGGGAGCGCGTCGTTCTGTTGACGAGACGGACGCCCAGCCTCTCTTCCAGTCGAGACAGCTTGCGGCTGACGACGGTCAGCGAGAAGTTCAGCTCGCGGGCCGCGCCCGAGAGACTGCCGGCCTGAACCACACGCACGAAGACGAGCATGTCGAGGAAATTGTCGCTCATATTCTTGCTGATATCGCAAGAGATAGTCGACAACAACACCTATTCCGGCAAGAGCGTTGTCGCGCTAGCTTCTCCTCATCGAAACCACGGCGGCATCGCCGCAAACTGGAGAGAGCAGATGATATCCCTGGCCAAACAACGCGTTCTCGTCGTCGGCGGAAGCTCCGGCATCGGCCTTGCCGTTGCGCAACAGGCCGCTGCTGCGGGAGCGGAGGTGACGATTGCCTCGCGTTCGGCGGACAGGCTCAAGGAAGCCGCGCGATCGATCGCCGGAAAGGTCGAGACGGCGGTGCTCGATACGGGTGACAATGCCAGTGTCGAGGCTTTCTTCGCGAACCATGCGGCATGGGACCATATCGTCATTTCCGCGGCCCAGACGGCAAGCGGGCCGGTTCGCAAGCTACCGCTCGATGATGCGGCCCGCGCCATGGACAGCAAGTTCTGGGGCGCCTATCGCGTTGCACGCGCTGCCCGCGTTGCCGACCGCGGCACGCTGACCTTCATTTCCGGCTTCCTCAGCGAGCGCCCGTCTGCTTCGTCGGTGCTGCAGGGAGCGATCAATGCGGCGCTGGAATCGCTGGCGCGGGGGCTGGCGCTGGAATTGTCACCGGTCAGGGTCAATGCGGTTTCGCCTGGAATGATCGACACGCCGCTCTGGTCGAAGATGGATGAGGGCAACCGCAATGCGATGTTCGAGCGCGTCGCGGGCAGCCTGCCGGCAAAGACGGTCGGGCAGCCCTCCGATATTGCCAATGCCGTGCTCTTCCTGATGGTGACGCCCTTTGCCACCGGCTCGACGGTGCGTGTCGATGGCGGCGGGGCGATCGGGTGAGCCATGCAGCTCGACCATGTGACGTTACGCACGGCGGATCTGGAAGGGACGAGGCAGTTCCTGCAGGATCTGCTGGGGCTGACGGTCGGCTACCGTCCGGATTTCGGCTTTGCCGGCTACTGGCTCTACAGTCGCGATGGGCCGGTCGTGCATCTCATCCCGGGCGGCGGCAGAGCCGTCGGCCGGGACGCAGAGACAATCGATCATATCGGCTTCCGCCTCGAAGGCTATGAGGCCTTCCGGCAGAAGCTCGACAGGAACGAAATTCCCTATTCCACCATGGATCTCGCCGAACTCGGCGAACGGCGCCTCTTCGTGCGCACACCAGGCGGCATCCTGCTGGAACTCGTTTTTCGTGAAGGTGGAACATCTGATTGAACAAGTCAGGACGCATCGAGGACAATGCGCCGGGCGTGTGCGAATGACTGTCATCGGCGGAGCGCCTGCTGACGGTCACGAGGTCGGTGTGGACCTGACCCCGTCACCTCTTGCGTTTTATCCTGCCGCTGGCAGCACGGCTACTGCCAGGTCCGGCGGCGTTCGAGCTCGGCCTCGGACGGTTGATCGGACACGAACGAGCCGGTCTGGACTGCGCCGTTCCGCTCATAGGTCGCGACGACGATGCCGGTGCTCGACACCACCGATCTCGTGAGCTTGAGGGCACCCGGCGCCGCGCCGCCCTCGAACAGCCGCTTTCCGTTGCCGAGGAGCAGCGGGAAGGTCAGCACGGTCATTTCGTCGATCAGCTCGTTGGCAAGCAGGGTCTGGATGAGATTGCCCGATCCCTGGATGAGCAGGTTCGGCCCGTCCTCCGTTTTGATCTTGCGTAGAGCCGCGACGATGTCGGGTCCAAGCGATTGTGAATTCTGCCAGGTGAGGGTTTCAGGCCGATGCGTCGCGACATATTTCACAGCGGGATTGAAGGCCTTGGCGATGTCGTCGTCCTGATAGGGCCAGTAGGCGGCGAAGATGTCGTAGGTCCTGCGGCCGAGCAGCAGCGCGAAGGGCTTTGCGAAGAGCTCGCCGATCACGGATCCCATCGTGTCGTCCGCATAGGGGAATACCCAGCCACCAAACCTGAAACCGTTGACGGGGTCCTCGTCAGGGCCGCCGGGTGCCTGCATGACGCCGTCGAGGCTGACGAATGTGGAAGCGATGATCTTTCTCATGGGTGTCTCTCCTCGTGGTGATCCGCGCCATCAGGGCCAGATCTCGGCCTGAGGACGAAGCAAGCGACAGCATGCCGACAATTCCCGAGGAAATTTATGGGAGACTTGCTGGTCTGCATATGCGAGTTTCGCCGGCGGAGCGGCCGGCGGCCTCAGTGGTGAGGTTCGCCTTCTGTCTTGTCTCACCATTGGACGTGAATGCGAGGGTGAAAATGCCTGATGTGACACGCCACCTCATCGATAGGGGTGACGGGGCAAGTGTGGAGCTTTTTCAAGCGCAGCCCGAGAGCCAAGCGCCTGCGGGCGCCATCCTGTTCGTCCACGGAAATCAGGGCGGCCGCCTCATCGGCGCGAAAGAGGCGGTCGATACCGGCACGCTGCTACGGTTCTGTTCCCGTTTGAATATCACCGCGGCGGCGGTCTCGCAGCCGGGTTTCGGGGCTTCTGATGGACCGGCGGATTTCTGCGGCCCGAACACCCAGCGGGCGATCATGGCCGCACTCTCCTTCCTGCGGGAGCAGCCTTGCGTCGATCCTGATCGTATCGTTCTCTATGGCAACAGCCGGGGAGCCGTCGCCTCGGCCATGGTCGCGGCCCAGGTTCCCGATCTCAGAGCCGTCATCCTGCGCAGCGGGGTCTACGACCTCAAGGCTGTCTATGAGTCCAGTTCGAAAGGCTTGCGGTGGGCGATCGAGCAGGAAGCCGGTCTGTCGAACGAAGCCTTCCTGGCCCGCTCGGCCCTGCATCACGCGCCGAAAATCCGGGCGGAAACCTTGTTGCTGCACGGGAGGCTCGATGAGCGTGCTCCCGTTGCCCAGGCAGAACTGTTCTCCGATGCGCTGTCGGACGCAGGCGTGTCGGTCATGCTCCACGTCTTCGAATGTGGGCACCAGATTCCCCGGGAATATGCGCAGGAGGCGCAGCGCTCCTTCCTGCAAAGGATGTTCGATCCGGTTGTGACGTACCATTGAGCCGTTGAGCGGCCTCAACAGTTAGCCCAGGCTGCGGAGGTAGGCGCAGAACATGTCCGCCATCGCGTCTGCGAAGGCTGAGATTTCGCTCTCGTCATGCGCTGCCTCGGAAAATTCCTTTCCGACCGTGCTCATCGTCGTCATGATCAGGTCTCCGGCCATGGTCCTAATTGCGTCCGATCCATCGGGCAGCGCTTCGCGCATGAACTGCTCGATAATGGGGTCGTCAGCCTGCCGTGCCTCCTGCGCTTCCGGGGCGTCGCGATAGAGGGGGGCCGCGTCGTTCAGCGCCACCCGGACGGCGGCTTCTTCGCATTCGGAGCGAATGAAGGTGTGGACGAGGGACCGCAGCCGGTCGAGAGGCGGGCGGGCGCTGTCGTTCAAGACTTCGCCCAAAAGATGCGAGGTCTGCCGCCATTCGTCGCTCTGCAGCCGGAACAGGATTGCGGCCTTGTTGGGGAAATATTGATAGAGCGAGCCGACACTGACGCCCGCCCTTTCGGCCACCCGGGCAGTCGTGAAACGCTGCGCGCCTTCCTGAGCCAAAACCTGAACAGCGGCCTGCAGAATGGCGTTTACGAGCTCGTTCGAGCGCGCTTGTCGCGGTGCTTTTCTTGAAGAAATTCCGTGGCTTGGACGATCGGCCATACCGGCGCTCCGCAAATGCGATTAGCGAATGCGACGGATTATTCGTATTTTCATTTCGAAAGCAAGCCATCCGAAATGAAGGATTTCTCTGATGAACACTCTCGCAAGCGCACCGCTCGCGCCACTTCTCGATCAGCTGTTTGCCGAGGCTGACAAGGCCACCAGCCCGGCCATGGCTGCGCTCTCCCGCGATGAGCGGGAGCGGCTCATGCACAGCAAGACCGAGTATCTCGATTTCTACGAACGCATGAAAGACCTGTGGCTGCCCGTTTCGCGCCAGACCGGAGAGCTGCTCTACATGCTGGCGCGCAGCACCAATGCCAGGACCATCGTCGAATTCGGCACGTCCTTCGGCATTTCGACGCTCTATCTTGCCGCTGCCCTTCGCGACAATGGCGGCGGGCGGCTGATCAGCAGCGAATTCGAGGTTTCCAAGGTCGTGCGGGCGCGACAGAACCTTGCCGAAGGCGGCCTTGGCGATCTCGTCGAGATCCGCGAAGGCGATGCGCTCCAGACATTGAGCACCGATCTTCCAGATAGTATCGACCTGCTTCTGCTTGACGGAGCGAAGTCGCTCTATCCGGAGGTACTGGCGCTGGTCGAAGGCCGGCTTCGGCCCGGCGCGCTCGTCATCGCAGACGATGCCGATTACTGCCCGCAATATCTCGACCATATCCGGTCGCCCGCAGGCGGATACATGTCCACGTCGTTTGCCGACGACATCGAGCTGTCGATTCGCGTGGCCTGACTTCGACTAGTTCCCGCACAACCACCCCAACTTCAAACAGGGCTGCCCGATGGGCGCCCGGTAATGGAGATCGTAGCAATGCACATATTCGTAACGGGTGCGACCGGCTGGGTCGGCACCGCCATCGTCGAGGAGCTGATCCGCGCCGGTCACAAGGTCAGCGGGCTTGTCCGCTCGATCGCAAAAGCAAAGGCCATTGCGATCATCGGCGCAAAGCTCGTTCCGGGATCGCTCGATGACCTCGACCTTCTTAGCGATACCGCCTCCAAGGCCGATGCCGTGATCCATACTGCCTTCAACCATGACTTCTCGAAATTTCTCGACAATGCGGCGCAGGACGAGCGCGCCATCCATGCGCTCGGAAACGCGCTTGCCGGATCGGATCGTCCGCTCATCGTCACATCCGGCCTGTTGGGCTTTCCGCTGGGTGCAAAGGAAGCGGACCTGCCGAACCCGGCATCGCCTCGCAAATCGGAAGCCGCCGCCCGGGCACTTGCCGGGCAGGGGATACGCGCGGCCACGATGCGGCTTGCCCCAAGCGTGCACGGCATCGGCGACCATGGCTTCATCCCGATACTGGTGCGCATTGCTCGTGAGACCGGCGTGTCCGCCTATCCGGATGACGGAAGGAACTGCTGGTCGGGTGTGCACCGGCTGGATGCGGCCCGCCTCTACCGTCTGGCGTTGGAAAGCGGCGTGACCGAAGCGGCCTATCATGCAATCGCCGATGAGGCAGTGCCGTTCCGGCAGATCGCCGAGGTGATCGGACGCCAGCTCGGCCTGCCGGTGGAGTCTCGCCCTCACGAACACTTCGGCTGGTTTGCCAATATGGCGGCGACGAACATGGCGGCTTCCAGCGCCCATACACGCTGGTTGCTCGGCTGGCAGCCGACTTATCGCAGCCTCATCGACGATCTCGATCAGCCTGGCTATTATGCGCGGTAGGCTCGCCGGAAGCGTTCAATGCCCGCCCATCGGTTGTCCCTCAGGCTGGTTGGGCGGGCGTCTCACGTAAAGGGATGCGGCGACGGCCGCCAGCGAAATCAGCGCGCCGACGAAGAAGGCGGACTGCATACCGCCGACGGCTGCCGTTGCGGCATCTGCTTCCCCTTGAGTCAGGATACCGGCGCGCCAGGTCATGATGGCGACGTAGAGCGTTGTGCCGGCGGCACCGGCGACCTGCTGGGTGGTGCCGATGATGGCGCTGCCATGGGAATAGAGTTTCGGCGGCAGCGAGCCGAGGCTGACGGTGAAGAGCGGCGTGAACATCAGGGCAAGGCCGATGCTGAGCACGATATGGATGGCAAGCACCACCCAGACCGGGGTCGTCGTGGAGATGAAGGTCAGGCTCCACATCACGCCGCTGAACAGGATGGCGCCGGGGATGACGAGGCGGGCAGGGCCGTAGCGGTCGAACAGCCTGCCGACGAAGGGGGCGCAGAGGCCCATGATCAGGCCGCCGGGCAGAAGCAGCAGGCCGGTCGTGAGCGTCGTCTGGCCGAGCACGGACAGAAGATAGATCGGCAACAGGATGAAGACGCCGAACATCGACATCATCAGGATCGCCATCATGCCGGCGGCGATCGTGAAGGTCTTCGTCTGAAGGGTGCGCAGGTCCAGCAGCGCCCGCTCGTGCTTCTGGAGATGAAGTTGTCGCCAGATGAAGATGGCGATGACGGCGGCACCGGCGACGAGCATGAGGCGGGGATCGAGCGGCGTCGCACCCGCTTCGGGTGCACCGAGCTCGCTGATGCCGAAGACGAAACTGCCGAAGCCGATGGCCGAGAGTATGACCGAGATAACATCGAGCGGCGCCTTCGACGGCACGGTGACGTTTTCGATTTTCGAGGCGCCGAGCGCGAGAGCCGCAAGCGCGATGGGCAACACCAGCAGGAAGAGCCAGCGCCAGTCGAGCGAAGAGAGGATGAGGCCTGAAATCGTCGGGCCGATGGCAGGCGCCACGGATATGACGATCGAGATATTGCCCATCGTCTTGCCGCGCGAATGCGGAGGCACGAGGTTCATGATCGTCGTCATCAGCAGCGGCATCATGATCGCCGTGCCCGAGGCCTGGACGATGCGGCCGACGACCAGCATGGGGAAGCCGGGGGCAAGGGCAGAGACCAGCGTGCCGGCGGAAAAGAGCGACATGGCGAGGATGAAGACCGGACGCGTGTTCAGCCGCTGCAGGAGATAGCCAGTCACGGGGATGACGGTGGCCATGGTCAGCATGAAGGCCGAGGTCAGCCATTGGGCGGAGCTTGCCGGAATCTTCAGATCTGCCATCAGGTGCGGGATCGCCACACCCATGATGGTTTCGTTGAGGATGACCACGAAGGCGGAGACGAGCAGCAGGCCGATCACCAGCCTGTTGCGGGCACTATGGTCTTCGACCGGCAGTTCGGCCTGTTCTTCGATCTCTGAAAGCAAGGGTTCACTGGTCATGGTGTTCCTATATCCATATCTGAAAGAAGGAATTCTGCCGTAAGACGAAAGTGCCGGGCTGATTGCGACACCGGGTATGCGTATTTCCTATGTCTTTATGCTGTCGCTTGGATGCAAGGCGATTTTTAGCGGAGGCGCGTGGAATTCGGGTGTGTTTTGTGAGGGAAGGGCGCTGCTCTGTCGGGTTTTTCTCTACGACGTCGTTTCGATTCGATAGGGTGTGCCACAGCACAACGCAAACCGATATCCTGCATCGGCTTACTGCGCCGCAGGCAATCCCCATTCTTCCAGCGAAAAGGCTTCGGTTGGCAAGCGCATCTCCGAGAGAGCGACAGGGCGGCGGCGGAATGATGTGGCGGTGTAGGGGAAGGCCAAATTCATTCCGCTGATATCAAGCTTGAGCGGCAGCCCGTCGCCTGTGAGGCACTCGCTGTTTCCGGCGTCCTGAACTCCCGGCATCAGATCAAACCATTCGCAGGTCTCGCCGAGGATTGTTTCGCTCTTGCCGAGCGAGGCCTTTCCGGTTGCCTCATCGAATTTCAAAGGCGGGGAGCCGTCGTCTGCTGGACGTCCGGCCATGAGCCTGCGATAGCCGCTTGCCTGCCGATAGGAGATGCCCTGATCTTCGCGCTTGCTCCAGATCCTGATGCTGACGGAGCCGCCGCGGTCCCGCTGTTCCCGATAGTACCAGGGATAATGCCGCAACAACCGCATGGTTGAGCCGCCTACGCTCTCCAGCGTGATGTCGAAATCGGGCTGGGAGGGATCGGTATTTTCGCTGCGGATCGGTTTGAGCCAGAATTCCGGAGTCAGGATTTCCGATGGCGGATAGATCTCCGCGGGAGTGACGGGGCGGCGGTCGAGCCTTGTAAGGCGGGTGTGGTAGAGCGGCACGTCATTCGGGGTCAGCAGCCTTGTTTCGATGACGATGCCGTCCTCGGTGGCGCAATTCTGCTCGCGGGCGATGAATGTTCCGGGCGCGGGCGGCTTGCTCGCCGTTTGGAGCCATGTACAGTGCTCGCCGGCAATGGTCGAGACTTCTTGGAGTGGTTGAGGCGTTTCTGTCTTCGTGGCATCCGGTTTGCGGTCGCGAAGAAGAAGCTCCAGGAACGTGATCTCACCATCCGCCTGCCTGCTCCAGCGCAGAACGGGATCGTTCCTATCAGGCCCGAAGCCGATGCTGGCCCGTCCACCCCGCAGCGTCTCGCTCAGAAACATGCCGTCGTGATGGATAATCGTGACGGTCGGATCGACCTGGACTCCGTTCTTGTCGAGCGCCTGCATGACGGCGACATAGTCCGGCTGGAGCGGGGAGACATCAAGGTTCGACTGCGCAACCGCGGCCTTCGTTAAGGCCATGCAGGCGATTGCGCCAATGATTGCTGCTGTCTTCATTGTTTCTCGGGTCTTCGAACCTGCGCGCGTCATTGCGGCGCCGGCAGCAGATGACGGTTTTGCCGAGAAAATCAATGCGGTCTATGTCTTTGCCTCAATGGACGCCCATCAATGGACAATGGTCAGCGCGGCGATGCCCGCTTCGTCTGCGGCACGCAAAAACGCTTCCCGGAATTGTTCCGGGGCAACGTCTCCACAGATGGCGTCGATGCAGGCTTTGACGGCGATCATATATTCCTCGCCATCATCGAAAGGCCAGTCCCGGATCAGCAGGTATGCGGCGTCGCCGAGCGTACGCACGACGGTGTGCGTTTCCCGACCGCGCAAAACCAGCCCGACCGGCGCGAATGCCGATGACGTGTTCCAGTTCATTGTCCTCGACCCCTCAAGGCACGGAGATTGAGACCCTCCAACACACTATACGCGTGAATTATGAAATTCGGAATTGCGGAATGCGTGAATGTTGAGCACGTGACTTATTTGCCGCGGGCAAAAGAAAGGGCGCTCTACGACCTGATGTCGGAGCGCCCTGTGGCTGCATCGGCGTCAGTTGCGGCGGAGGCCGATGGCAAGCAGGTTCAGAAGACCGCATTTGGAACGAAATGGCAACGCCCGGTGCCGGACTGCGCCCGTATGCGGCCTGCAATCCACAGGGTTTCCACAGCTTATCCACAGGTGCGGCCTAATCTCCTCCAACGCTTTCAACGACATATGCCCGAAAGCAATCCCGCTGCTCCAGATGGGTGATGTGACCGCCAGACGACACCGGGAATATCTTCAGGGCAAACTGCCCGAAAGGCCACAATGCCGGGCTATGGTGGCCCTCCCTCCTGGAGCGCTAGGCGGCGGACGCTCGGAGGTGGGAGGCGGCAGGCGTGCATGAGGGCCTGCCGCCTTCATCATCAGGCGTTTGAGACAAATCGGCGGATTTCAAGAAGACTTTCGAGGCTCGCGCCGTCGCAAAAAAAAAGGACCCGCTCACTTGGGAGCGGGCCTCAGGGGTGCCCGGAGTCGGACGGGCATCGGCAAAAAACGGTCAATCAGATATAGGCCGCGGCATCGACGCTCCAGGTATCCGGCATCTTCGACGTCGCAAATCTGCTGTCGTTTGCAGGACGGGCGTGCCGACGGGCGGCAGCGTCGAGCAGGGCCGCAAAGGATGCCAGGCTGATCTTGTCGGCGCGAAGCATCTGGCGGATCAGCGGATCTCTCAGCATTTCCGATGGGGTCATCTCGTGCATGGTATCCTCCAGGAATTGGTTTCCCAACGCTCAAAGCATCTTAAGTCCGTATTGCTATCAATGCATGTCGCGACGATGGCGAAAAGACGGTAAATGAGGTTCATTCGGGTTAGCTCCAATGTGGGATTGGTCTGCCATTTTGTCGGATGCTACCGTAGCGCCTGCGAAGTGAACCGTAGGGGAGGACGGGCGTATGGAAGCAAGACACGGGGAAGCAAGAATGTTCGACGAGATCATCGTGGGTCTGAACACGCTCGAGGCTGAGATCGCCACGATCAACACCAAGCCCCTGCCTCTCATGGATCTGAAATATGCTGAGGCCGAATTGAAGGCCAGGCCCGCAAAGGTGCGCAAGCGCCTCGGCAAGACGAGAACGGCGAAATCCAACGCATGACATCACGCTTTGGCAACGCAATTTTGACCATGAGCGTATTTTCTGACGTTCACTCACATTTTGCCGATTGCATGTCGCTGGGAAAACCGCTTTCTTGTCATCCACACCCCTAATTTAGAGATATCCTGACCGCAATGAACCGTTACGACATCGAGCGCCGGAACGGCGACGACTGGACTGTCATCGACCGGCTGACGGGCGCACCTGTGCCGCATCTGCCCGAAAAACTCGGAAGCAGGCTGGAAGCCCAGGCGCTTGCCGATTTTCGCAACCGGCTGGCCATCCCGCAACAGGAGCGCATTCGCTCCCGCCTCGATACGTTGCGGCTCGCCTGGCAGGCGCTGACGGGCAAGCGGACGCGTTAGAGCGTCGTGCGTCGCTACCAGCGGAGGATTTTTCTGCCCAGCAGGAATCCGGCTGCCGTCGCCACCAGGATGCCGATCGAATACCATGTCGCCAGAAATAGCGGGCTGTCGTCGGGGCAGTGCCAGGCATAGATGGCGGCCGCAATGCCGCCGGCGGCAAGACCTGCCACCGCACCCGCCGTGCCCGGATTTTCAGGGGCGCCCTGGCGGACCGAATAGAGGATGGCGGCAAGCGGCGCGATCGAAAGGGTCGGCACGTAGAACAGGCAGAAGGCGGAGAAATGCCCCTCCATGCTGCTTGCCCAGTTCGCCTGCGGCACGACGAGAAGTTCGGTGGCGATGCCGGCAATCAGAACTGCCAGCGGCAGGATGAGCGTCAGGGCGGCCGAGCGCAGCGAGACGCCCGGTTTGCCGATCCGGAAGGCGAGGCGGGTGGCCGTCACGGCGATCAGCAGGGTGGTGCCGAGCTTGAAAAGGACCCGCGGCGTCTCGATCATCTCGGCCATGTTTCTGCGGATGCCGATGGTGGAGATGAGAAGTGCGGCTGAAATCACCACGCCGATGACCAGTGCGATCATGAAGACGCGGCCAAAGCGGATGCGAACGCGCGCATCCTTTGCCAGCATGTTGATCAGGTCATCCGTTTTCACGCGTGTTGCTCCGATAGAGGGCCGCCAATCCTTTGAGCGCCCTGTGCAGCGCCACTCGCACGGCGCCTTCCGTCATCTGTAGCCGCTCGGCCGTTTCGCGGATACCGGCGCCGCCGAGTGAGATCGACCGCACGATTTCGCGCTGCGGGTCGCGCAGGCCTTCCAGCATGCGGTCGACGTCGATGCGCTCGGCGCCATCCTCCTGGTGGTCGGCTTCCAGCGTTTCCATCACATCCTCGATCGGCACGCTGACATGGCGGCCACGCCGGCGCAGGCTGTCGATCAGCTTGTTGCGCACGATGGTGGACAGCCACGGGCCGATCGGCCGTGAAATATCCCAGGTTCCGCGCTTCAGGTGTACTGCCAGCAGAACTTCCTGCACCACGTCTTCCACCTCGCTCGGCGGGGCACCGAACTGGTCGCAGCGCCTGCGCGCAATCGAACGCAGATAGGGTGTTACGGCCTTCAGGAAACGGTCATAAGCCAGCGCGTCGCCGGCGATTGCCGCGCGCATCCAGGCTGCCCATTCCTCTTCGCGGGCCGAATATTTCATCCGCTACTCACCTCTACGCACGGGGCCACGTGTTTGTTACCGTCATCCTGAAAATTTTGATGACGCGGCACGTGAGGCAGAGCCGGCGTCGGCGCCTATTGAGCGCATCGGCGGGCAAACGGCAAGAGTAGTGCGGCAACAAAGCGCAAAAGCCGCCCGGCGCGATGAGGAGCCGGGCGGGTGTTTATGTGGATCGCTGCTGTGGTGAATTCTAGCTGTTGGCAGCGCCTGAGATCCGCGCGATCAGATAGTCGAGCGACAGGCGGCCCGGCCCGTAGCGCATGATGGCAAGCGCCATCGCCGCCCAGGTGATGTGGATGGGCCAGCCATCGGGAACGGTCAGCTCCACGATGCAAGTCATGAACAGCAGGCCGAGGCCGGCAAAGCGGGTGGCAAGGCCGAAGACGAGAAGCGTCGGGAAGATGATCTCGCCGCAGCCGGACAGGAAGGCCATGACTGACGGCATGGGGAAGGGGTAAGGCCCGCCCGGCAGATGCAGCATGAATTCCTGGGTGAAGAGGTCGATTGCCGTATCGTTCAGCTGCAGGAAGCCATCCCATTTCAGGATGCCGGAGCGCCAGAAGGGAACGGCGAGCGCCACGCGGAGGACAGCCTGGACGATATCGGGCTGGGCGACGGCGCGGACAAGTCCGTCAGCCGTCGCTACCAACCTTGCCAGCGGGGAGAGAGCGCCGTGGCGAGGCCCATTGTGAGGCATGGAATCAAGCATATCAGACATTGAAAATCTCCATTTCGACGTGGGAGAAGGCCCTGATGGTGGAGAAGGCATGGGCCGCGATCATCTCGCCGATCATGCCGGAGAGATCGAAGGCAGGCTCCGCCTCGAGCCCCGCCGCGACGGCTGCCGCAAGGCATTCGCCTGAGAGCAGCGCGGCGAGGAAGGCGGCTCCGCCCGGCGGCAGGTGGCGAACCGTGACCTCGTCGTCGATGCGCGTGATCAAACCTTCCTCGGACCGGTTCTCGACGCGGCCGACCGGCCCGGCGCCGCGGTTCATGGCGAAGATGGTCACGGCGGGATAGGCCGATGCGATCAGCCGCGTCGATGGATGCGGCTGGAAGGTTACGGCACCGAGTTCTTCCGGCGGTACGGCCGCAAGGGCTTCTGGCTTGAGCGCTGGCGCATCGGCGGCGTGATAGGCATCCAGCCAGGCGCGCTCGACGCGTGCCACATCCGACAGCCAGGGCATGTCCTGCGCGTATTCGTAGCGGTCGATGAAATCGGGGAAATCCCGGCCGTATTCGAAGAGCAGCGGCGAGTTGGGCGGTGTTTCGCGCACGTGAAAGCGGGCCATTGCGCGGAAGAAATCCGCCCCGGTGATGCGTTCGACTGCCGGGAAGATCGACGACAATGCGGCAATCAGACTGACGGTCACGTTGTTGCGGTAGACATTGTAGCGTTTCTCCGCCCGCTTGCCGCGTGGGCCTGTCACCAGGTCAGGGGCCGGTGCATCGGGAGCAAGCAGGGCTGCGGAAAACTGTCCCGCGAAGTCAGGCGCGGATCGGCGCATGGGCAGGATATCAGCCGAGGGCATGGAAGGTCTCCCGGTCACTGGCGTGCCGATCAAGGATCGCCTGTGCGGCCAGCGCCTCGGCACGCAGCACCGGCCAATCGGGGATCTTGCTGTCCCATTCGATCAGCGTCGGGATCGGGCCGCAGCTGTTTATGACGATTTCATAGAGTTGCCAGACGGCATCGGCGACCGGGCCGTCATGGCTGTCGATCAAGAGCAGTTCGCCTTCGTCATCCTCCTGTTCGGCATGGCCGGCGAGGTGGATCTCGCCGACACCGGACAGCGGAAAATCGCGCAGGTATTCCAGTGCTGAAAAGCTGTGATTGGTGGCGGAGACGAAGACATTGTTGATGTCGAGCAGCAGGCCGCAGCCGCTGCGCCGGGCGATCTCGCGGATGAAATCCGTCTCGCTCATGGAGGATTCCGCAAAGAGTACGTAGGTGGACGGGTTTTCGAGCAGGATCGGCCGGCCGATGGCGTTCTGCATCTGATCGACATGATCGCAGACATGGGCGAGCGTTGTGGCGGTATAGGGCAGCGGCAGCAGGTCGTTCAGATAGGTATCGACATGCGTCGACCAGGCAAGATGCTCGGACACCAGCGCCGGTTCGTAACGGTCGACGAGAGTCTTGAAACGCTTGAGATGATCCTTGTCGAGCGGCTGCGGGCCGCCGAGCGACATGCAGACGCCATGCAGTGAAATCGGGTGGTCGCGGCGTACCCTTTCGAGTGCGCGATGCGGCGGGCCACCGGCGCCCATGTAATTCTCGGCATGGACTTCGAAGAAACCCTGCGGGCCTGATACGGCTGAGATTGCTGCAAGATGTTCCGGCTTGAAGCTGGTACCGGCCTGGCCGGCGAGTGAAAGTGTCGGAAAGCGGAGGGTGCTTTCCGTCTCCATGGGAAGGTTGTTCGTCATGCTGACGTTTGCCATGTACGCCTCCGCTTTCCTTGATCTTCGTCTGCTTCCGACGGCTTAGATGTCGCGCGTCAGCGGCTTCAGCGAGCCATGACGGTCGCCGGGAATATCGAGCGAGGCGCAGGTGCCGCCCTGGACGAATTTCCACGAATTGCCCTGGAAATCCTTGACCGAGGTGCCCTGGCATGTGGTGCCTGGACCGGCAGCGCAATCGTTCTGGCCCTTCAGCGCAACGCCGTAGCACTTCTCCTTATGAGCTGCGGTTGCAGCAGCGGCCTCAGCCTTGGTCAGCGGGGCGGCACTGGCCATCGTGGCAAGAGCGGACGTGATCGCGCCGGCAAGAAGGGCGGTGCTGATGGAAGTCTTCAACATTGGTAGTCTCCGTTGCTTGAAACGCCCCTGTTTCAGCGGGGCACGTCCGGTATTCGCAAGGAGAGGGCGGGTTGTTACAGGCGAGGTGGTAACGAACGCGTGATGGTGGGCTGGGCGCGCGGAGGCGGCCTTTCCCGCGGTGTCCCGGCAGAGGAATCCGCTTTGCCGGGGGCGATGATGCTGCTTATGCTGATTGCAATCATCAGTTCGACTCCGCTGCCATGGTAGGGGCCCGAATGTCAATCAAACCTCGAAACGTGCTGTTCGTGTGCAGCCAGAACAAGCTGCGAAGCCCGACCGCCGAGCAGGTGTTCTCTACTCGTGAGGACATCGAGGTGTCGTCGGCGGGGACAAACAACGATGCCTGCAATCCGCTCGATGCCGAACAGGTGGAATGGGCCGACATCATCTTCGTGATGGAGAAGGCGCATCGCAGCAAACTCACCCGCAAATTCCGCAGGTCGCTGAACGGCAAGCGCATTGTCTGCCTCGACATTCCCGATGATTACCAATTCATGGACCCGATGCTGGTCAGCCTGTTGGAAAGCAAGGTCCCGCGGTATCTCTGAGGCGATGCTCAACCTGAATCTTTAAAATATGTTTTGCTGAGACGCAGGGTGAAACTTCTCGTCTGGCCGGTGCCGGATATCGATCGATACTATCGGCAGGAGTTTCGAAGGTTTAAGATTTTACCGGGGAAAGGCTTCGGGACGAGGGCGGCGTATGGCGCGTCCCGTAGATGCCGGTGATCGGCTGCCTCTCCCTGTGACAGAGGATGGGCGGGGATGGATCGGCTGGATGCCATGCGCGTGTTGCTTGCCGTTGTCGATGCCGGCAGTTTGTCGGCGGGCAGCAAGCGGCTGAATGCGCCGCTGCCGAGCGTCAGCCGCAAGGTGGCCGAGCTGGAGCGGTTGCTCGGCGCCAATCTCATCATCCGCACAAGCCGGAACCTGCAACTCACCGATGCCGGGCGCGACTATGTGGATGCGGCGCGCAAGATCATTGCAGAACTGGAGGAGGCAGAGCGCCGGGCTTCCGGTGAGTATCAGCGGCCGCGGGGAACGCTGACGATCACCATGCCGGTGGAGTTCGGCAACCGTTATGTGCTGCCGATCGCGCTCGGTTTTCTGGCGGAGCATCCGGAGGTTTCGCTGAACCTCTTGTCCTTCGATCGCACCGTTCATCTCGTCAACGAGCAGGTGGATATCGCCATCCGTCTGGGAGCGCTGGCGGATAGTTCGCTCTATGCCGTCAAGGTTGCCGAATTTCGGCTGCTGACCTGCGCGAGCCCGGATTACCTCAGGCGTTGCGGATGTCCGCAGCATCCCGGCGAACTGCCCGATCATGACGGCATTATCTTCAACAACAGGACCTTCTTCTGGACCTTCGATATCGATGGCCGGCCGGTGGAGGTGGTGCCGCGCCATCGTATCGAGGTCAATACGGCGGCGAACTGCGTTGCCGCCGCCGTGGGCGGAGCCGGTATTGCCAGGCTTTTCGACTACCAGGTCCCCGGCGAACTTGCCTCCGGGGCTCTGGTGCCGATCCTTGACGATTATGCCGGGGCGCCGCAGCCGATCCATATCGTCTATTCGCGCCAGGGCTTTCTGGCGCTCAAGGTGCGCTCCTTCATCGACTGGACGCTGCCGCGGCTGCGGGAGGCCTGCCGGACCTATGGCTCAATCCAGTAGGGCGCGGATTTCGGCGACGACCCGTTCCGGCGCCTGCAGGTGCGGATAGTGGCCGATGCCGGGCAGGATATCGAGTGGTGCGCCGGTCCTCTCGGCGAATTCCGCGCCCATCCGGCTGTCGATATAGATATCCTTTTCGCCCCATATCACCTTTACCGGCGTCTTGAGCTTTCCGAGGTTTGCTTCAAGCAGATCCTGATCGCGGGTGAAGGCCGCATAATAATGGTAGAAGGCATCGGCGGAGGTGAGGGCGCCATGGCTCCAGCCTTGGACCATGTCTTCCTTGACGCCGGCGGCGAGATCGAACTGCCTGTCGTCAGGCAGGCCACGCCGGTAAGCGTTCTCAAGGATTTCGTCGCTCGTCTGGTTCATGGCGGCGCGGGTCCTGGAAGCCGCCGGCTCGGCCTTCAGGTTCTGCAGGCGCTCATGCATATAGGCCGGCCGATTAAAGGGGGCGAAGTCGCCGACGATGATGCGCCTTGCGATATCGGGCTCGTCGATGGCCAGGAGCAGGGCGGGCAGGGCGCCGATATCGGCGGCGTAGATCGTCAGTGTGGATCGGTCGATGCCGGCCTTGTCGATATAGGCCTTCAGCACGCCGGCATAAGCACGCGGTGAATAGGAGAAGTTTTCGGCTGCGGGCCGAGATGACAGGCCATATCCCGGCCAGTCGAAGGCATGCACCTCGAATTCGTCGCCGAGCGCGGCTGCAATGTCGCGCCAGACGAGCGAGGTTTCGGGAAAGCCGTGCAGGAAGAGCACGGTGCCTTTCGGCGCCGGATTGTGCACGACGAGTCGCCGCAGCGTGATATCCCCGCCGACGGCAATGGTGCCGATTTCGGGGTTTGCGGCTTCGGTCGTGCCGGCACTTACGGGGGTGAGTGTGGCGCCTGTGATTGCAGCGGCTACGAGCAATGGTCCAAGTGATGATGTCAACATATCCGTTGTCCTTCCTCTCCGGCGGCCATGCTCGCTCAGAAGCCTCATGGCTGCGATCGGGGTGAATTCTCGATGACAAGGATCGTGCATCGCGCCTGCCGTCGGTAGACCGCGGCCATGAGAGTCTGCCTCTCATTTTCCCTCGGTACCGGGCGATCGGCCCGCGCCGTACATCATCGCCATCAGCGACGCCGGGGGATGGCCCCGCGTCCCCAAGAAAGGATGATGAGACATGAATGATATGACCGTAAATCTGACAATCGCTCAGCCCGAAAGGGTGCGCGGTCTGCCGGGTCACTCGACCGTTGGCACCGACAATCTCGAGGCTGCGGGGGAATTCTACGACAAGCTCATGGCCGTCTTCGGCATCGGCCGTTTTCTGGTCCAGCCGGGCCGGGCCGTCTATTACGGCGAGCGCACGCTGGAATTCGGCGTGGTGAAGCCCTTCGACGGCAGGCCGGCACGTGCCGGCAATGGCAGCATGGTGGCCTTCGAGGCGCGTTCCCGCGCAAAGGTGCGCGAGGCTCATGCAACGGCACTACAGGCCGGCGGAACGGATGAGGGCGCTCCGGGGCCACGCGGGGAGAATGGCGAGGGGCCTTACTGCGCCTATTTCCGCGACCCAGAAGGCAACAAGTTCCTGGTCTACCGCGCCGGGCCGGACGAAGCCTGAGATCGCTTCCGGCGCATTTCAGGCGCATGATGTCAGGCGTCCGAAATGCGGCTGCGAACCTTCCGATGGAATGGAGGCAAGTCATGAAATCAGGGCAATCAATCGTAAGACTAGGCATGTCACGGCGTTCGCTCTTGTTTGCGGGCGCGGCGGCCGGGTTGACGGCGGTGCTGTCGTCGCCTGCGGGCGCGGCCGATCCCGTCGATGCAGAGGCGCTCGCCCGCGGAATCCGGCCGTTCCGGGCCGATATTCCCGAGACCACGCTCGCCGATCTCCAGCGTCGGCTTGCCGCCACCCGCTGGCCAGACGGCGAGACCGTGCGCGACCGTTCGCAGGGGGCGCAGCCGGAGAGGCTGAGGGCGCTGGTGGATGAGTGGCAGTCTTCCTACGACTGGCGCAAAGCCGAGGCGAAGCTGAACGGTTTTCCGCAATTCGTGACCGAGATCGATGGCATCGATATCCATTTCATCCATGTCCGCTCCCGCCACGAGAATGCCCTGCCGCTGATCATGACGCATGGCTGGCCGGGATCGGTGTTCGAACTGCTTAACGTGATCGGCCCGCTGACTGACCCGACCGCGCATGGCGGCACGGCTGACGATGCCTTCCATCTGGTGATCCCCTCGATCCCCGGCTTCGGCTTTTCCGGCAAGCCCAAGGAGACGGGTTGGAACCCGCAGCGCATCGCGACCGCCTGGGACACGCTGATGAAACGGCTCGGTTATGCCAGCTATGTTTCGCAGGGCGGCGACTGGGGCGCGATCATCAGCGATGCGCTGGGGCGGCAGGCGCCGGAGGGGCTGCTTGGCATCCACGTCAACAGGGTCGAGCGCGCGACCACCTTTCCGCCGGATGCGGCGCAGGCGCTGATGAGCGGGGCGGCCGCGCCCGACAGCTTGTCACCAGAGGAGAAGCTGATCTTCATGGAAGCCCGGGATTTCCTCGCCAATGGCTTCGGCTACGCTGCGATCATGGGAACCCGGCCGGAAACGATCGGCTACGGGCTTGCGGATTCTCCCGTGGGGCTTGCGGCCTGGCTCTATGACAAGATCGCCGACTGGGTGTTTACCCCCGGAGATCCTGAACAGGCGCTCGGCAGCCAGGCCATTCTCGACAATATCACGCTCTACTGGCTCACCAATACCGGGCCTTCGAGCGGGCGCATCTACTGGGAGAACGTCGCGGCCGGCGCAAAGCTGGAGCCGGTCAAGGTTCCGGTCGCGGTCACGGTCTTTCCCGGCGAGGTTTACCGGCCGCCGTGGCACTGGCTCGGCAGAGCCTATCCGCAGTTGATCTATTACAATGTGGCTGCAAAAGGCGGGCATTTCGCAGCTTGGGAGGAGCCGGAACTCTTCGCCCAGGAGGTCCGAGCCGCATTCAGCACATTGCGCTCATAGGCAGATCGCATTTCCGCGAGCGCTTGGGAACATCGAGCTTTTTCGACCGTTTGCGAAGAGGAAAGACCTGGAGGAGGAATCCCAATGAGTAATCTCCATAATGACAGCGCCCCCGAATTCTCAGGCGGCGGTGGCCGCAGTACGCTGACCGCTTTCTTCGACAGCCGCGACGATGCCGACAGGGCGATCGACCGGCTGAAGAACCTGGGTATCACCGGTGTCAGAATGATGCGGGGATATGAAGCGGATGGCGACAAGGCCGGCGTTGCCGGCGACGACCGCAGCGGTTTCTGGTCGAAGCTGGAGGACTGGCTGTTTCCGGATGAAGACCGGTCGGTCTATGCCGAAGGCCTGCGCCGGGGCGGGTTTCTGATCTCCGTCGAGGTCGATGATGCCACCTACGGTATCGCATACGATATTCTCGATGACGAAGGCTCCATCGACATGGACGAACGTGCGGACCTCTGGCGCGCAGAGGGCTGGAATATCAGCAAGTCGAACGAGGCTTTTGCAGCCTCGAAATATGATGCAAGCCAGGCTCGTGAAGCTGATGATGCCGAGCGTGCCCGGCAGGCAAGTGCTGTGCAGGATGACGTCTTTGCAGCCGGTGCGGCCGGTATGGCCGGCCCGGCCACGCCGATGGGACGTCATACCCGCCGGCTCGATCCGAATTCCCCGCGCGTTCGTGCCTATGATCTCAACGACGAGGCACCGCTCGATCAGGAGCTGCGTGACGACATCATGCCGACCGGACATCACCGCACGGTGGAGGAATCCACGGAGCGCGCAGAGCGCGAGCTTCGCCAGGCTCAGGACGTGGACGGCATGCGGCAGGAGCAGACGCTGCCGCGCGGTCGATAATGGTCTGAAACATGGGCGCGCCGGATTTCCGGCGCGCCCTTAGAGCGGCGGAAAGAAAACGGAATCATCTCTGCCGCTTTAAGGTTTTTGTTCAAGCATCGGATTATCCGAAGGCCGCTTCATACTTTGCGCGACATGCCTTAATGCGCGGTGCCGTCGACGATGACGTGATCATGATCCCTGGAGCATTTCTCGATGCGGGCGTGGATCTTGTAGACCTCGCGCAGCATGTCGACGGTGACGACCTCGCGCGGCTTGCCGCAGGCGCGCATGCGGCCGTTCTGGATGATCAGTACCTTATCTGCGAAGCGCAGCGCCTGGTTCAGGTCGTGGATGGCGATCAGTACGATCATGCCGCGCTTGCGCGCCTGGCGCTGCATGAAATCGAGCACTTCTACCTGGCGATGAAGATCGAGCGCGCTGGTCGGCTCGTCCATCAGCATGATCTCCGGCTCGCGCACGAGCGCCTGGGCGATGGAGACGAGCTGGCGCTGGCCGCCTGACAAGGCGCCGAGATCGCGGAAGGCGATCGCCTCGATGTTCAGCGCCTTCATGACGTCGTCGATGAGCCTGAGATCCTGATCGCTGACGCCCCAGGACTGGCCCTGCTTGCGGGCAAGCAGGATCGATTCATAGACCGTCAGCACCGCATTGGCCGAGGTATCCTGCGGCATGTAGCTGATGGCGTTCTTTGTCTTTGCGCCCTCGACCAGCACGTTTCCCGGCCCTTTCAGGAGGCCGGTGATGCGCTTGAAGAGGGTGGACTTGCCGGCGGCATTCGGGCCGATCACAGCGACGAGCTCGCCGGCCGTCATTTTGGGCGTCGTTACGTTTTCGACGAAGAGCTTGCGGCCGTGGTAGGCGCCGACCGACTGCAGCTGAAGCGCTACCATGAGCGGCTCCTGTTCGAGAGGATGAGCGAGAAGAAGAAGGGCACGCCGACCAGCGCCGTGATGATGCCGATCGGGAAGACGACGCCCGGAATGATCGACTTCGAGACGACAGAGGTCAGCGAGAGCAGCAGGGCGCCTGAAAGGATCGAACCCGGCAGGAAGAAGCGCTGGTCTTCGCCGAGGATCATGCGGGCGATATGCGGGCCGACGAGGCCGACGAAGCCGATCGTGCCGACGAAGCTGACGGGAACGGCCGCCAGCAGCGAGACGATGAGCATCGTCTCCAGCCGGATGCGGCGCACATTGACGCCAAAGCTCGCCGCCTTGTCCTCACCGAGGCGGATCGCCGTCAGCGCCCAGGCATGGCGGGCAAAGAGTGGCAGGGCGAAAAGCAGCACGGCAAGCGTGATCCAGATCTTCGGCCAGGTGGCCTTGGTGAGGCTGCCCATGGTCCAGAAGACCACGGCCGAGAGCGCCTGTTCGGACGCAAGATATTGCAGGAAGGCGAGAGCCGCATTGAAGGTGAAGACGAGCGCGATGCCGAGCAGCACGACTGTTTGCACGGACACGCCGCGCGCCTGCGAGATGAAATGGATGAAGAGCGTGGCGACGAGCGCCATGATGAAGGCATTGACCGGCACCAGAAGGCCAGCCGCGACCGGCAGGATCGGCACGCTGGTGACGATGGCGAGTGCGGCGCCGAAGCTTGCGGCGGCGGAAATGCCTAACGTGAAGGGGCTTGCCAGCGGATTGGCGAGGATCGTCTGCATCTGCGCCCCGGCGACCGAGAGCGATGCGCCGACGACGATCGCCATGACGGCGACCGGCATGCGGATATCCCAGACGACGGCGCGGACCTGCGCCGAGACGGAGTCGGGATAGAGGAGGGCGGTGACGACCTCACCGAGGCCGTAACGAGCCGGCCCCCAGGCGAGATCGACGGCAAAGGACAGGCAGAGCGCTGCCGTCATGGCAAACAGGATCACAAGCTTGCGGCGGGCGAGGGCGCGGTAACGCGCCCTGCCTGCTTCGACCTCGATCGGGGCGACGGCGATCTCTGCCACCTCGCCTTACTTTCCGGCCTTGGCGTCGACCCAGTAACCCGGCTGATAGGCGACCGGCAGGAACTTCTCGTGGAATTCCTTGAAGGTCGCATCCGGGTCGAGATCGGCAAAGAGGTCCGGATGGAACCACTTGGCCATCTGCTGCACGGCGACGAACTGGTAGGGGCTCGTGTAGAACTGGTGCCAGATCGCATGCACATTGCCGTCGGCAACGGCCTTGGAGCCGGTGAAGGCCGGGTTCTGGAGGAGGGCATCCAGCGCCTTGCGGCTATCGTCGATGGTGGCGGCAGCGGCCGGGCCGACATTGACGAAATCCTTGGCATCCTTGGTCTGGCTCCAGTTCGAGCCGGTGACGACGACGACGTCAGGATTGGAAGCGACGACCTGTTCGGCATTGATCGAGCCGGTGTAGCCCGGCAGGAAATCGGAGCCGAGATTGTGGCCGCCGGCCCAATCCACCATCAGGCCGAAATTGTCGGGGCCGAAGGTGCCGCAGCACTCGACGAGGCCGGCGGCGCGATACATGAAGACATTGGGCTTCTTGGGGTTGGCTTCCTTCAGCTTGTCGGTGACGCGTGCCATCTGCTGCTTCCAGTAGGCGGCGACGGCCTGGGCGCGGTCTTCATGGCCGAAAAGCTTGCCGAGGATCTCCAGGCTCGGCTCGGTATTGGCGAGGATGTGCTCGCGGAAATCGATGTAGACGATCTTCACGCCGATCTTGTTCAGCGTGTCCTCGAGCTTTACCTCGTCGGCGGCCTTCTTGTTGCCGATCGGCAGCAGCATGACATCGGGGTGAAGCGCCACAACCGTCTCGGTCTGCAGCGTGCCATCCGTCAGGTTGCCGAGGAAGGGCAGGTCCTTACCCCTAGGGAATTTCTCGACATAGGCGTTGAAGCCATCCTTGTCGGTCGTCCAGAGATCATTGCGCCAGCCGACGATCTTGGCGAAAGGATCGTCCTTCTCGATCGGGGCGACGGCATAGAGCATGCGGCCTTCGCCAAGGATCACGCGCTCGACCGGCTTGTCGAAGGTGACATCACGGCCCGCCACATCCTTGATGGTGAAGGGATCGGCAAAAGCCGAAAGTGGCAGCAGGCCCGCAACCGCAACTGCGGATACCGCAAGCAATTTCATAAATTTCATCTGGAAACTCTCCCCGTCCTTGGTAATGTCCCGAGGCATAGAAAAATTGACTTTTGGAATCAAGTTTTATGTTTTAGAGCTTTTCCAAAGTAGTGCCGTGCCGAGGTGAAGATGATGGACACGATGAACACAAATTACTCTATTCGCGATGAAATCCGGGACTTCTGGTCGGAAAGGGCGGCGACGTTCGACGAGAGTGTCGGCCACGAAATCTTTTCCGAAACTGAGCGTAGGGGCTGGCAGCGGCTGATCCGCAAGCATCTCGGCGAGGGGCAGGGGCGTGCGGCACTCGACCTCGCCTGCGGCACGGCAGTGATTTCCCACCTCATGCATGGGGCGGGCTTCAAGGTGACGGGGCTCGACTGGTCGGATGCCATGCTGGCGCAGGCGCGGGCCAAGGCGAAGAAGCGCGGCACCGATATCCGCTTCGTCTCGGGCGATGCGGAAAACACCATGGAGGCCAAGGAAAGCTACGACGTGATCACCAACCGCCATCTCGTCTGGACGCTGGTCGATCCGCCCTCGGCCTTCCGCGAATGGTTCTCGGTGTTGAAGCCGGGCGGCAAGGTGCTGATCGTCGACGGCAACATGGGCAAGGAGACCTGGGTCAAGGGCCTGCAGAAGGTCTGGACGAAGTTGACCGGCAAGGCGCCGGCGAGCCACATGAAGCCCGAGATGATGGCTCGCCATCAAGCCATCCGCTCGCGCGTCTATTTCTCCAAACAGATGCCGGCCGAAGCGATCGTCGAGCTGCTGCGCCAGGCGGGCTTCGACAATATCGTCGTCGACCGCAAGCTCTCCGATATCCACTGGGCGCAGGCGCGCAAGATGCCCTTCCTGCGCGGGCTGGAGCGCATGGTGCAGGACCGCTTCGCGATTTGCGCGACGAAGCCGGACTGAGCTCCGGCAGCCCCCAGGGGAGCCAATTATTCCGACGTTGTCTCCTCAATCTCCTCCGGAATGAAGCCACCGGTCTGGCGTTTCCAGAGGCGCGCGAAGAGGCCGTCGCCTTCGATCAATTCCTCCGGCCGGCCTTCTTCGATGATGCGGCCGTGGTCGAGCACGACAATGCGGTCCATGCTCGATATGGTGGAGAGGCGGTGAGCGATGGCGATGACGGTTTTGCCTTCCATCACCAGGTTCAGACGCCCCTGGATCGCGGCTTCGGATTCGCTATCGAGGGCCGAGGTTGCCTCGTCCAGCACCAGGATCGGTGCATTCTTGAGGAGTACGCGAGCGATCGCCACGCGCTGGCGCTGGCCGCCCGAAAGCTTGATGCCGCGATCGCCGACATAGGCCTCGTAGCCCTTGCGGCCCTCGCTATCGGCGAGATCGGCGATGAAGATATCGGCGCTCGCCATTTTCGCGACACTCTCGATCTCCTCTTGCGTCGCCTCCGGCCGGCCGTAGCGGATGTTGTCGCCGACCGAGCGGTGCAGCAGCGCCACATCCTGGGCGATGACGCCGATGGCGCGGCGAAGGCTCGACTGGGTGACTGAGCGGATATCCTGGCCATCGATGAGGATCGCTCCGTCCTTGATGTCGTAAAAGCGCAGGAGCAGGTTGGCGAGTGTGGTTTTGCCGGCGCCCGAGAGGCCGACAAGGCCGACTTTCTCGCCGGGCCGGATCGTCAGCGACAGATCATCGATAATGGACGTGCCGGATTTGTAGGCGAAGCGGACATGCTCGAAACGGACTTCGCCCGATGTTACAGCGAGCTCCTTCGCATCCGGCAGGTCGGTGATGGTGGGCGGCGTCGTCATGACCGGCATGGCATCCTTGATGGTGCCGATCGCCTGGAAGATTTGCTGGCCCATCTGCAGGAAGGTGAAGATCTGCGTCGACAGCCTGTTCAGGATATAGACCGCGCCGACGAACTCGCCGACCGTGAGGAAACCGTTGACGAGGCCGGAGAAGCCGATCGATAACATGCTCAGCCACAGCAGCGTGTTGAGCACGACGACCGTCAGTTCCGATGTGCGGTAGATGCGCTGTTCGCTGTGCTGCGTCTGCACGGCCGTCTGGATGGTCCGGCGGATGGCACCCGCCTCGCTGTCTTCGGCTGCGAACTGCTTGATCATCTGCATGTTGGTGTAGAGATCGGTGATGGCGCCGGCGACCAGGCTGCGCTGCTTGGCGGTGCGGCGCGAGCGCTCGACGAAAACAGGCACGATCCGGACCGTGAAAGCCACATTGAGCGCGATCCAGATGACGACGGGCAAGGCGAGCTGCCAGGCGAGCGCGCTGAGCAGGATCACCGAGCCGATCAGCTGCATCAGGAAGCGCGGGATGGACTGGAAGGCGGCAATGATCTGCTGCTGGACGGCGGACGCCACCTGCGACAGGCGTGAGGAGACCTGCCCGGCATAGAGATCATGGAAGAAGGCGAGATCTTGCCGCTCGACCGCCTTGTGGCCCTGCCACTGGATGGCGGCCGGCATGCCGACACCGAGCGTATGGGACTGCAGGGTGTTGAGCATGAATGAAACGATCGGCATGACAGGGAAAATCAGCAGGCCGAGGATGGTCAAAAGCAGCCATTCACTCTGCAGGAAGGCGGAGGCACCCTGCTGTGTCACGCCATCGACAATGACCGAAAGTCCCCAGACGATCGACAGATTGATCGCCTCGAACAGCATGGAGGAAAGGGCGAGCACGATCAGCACGCCGCGAAACATCGAGATGAAGTGCAGGAGCACCGTCAACGGCCCCTTCGACGGCAGCGGACGGTAGGGGATATCGAGCGGCCGGATCAGCGTTTCGAAGGGACGGTAGATCGCATCTGATATCGACATAATCGACTTAAGCCTTTTGGGTCTGACATCGGAGAAGGGCGGGCGTATCAGGCGACGCAGGCCGCATGGAATCATCTTCCGGCTGCAATCTCAATTAGAAATTTTAGAAATCTTTGTGATCACAGGGCGAAACATCAGCTCGACCGTCGCGCAGCGCTGCCTTGCTGGAAGTGCTCGCCGGCAGCTTCGAGCTGCACCCAATGGTGCTTTGACTGCTCGAAGATCGATTTGGCAGGGGCGGGGAATTGGCTCCCGTCGGTCAGCGCTCCGAGAGCGACGCCGATCATGGAGGGCAGGTTGTCGGCCTTCCAGTAGACCGATGAGCCGCAGTTCGGGCAGAAGTAGGTATGCACCTTTCCGCCGCTTGCCGCATCGCGGGTGTATTGCTTGCCGAAGCCAGACACGGTGACGGCTTCGGCCGGATAGAAGGCGCCGGCGCCGAAAGGGGCGCCTGTTCGTCTCTGGCATTCGATGCAGTGACAGGCGATCACCACATTTGGTTTCTCCGGCAGCGCCAGTCTGAGCGCGCCGCAGCTGCATTGGGCATTGGCCATCGGGAGACTCCTGTTTTGCGAAGTTTGGGGAAGGTTTCGGAGTTTTATGGGGATATGCCGGGGCACTGAGCTGAATTCGCTCACCTTGAAATGACGGCAGTGCCATCAGCGGCGGCACCTTTCCGGAAGGGCCATAAGCGAGAGATCAAGCCGAACACGCCAATAGGAGGCCATGCTCGAAGCGATTTCTGCTCGGAAAGCCGATGCCTGTGGAACAGGCCCGGCTGTTGTTCGAGGGATCAGAGCAGTCGGCCGCCCTGGCGTCGTGATCTTACGGTTGCAGGGCCTGTTGTCTCAGCCGCGGCGAGCTGCCTCTATTGCCGCGACGTCGATCTTGCGCATGGTCATCATCGCGTCGAAAGCGCGCTTTGCCTCGGCCCCGCCTGCCTGTATCGCTTCCATCAGAGCGCGCGGGGTGATCTGCCAGGAGACGCCCCATTTATCCTTGCACCAGCCGCATTCGCTTTCCTGGCCGCCATTGCCGACGATTGCGTTCCAGTAGCGGTCGGTTTCTTCCTGATTTTCCGTCGAGATCTGGAACGAAAAGGCCTCGCTATGCTTGATCGAGGGGCCGCCATTCAGGCCGATGCAGGGAATGCCGGCAACCGTGAATTCCACAACCAGCACCTCTCCCTGCTGGCCGGCCGGATAGTCGCCGGGGGCGCGATGAATGGCGCCGACTTTGCTGTCCGGAAAGATCCCGGCGTAAAAGCGGGCGGCCTCCTCGGCGTGCTTGTCATACCAGACACAGATCGTGTTCTTGTGCATCGCGCGGTCCTTTGGTGTTTTCCCCTGATGGCAGTGACATAAGGGACAAAGCGGTTTTCTCCAGTCCAAGCGCGCCATTTTAAAAACTTGTGGCTGTTATCCCCAGAACCATGATTTGTTGACCTCCGTCCTCGCCTCTGATGGGGTGAGGCCGATATCGCGGAGCGCGTCGTCGGACAGGCAGGAGAGCGTCAGCCTTTCGCGGCGCTTGTCCAGGTAAAGGCGGATGCCCATCAGGCAGCGGCGTATGACGCCACCGGTTGGGGCACGATCTACAGTTCTCGATATTTCCACGTCAGTCATCATCAGGCATCTCCAGCACTCGTCTTGGACGCCTCAAAATGGACTGGCACATGATCGCAAGGAAGCTTATGGTTCTTATGCAATCCATAAGGAATCCTTTTGATGCTGAATCTCGACCAGCTTGCCGCCTTCGTCAGCGTCATCGATCTCGGCAGCTTTACGGCTGCTGCTGAAAGAGCGGGGCTGACGCAGCCGGCCGTCAGCCTGCAGGTGAAGCTTCTGGAACAGAGGATGGGTGTTCGGCTGATCGAGCGGGTCGGTCGCCGGGCGCAATCATCTGCGGCGGGTGTCGAACTGCTGGCCCATGCGCGCCGGATCCTCGGTGAATGCGCGGCGGCCGAGGAGGCGATGGCGCCTTACAGGCAAGGTGCCGTGGGGCGCGTGCGGATCGGCAGCGGCGGCACTGCCTCGATCCACTTGCTGCCGCGGGCGATCGCGGCTGCCAAGAAGCGCATGCCGGGTCTGGAGATCGTGGTGCGTGTCGGCAATACCGATGACATGATCCGCGATCTCGAAACCAACGCCCTCGATATCGCCGTCGTGACGCTGCCGGCATCCGGCCGCTCCATCGAGATCGAGCCTTTCTACGAGGATGAACTTCTTGCCGTCGCGCCGAAGGGCAGCACGATGCCGGAGGGCGGGCCGACGCCGGAATTCTTCAAAGACAAGATCATGATGCTCTACGAGGGCGGCAATACGCGACTGACGACCGACGAGTGGTTTGCGGCCGCCGGCATAAAGAGCCAGCCGACGATGGAATTCGGCAGTGTCGAGGCGATCAAGGAACTGGTTGCTGCCGGGCTGGGCTGGTCGGTGTTGCCGGGGCTGGCGCTAAAGCGCGACCGCGGCCGGTTCGTGACGTCGCCCGTTCAGCCGCCGCTGGTTCGTCAACTCGGCATGGTCATCCGGCGCGACAAACATCTGACGAGGGGGCTGCGCGAAGTCATGAAATGCCTTCGCGCATTCGAGGCGTAGAGGGTTTCAGGCCGGACGTGCCGGCCTAGCCGAGCGCGCTTTGTTCGGCACAGATGCGGTCGACCAGAGCATCGAATTCGCCCTTCGGCGGCCGGCCTTTCGCAAAACGCTGCTTCAGATGCATGATCGGCTCGGCGAGGATTTCATCCAGGCTTTGGGCGCAGGTGAAGTCGCCGGCCACACTCTTGACCTTGGAATTATCGAAAATCGCCGTCCAGGCCTTGTCGCCGGTCAGCGGGCCGATCCATTCCGGATTATACTTGACGAGCGTGTCTGTCGGCACATGGACGATCTTCGCCTCGACGCCCAGCAACCTGGCGATCGCCTTCTGGATGTGATCCCAGATATGGGCGTGGTCGTTGGTGATGTGAAAGATATCGCGCAGCGCCTTCTGCTTGCCGAACAGGCCGACGAAGGGCACGGCGAAATCGACCGAGCGGGTCAGCGTCCAGGGCGTATGGCCGTCGCCGGCAACGATGGTCGGCTCGCCGTCCAGCATGCGCCGGGCCATGACGTCGCTGTCGCCCATCATGATGGGCAGGCCGGTGCGGACGGTGTGGCTGGGGCGCACGATCGTCCAGGCGAGCTTGTCGGCCTTCTTCAGCAGTTCCTCGCAGGCGATTTTGGCCTGGCTATAGGGCCAGTAGGGGTTGACCGCCGGTGTCTTCTCCTCGGTGATCACATAATGGCGGGCCGGCTTTTCATAGACCGAGGCGGAAGAGATGAAGATGTACTGGCCGCAATGGCCCGAGAAGATCTCGATATCGCGGGCGATCTGATCCGGCGTGAAGGCGATGAACTGGGCGACGACATCGTAATTGGCCTTGGCGAGATCGACATAGGCCGACGATCCCAGCTCGCCCACGATGGAGGTGACGCCAGCGGGCAGGGGATCGCCCCTCAGGCCGCGGTTGAACACGCTGACATCATGGCCTTGAGCCACGGCGCGCTCGACGCAGGGATAGGAAATCTGGCCGGTGCCGCCAATGAAAAGGATCTTCAAAGCCATAAGGGATCTCCGTGTCGGATGGGGCAGGATTATCGATAATCTTCATAGCGCGAAAGCGATGAGCCGTCTTCTGCAAAATGGCCGGCATGGTGACGCAGCAGGCATTTGCGTGTCGGCAACCGGTTTGCAGGCCTGCTCAGGGCGCGACCATCAGCTTGCCGATCTCCTGGGCCAGTTGATCCTGGGTGTAGGGCTTTCCGAGCTTGGCGACGTCAAGGTCTAGCCCGGGCGGGAGTTCGGCATATCCCGATGCAATGAGGATCGGCAAGCCGGGGGCTATGGTGCGGACGGCTTTGGCGAGGTCTCCGCCCGTCATGCCGGGCATGGAGTAATCGGTGATCATCAGATCGAAGTCCGCGCCGCTGCCCAGGCACTCGAGAGCTTCTTTCCCCGAATGGGCCTCGACCACTTCATGGCCGAGATCGGTGAGCATATCGGCAGAGCTCATGGCGATCAGGATGTCGTCGTCGACGAGCAATATGCGCTTCGGGCCCGAGACCTTGTCTGGGTCCGCCGGCATCGCGTCATCAGGCTCGGTATGGACGCTGGCCGATGTGGAGACGGGGATCCACAGTTCGGCGGTCGTGCCTTTGCCGGGCATGCTTTCCAGTTTCAGGTCGCCCTTCAACTGCAGTGCCAGACCATGGATCATGGAGAGCCCGAGGCCAGTTCCCTTCCCGAGCTCCTTTGTCGAAAAGAATGGCTCGATCGCCTTTTGCAGCGTTTCCTTGTCCATGCCATAGCCGTGGTCGGCGACAGTCAGGACGACGTAGCTGCCGGCGGCAAGCTCATCGGTCGGCGCAATCTGCTCCGCCTCCTTCAGCTCGATGCGGATCGTGCCTCCGTCTGGCATCGCGTCGCGGGCGTTGACGGCAAGATTGAGCAGGGCCAGCTCGATCTGGTTGGCATCGGCCGAGACGAGAGGAAGATTCTCGGGAACCGTGGTTTCGATCAGGACGGTGGAACCGACGGAGCGCTTCAGGAGATCCGCCATGCCGAGCACCAGGGCGCGCATGTCGACCGGGTCAATGCGCAGGTCCTGTCGCCGCGCAAAGGCCAGCAGTCTCTGGGTGAGGGAGGCGCCGCGTTTCGCTCCCTGCAGGGCGCCGTCGATCAGGCGGGCGGCCCTGATGTCGTCTCCGACATATTTACGCAGCAGTTCAAGGTTGCCGAGGACGGCCATCAGCAGATTGTTGAAGTCGTGCGCCACGCCGCCGGTGAGCTGGCCGATCGCCTCCATCTTCTGGGCCTGGCGAAGCTGCTCTTCGGCGCGCTCGCGCTGGCTGACTTCCGCCATCACCGCGGCATGCGCCCGCTCCAGCTCGCGCGTGCGCTCGGCGACCTTTTCCTCCAGTATTTCATTGAGCTGCCGCTGGTGCTCCTCGGCCTTCAGCCGCGCCGTGATGTCGGCAGAGACACCCACCATCTTGATCGCCTTGCCGGAGCGATCCTTATAGAGCTGCGCCCGGATTTCGGCCCAATGAACGGAACCATCGCTCCAGATGGTCCGGTATTCGATGGAATAATCCGCGCCGGTTTCAACGGTCTTGCTTACTGCCGCCTCCATGCGCTCCCGGTCTTCGGGGTGAACGGAGCTTAGCAGATCCTTGTAGGTAAACGGGTCTTCGGGACGGCGGCCGAAAATGGCCTTGCAGGTCGACGAGGTCGTCAGCACGCCTGACGCAAGGTCGAGTTCCCATGCGCCGAGCCGCCCGGCTTCCAGAGCCGTCTGAAGCCGGCGCTCGCCTGCATCGAGGGCCTCCATGCGCAAACGCGCATCGTACTGCCGCCGGCGTCCGCGCATGGCAGAGCGGGCAACGCTGATGAAGGTGGTTGCGTGGAACGGGCGTTCGACGAAGCTGACATTGCCAAGGACCTCTGACAGCCTGGCGGCTGCGGGATTGCGCTCGGGACCGCCGCCCCTGTTTGTCAGGATGATGAAGGGCAGATCGGACCAGCTCGGCTGCTGCTCGATCCAGGCGGAGATGGCGCGCAGATCGGCGGAACGCAACGCCTCTTCAGTGACGACAGCAAAGGCGACGTCGTCATTAAGGCTTTCGACCAAGGAGGATAGATCGGTCGTCGCTTTTGGTTGTACGCCCGCTTCCTGCAGGAGCGAAGCTGCAATCTGCGCATCACGCCCGATTGGAGCGTGGATCAGGCCGATGGCATCGCTGTTAGGAATGGTGGCCGTCCTCGTCTGAGGTTTCAAGAAGCGGCTGTCTTTCTCCGATGAATGTCGGAACGCCGCGAAGCACGCCCTGGAAACCGGAGAGCGGCTCGCCGAGGGTCAGCCCTTCATTGGTGATGTGGAATTCTCTGATAGTCTCTTCGTGGCTGCCGGTGCGTTTCTTGATGACGGAAACCGCGCGGCGCACTTTTCCGAGCGCCTCGAAATAGCGCAGCAGGACCACGCTATCGGCGAGATAGGTAACATCGACCGGTGATTTCATGTCGCCAACGAGGCCGTGCTGGGCAACGGTGAGGAAGGTGTTGGCGCCCTGGCGGTTCAGATATTGGAGAAGCTCATGCATGTGAAGGATGAGCGCGTTTTCCTCCGGCATCGATGCTTGATAGCCGTTGATACTGTCGATGACGACGGTCTTGGCGTCGTAGCTGGCGACCCGATCCCTGACACGTTGCGCAAACTCTCCGGGCGACAGCTCGGCGGCATCCAGTTGCTCGATATGGATCAGTCTGTCGTCGTGCATCTTCTCCAGATCGATACCCATCGATCTCGTGCGCGAAAACAGCAGCCCAAGCTCTTCATCGAAGATAAAAACAGCCGCCTTTTCGCCGCGCTTGACCGCCGCATCGACGAACTGCAGGGTAAACAGGCTCTTGCCCGTACCTGCCGGGCCGATCAGCAGCGTGCTGGAGCCGCGCTCGATCCCGCCGCCCAGGAGATCATCGAATTCCTTGATACCGCTCGAGAGGGTCGTTCGCTCGAAGCCCTTCTTGTGCTCGATTGCGCGCAGCCTTGGAAATACCGCCACACCGCCGGTCTTGATGACGAAGTCGTGGTATCCGCCGCGAAAGGACTGGCCGCGATATTTGATGACCCGCAGCCGCCGACGCTCCGAGCCGTAATCGGGTGCAAGCTGTTCGAGATGGATCACGCCATGAACGACACTGTGAACGGTCTTGTCGAGATTATCTGACGTCATGTCGTCGAGGAGCAGGACTGTGGCATCCGACCGGGCAAAGAAATGCTTCAGCGCCAGGATCTGCCGGCGATAACGTAGCGAGCTTTGGGCGAGAAGCCTGATTTCCGAGAGGCTGTCGATGACGACCCTCTGCGGCTTTATCCGCTCGAAGGCCTCGAAGATCAGCTTGGTGGTCTCGCCCAGCTCCAGGTCCGACGAATAGAGGAGGCTCTGCTGCTGATCGGCGTCGAGCAGGCTTTCGGGCGGCACGAGTTCGAAGATTTTTATGCCGTCGCCGAGTTCCATTCCATGCGAGGCGGCGCTGTCGCGCAACTCTTCCTCGGTTTCGGAAAGACTTATGTAAAGGCAGCTCTCACCGAGATCAGCGCCTTCAAGTAAAAACTGCAAGGCGATGGTTGTTTTTCCGGTGCCGGGCGAGCCTTCCAGCAGGAATACATGACGACGTGTAAACCCGCCGAATAATACATCGTCCAGTCCTTCGATTCCGGTCTCCGCCTTCTTGCTCAAAACTTGGTCCATGCCGTCTCCTATATCAGCCAAGGAGTTAGGGCAGGAGGCTCAAGGAGCAAGACTGCTGATGACGTTGATTTGCGAAACGGGATTCGTCCCGATCGGTAACCGCGCCGGCGGCGTCGACGGCGGAAAGGCTTGGAGCCGCCGGTCAGGCGCCGCTTTGCGGCAAGCGCCGGCGGACGATGCCGGCGTGGAATTTTGCGCCGTAAAGGAGCCCGTCATCGTTGAAATCGAAGGTCGGATTGTGGAGCGGCGCGGAGGCCTCGCCATTGCCGAGGAAGACGAAGCAGCCGGGAACGACATCGAGGAAACGGGCGAAATCTTCCGAGGCCGTCATCGGTTCCTTTCGGACCTCGATGCTGGCGGGCGTGAAGATATCGCGGGCAGCAGCGAAAGCCTCTTCGGTGAGGGCAGGGTCGTTCAACAGGGGGATGAATTCCCTTGTGTAGGTGACTTCGGCCGAGAGATTGTAGGTCAGTGCGGTGCCTTCGGCGATGATGCGCATCTGCCTTTCGATTTCGGCGCTGACGTTGGAGTGGAAACTTCTAGCATCTCCAAGAATGCGGGCGAGGCCCGGCAGGGCGTTGCGGGTGCCGTCGGTCAGGAGTTCGGTGACGGAGACGACGCCGATATCGGTTGGGTCGAGGCGGCGGGAAACGATGGTCTGCAGGTTCAGGACCAGGGCGCAGGCGGCGACCAGCACCTCGTTCGTCGCATGCGGGCGGGCGGCATGGCCGCCGGTGCCCTTGAGCACGATCTCGAAATTATCCTCCGCCGACATGAAGGCACCGGGACGCGTCTGGAAATGACCGACGGGAAGGCCCGGCAGGTTGTGGATGCCGTAGATCTCATCGAAGGGGAAGCGCTCGAAAATGCCGTCCTCGATCATCGCCAGCGCGCCCTTGCCCCATTCCTCGGCGGGCTGAAAGATGAAGCGCACAGTGCCGTCGAAACCGCCGTCTTCGGCGAGCATTCTGGCCGCACCGAGCAGCATGGCGGTGTGGCCGTCATGGCCGCAGGCGTGCATGATGCCTGGGTTGCGCGAGGCATAGGGCCGGTCGGCCTGCTCCGGAATGCGCAGGGCGTCCATATCGGCTCTCAGTGCAATCGAGCGGTTGCCGCCGCCGCGTTTCAGCGTGCCGACGACACCCGTGCCGCCGATGCCTTCCGCGACATCATCGAGGCCGAATTCACGGAGCTTTTCGGCGACAAAGGCCGAGGTCTGCTTTTCCTCGAAGCCGAATTCCGGGTGGGCGTGGAGGTGGCGTCTCCAGGCGCGCATGTCGGAGGCCAGTCGGTCGAGATCCATCTTTCTATTCCTCCTGCGCCAGTGTGCTGACGACGTCGAGCAGGATGTTGGCGCCTGCGACGAGATCGTCATGAGAGGTGAATTCCCTCGGATTATGGCTGATGCCGCCCTTGCTAGGCACGAAGATCATGGCTGATGGCGCGATGCGGGCGATCATCTGGGCATCGTGGCCGGCGCCGGAGGTCATGCGCTTGCAGGGCAGGGCGCGTGCCCTGGCGGCTGCCTCGATCGTGGCGACGATCCTCTTGTCGAATTTCACCGGTTCGAAGCGCGCGAGCCGCTCCACCGAGATCGTAACCTGCTCTTCGGCCGACAGGCTTTCGAGGAAGCGGGCAAGGGCTGCCTCTTCCTCTCTCAGCCGATCCTCATCCGGGTCGCGCAGGTCGACCGTGAAGATCGCCCGCGAGGGGATGACGTTGATGGCGTTCGGCTGGAATTCCAGGCAGCCGACGGTCGCGACCGTCGGCGTGTTCGACGCCATAGCGCGCTCGCGCAGGAAAGTGATGACGCGGGCGCTCGCATGGCCGGCATCGCGACGCATCGTCATCGGCGTGGTGCCGGCATGGTTGGCGTCACCTTCGATCGTCACGCGCTGCCAGGAAATGCCCTGCAGGTTTTCGACCGCGCCAAGCGCGATGCCCTCGCGCTCCAGCACCGGGCCCTGCTCGATATGGAGTTCGATATAGGCGTGGGGCTTCAGGAAACCCGGCTCTTTCTCACCGGCATAGCCGATGCGTTTCAGCTCGTCACCGAGCAGTGAACCGTCGGTTCCTGTTGCCGCAAGCGCCGTTTCTACATCAAGCCCGCCGGCATAGACGAGCGAGCCCATCATATCGGGCGCGTAACGCACGCCTTCCTCATTGGTGAAGGCCGCGACGGCGATAGGGCGGGAGGGGGTGAAGCCTGATGCCTTCAGCGTCTCGATGACCTCGAGGGCCGACAGCACGCCGTAGCAGCCGTCATAGATGCCGGCGTCGATGACTGTATCGATATGCGAACCGAGCAGCAGCGGCGGGCGATCCTCTGTGCCAGCGGGCGCCCAGATGCCGAAAATGTTGCCGATCCGGTCGATGGCGAGTTCCAGTCCGGCAGCTTCGATCCAGGCGACGAGGCGATCGCGGCCGAGCTTGTCCGTGTCGGAGGCGGCAAGGCGCACCAGCCTGCCATCCGCATCGCGGCCGATCGCGCCGAGTTCGGCAAGCCGGCCGAGAAGCCTCGCTGCATCGATGGAGATGTTGCTCATGCTGCACCTCGCGTCAGGACCGCGTCAGGCGAGCGGCCGACGATCTCGTGATATCGGCCGGGGTCCGTGGCGCCTTCCGTGTTCACCACGAAGATGCGCGAATCCGCGCCGAGGGAAAGGGCGGCTTTCGCATCGGGATCGGCGAGCGCCTTCAGGAGACCGGCAAGGCCGACGCCGCCGCTTTCGCCCGAGACGATGGCGGGATCGCTGCCCAAGGGGTTGGCAAGCTGCCGCATGATGGAGATCGCATCCTCCTCATCGACGGTCATGAAGGCATCGGCGGTGCGCGACAGGATGCGCCAGGCGACGAGGGAGGGCTCGTAGCATTCCAGCATCGCCATGACGGTCGGTTCGCCATGGGCAATGGTGACCGGATGGCCGGCACGCGCGGTTTCGAACAGGCAGGCGGCACGGGCGGGATCGACGACGGTGAAGACCGGACGCTGCGCGCCCAGCACAATCGCCAGATGGCCTGCGACGGCAGCGGCGATGCCGCCAACACCGGACTGGATGAAGACATGGGTGGGCGGCTGCGGCATCTGTTTCAGCGCCTCGCGCACCAGCGCCGTATAACCCTGCATGACGAGGCCGGGGATGCGCTCATAGCCGGGCCATGAGGTGTCGGACACGATGGTCCAGCCGCGTTCTTTCGCGACGCGGGTGGCTTCCTTCACGGAGTCGTCGTAGCTTCCCGCCACCCGGATCATCTCTGCCCCAAAGCGGGCAATCGCGGCGACGCGTTCGTCGCTTACACCGGCATGGACAAAAATCGACGCCCGCGCACCAACGAGGGATGCACCCTGGGCGACCGAGCGGCCATGATTGCCATCGGTGGCGCAGGCAAAGGTCATGGCTTCCGCGAGTTTTCGCACGTCCGGAGAGTGCAGTTCGGCCATGCCGATCTTGCGTCCGAGTCTTGCCTCGGCGGCCTCCAGAACGAGGCGAATGACGGCATAGGCGCCGCCGAGCGCCTTGAAGCTGCCGAGCCCCAGGCGTTTTCCCTCATCCTTCACATGGATCGCGGCAACGCCTGACGCGGCTGCCAGCGCCGGCAGGGAGACGAGCGGTGTTTCGGCATTGTCGTCGCGGTGGCGCAGGTGGTCTTCCACGCCTGCGGCAGCGGCAATGCCGAGCGTATCGGCATCTGCCGTTTCGAGCTGATGTCGATAATCGCTTGTCGTGTTGAGGATGAACATGAAGGCCTCGCTGCTCTTTCATGGAAACATATTGCAGAGCCGGCGAAAATTGCGCTGATATTGAGAGCCGTTTTTGCAAGTTTGTTTCATGAGGGCCGCCGCCCATGCCTGTCTCTTCGACATCCGCGCTCGATGCCTTCGACCGCAAGATCCTTGAGATCCTCCAGCGCGACAATACCACGCCGCAAAGGACGATCGGCGAGGCCGTCAACCTGTCGGCGCCATCCGTGCAGCGGCGCATCAGGCGGATGACGGAGGAGGGCGTCATCAAGGCCAATATCGCGGTGATCGATCCGGCCGCCGTCGGCCAGGCGATCACCATCTTTGTCGAGGTCGAGGTCATTAGCGAAACGGCGGAGCAGATCGAGGCAGCCAAACGCGAATTCGCCGCCGCCCCGGAAATCCAGCAGTGTTACTACGTGACGGGGGAAGCCGACTTCGTGCTCGTCATCACCGTGCCCGCGATGGCCGACTACGAGGCGCTGACGCGGCGCCTGTTCTTCGGCAACAACAATGTGAAGCGGTTTCGGACATTCGTCGCCATGGACAGGATCAAGGTAGGTCTCAGTGTTCCTATCTGAGGAGGCTCCGGGCCAGTGGATCGCGCCTAGACCCGGAGATATTTCGCCGTCACACGGCAATTGCCGCCGCGCCTCGCGTGCGCCTCAGCAATTGGCGCAGTGACAGGGCGTGCAGGACGAGAGACGTGGGAACGGTGAAGGCTGGAATGATGGCAGTTGGGTAGGTGCCTGTCGTCAGATTGGGATGATCGAGGGCGAGCTGCTGCAGGGGGCCGGGGGTGGTAAGGGCACCCATCGTGACCGCGACGACCAGATCGGCTATGCCGAAGAGGTTCCAGAACAGAGCCGCCCGGGTGCTGCCTGGCCGGCCGCTTGCGAGCATTGCTGCTGTCGGTAAGGCCATCAGCCCGGTGATCACGTCACCCGTGCCGGCAGGAAGGGCGAAAACGCCCGGCGTCGTCCCGGCCAGCCAGTTGGCGAGGAACACGCCGCCGATCACCCTGTAGGCCTGGAGGCCGATCAGCCAGTTGGCGGGCATAACATCGAGCAGCACGCCGATCCGGTCCGAGCGCGACAAAAGCGTGATCACGATGGCCGTCGGCACGACGATCATCAGCGGCAGCAACGGGATTGAGACTGCTCCCGGCAGGAGAAGGCCATCGGCGACAATAATCCAGGCTGCGCCGTGCCAGAGGGTGAGCGGAATGGCGATCGCCAGCCAGGTCCATGTCCGCTCAGATGCCGTGAGGGAGGTGCGCGACAATCCCGCCCAGGTTCCGCCGAGCACGATGAGGTGCACTGCGATGCGCGCGACGATGATGGACAGGTCCGAGCGTTGAAGCTCCGGTATTGCGACAAGGGCAGCGAACCAGAGGCCTGTTGCGACTGCGCTGCCGGCGAATGCAAGTGTCGGGCTGGTGAAGTTAGCGGTGGTGTTCGGCGCCAAGGTGAGATCCTCCCGTTTTGGCAAAACCGGTGATGCGTTGCAGCAATCGGCGCCCGATCCACATCGAGCTTCAGGCCTGCGCTGCATTCATTCGGAGGCGTGTCACGCTCCAAAGACATCGTAACTCTTATAATAAGAGTAACTGGTCAGGCAAGCGAATTATCCGCCCGGTTTGTCGCAGGGCGGTTGTTTGCCGGGCTTTCTTGAAACGGCCGTTCCGGCAAACTAATGTGGCTCTCATGATCAGAGGAGCCAGGCGATTTCACGGGCTTCGGAAAGGGTTCGATGCGTTCGAAGGGTTTCGATGGAATGGTATGCTCGATCGCCGGCGTCATGGCGGCGATCGGCGATCGGTGGGGTATGCTTATCTTGCGCGATCTTGTCTGTGGCCTCAGCCGCTATGAGGATTTTCGCCAATCGTCTGGCGTGACCAATGCGACGCTCAGTGACCGGCTGAAGCATCTGGAAGCCAATGGCCTCATCGAGCGGCGGCGCTATCAGGTGAACCCGGAAAGGTTCGAATATCTCCTGACCCGGAAGGGCTGGCAGATCGCGCCCATCATGCCGGTGCTCGCCCAGATCGGCGACAGCCTCGGTATGTCAGGTGCATCGGGACCGCCCATGACCTTCGTCAATCGCAAAACAGGGGCGGAGATACGCTGGGGTTTCATCGATCAGAAGACCGGCGAACCGGTGAGCCCCGTGGATCTCGACATCAAGGAAGGGGCTGGCGCGGATGACGTAGTTCGGTGGCGATTGTCCCACGCCGGGGCGCGCCGTCAGGCGCTCGATGATATTCTTGCTGCCTCGGGCGAGGCAACGGATGTACAAAAATCGGATTCGTGAAGTCCATCAGCAAGCGGGAGGTGCCAATTCATGCTGATCATTTTCGGCGGTTTGCCGGGTTCGGGGAAGACGACGATTGCGCGTGCCCTGGCGAAGGAGCTTGGGGCCGTCCATCTGCGTATCGATACGATCGAACAGAATATCCGGGCCTCGGGCATGTTGAGGTCGGAGGTCGGCCCGGCAGGTTACTTGGTCGGATACGGGATTGCCGAAGACAATCTCACGCTCGGCAACATTGTCGTTGCGGATTCCGTGAATCCCCTGAAGGTGACACGGGATGCCTGGCTGTCGGTCGCAGCGCGATCAGGTGTGCCGGCCGTTGAGATAGAAATCATCTGCTCGGACCGGAATGAACATCGCCGACGGGTGGAAACGCGGGCAAGCGATGTTCCGGGGTTGGTAAAGCCTCGCTGGGAAGAGGTGACTGCACACGACTATGAGGCTTGGGGGCAAAGCCCCGTCACCATCGACACTGCGAAGCAGGGTGTGGATGAGGCTGTTGTCGCGTTGCTATCGAAGCTTGAAACTGGCCGCTATCAGAAAACACGGGAGGTCTGATATTGGCCGCCTAGGGCTTTGTATCTGTGGGAATGATCGGAACGGTGCGAAGCCTCAGGTCAGTCGGGCATATTTTTCGAAGAGGTCGGAGAAGTTCGTCGCGATCCGATAGTAGTAACCGCTCTCGATGAAATAATCGATCGCTTCGTCAGCGGATTTTCCGGCGATGCCGCCGCTGCGCATGCCATGGAAAAGCTCGCCATCGGTGTACATGATCGCGCCTGTATGGTTGCCTTCGGTGAGTTCGACGAGGGTGCAGAAGTCGCCGCCGAGGCCGACGACATGTGCGAAGGGGGTGAAACCGTAGTCGTGGAAATCCATGTCCGGGGCGAGTTCCTCGAGATCGAAATACGGATGCCCGTTGCCGATGCCAAACAGGGTGTTGATGTCCGAGAGAACGAAGGCATCGCGCTGCGCCTCTGCGGGCAGGGTGGCGATGGTGGTGTGGGGGATATGATAGTCAAGGCCGTTTTCCCGCATCAGGAAATCGCGATAGCCATCGGAAAGACTGACCTCGTGCTGCGTCTCGAATGCCGAGAGCCGCGCTTCATCCGCGCCGCCATAGCGGGCTGCGACGAGAGGGGACTTCGCAAATCTGGCGAGGGCGTCAGGGCGCCGGAACGGAATTGTGTTGTCGTTGCTCACGATGGGTTTCCTTGTTGCAAGTACGGCGCAGGCATTTAAGGCCGGGGCGGGACAGGTCAATGGCAGGTCGCTTCATTGACCTCTGACGGTATCAGGGTGCTAATGGAGCGGTATCGTCACTGCTTGCAGGCAAGGAGGACGCGATGCTGCTCAAGGGGGAACGTACCTTCGTTGTGCGCGACACGGGAGGGTTTGTCGTACATGTCAACATGCCGGGATGGATAAAGCCGGAGCCTGGGGATCATGGGCATGGGCCGCTGGCGATGGTGGTCGAATCCATCCTGCATCCGGGGCGGCTGATCGCCATGCACGAGCACCGCAATGACGAAATCATATCCTGGGTGCCTGAAGGCGTGATGCGCCATGAAGACAGAGCCCGCGGCCGGCTGGTTTGCGACAGCGGGCATCTGATGGTGATGAATGCCGGGCGCAGCTTCTGGCACTCCGAGGAAACGCTGGCCTCCGATCCGCCGCTGCGCATGCTGCAGATCCTCGTGCGGCCCGATGCTGTCGATCTCGAACCCGGCATTCAGTATGGGGCAATGCCTGACAGCGCGCCCAATCGCTGGCGGCACCTTGTCGGGCCGGAAGGGGGCGATGCGCCGTTTTTCGTGCGCAACCGGATCGATTTCTTCGATATCCGGCTGGAGGCAGGCGTGCGGGTGGATTTCCCGCATAAACAGGGGTGTGACCTCTATTTCTATGTGTTCAGCGGCGCGGTTCTCGCCGGCGAGGAGGCGTTTGGCGAAGGCGAGCAAGGGCTGCTGCTGTCGGATGAGGTGTTGAGCGTGGAGGCGACGAGCGCCTGCGTGATGGTGGCCTTCCTGCTTGATCCCCGGTCTCCCGTCACGAGGCAGGGGACGATGGCCGACACCAGGAAGATCCCGCCGCCTGTCGTGATCCGCCTCGTGAAACGGTGGCAAGGGTTGAAGCGGCTGTGGCTGCGGAAGTGAAGATAGGGGCGGACCTCAGCTCCAATATTTGACGGCATAAACAACAGTCATGACGGCGCCGGTGAGGATGACGAACCAGCGGACGACGATGGCCGGCAGCACCCGCACGAGGTAGCCACCGAGATAACCGCCCACCAGGGCGCCTGACAGCATCGTCAACGTTTCGGGCCAGTGGACGGCGCGCTGGACGATGAAGATGACAACGGCTGCCATACTGACCGAGGTGGCGAGCAGGTTTTTCAGCGCCTTGACGCGGCGGATGTCATTGGGATCGGCAATCGAGAGAACCGCCGTCAGGATGACGCCGAGGCCGGCGCCGAAGAAACCGCCATAGATCGACGAGAGGCCGAGGACGGAAAGGCCGAGACCGCGCGAGGGCTCGGCATCGCCGCGCCTTGCCTCGACCCAGGCGGCGATGCGCGGCGAGAAGAGGAAGAGCAGGGTGGCGATGCCGATCAGGGCTGGAACCGGCAAGACGAAGAGCCGCTCGGGCAAGGCAAGCAGCAGCAGCGCGCCGACGGCACCGCCGACGAGGCAGACGAGGACGGATGACCAGAGTTTGGCGTCCAACGGTAGGACCTTGCGACGATCGGCGAGGACGGCGAGCAGATGGCCCGGCACGATCGCCACCGCATTCGAGGCATTGGCAGTGACGGGCGGCAGGCCGGCTGCGAGCATGGCGGGGAAGGTGAGCAGCGTGGCGCCACCGGCGAGCGCATTGATCACGCCACCGGCTATGCCTGATACAAACAGCAATAAAACGATCGCTGGTGTCATTGGCTTGCTCCCCATCTCCCCAATGTGTCTTTCGATGCATCAGGGGCATCGCGGGGACAAGCCGCCGATAGCCTCGAGGTGTTCGCGCCGTGAAATATTCCAGGGGACTCGCTATCTGCGGGCAACGGCCGGTCGTGCCTCACCCGTTTGGGTGACTTGCGCACCGTGGGCGCTCGCGCTGCCATGCGGAAACGGGGCTCAAGTTTCGGCATATCAATCGCGGGACCAACCTTGGGAGGGGAAGATGCATGATCTTACGCAGCACTCCGGTGTGGCTTGTAGCTGTGGCGGCTGTCCTGATGTGCCTGATGATCGGGCGCGCCGCCGCTTCCTGTGCAGTGCATTGGGAGGTGTGGCGGCAGTAGCGGCCGGGGCTGTCGTCTCGCCCGCCGGGCGGGCATCGGCACAGAGCATCCTGGCGCCCGATGATGCGCTGAAGGCGATGATGGATGGAAACAGGCGCTTCATCGACGGGCGTCTCCAGTCTCTCAACGAGGACCTTTCGATCCTCAAGGCGAAGACGGCGGAAAAGCAGGAGCCTTTCGCGGCGGTCCTCTCCTGCGCCGATTCACGCGTGCCAGTGGAGTTTGTCTTCGACCAGAGCATTGGCCAGCTTTTCGTCGTGCGTGTCGCGGGAAATATCGCTACGCCCGAGATCATCGCCAGCCTCGAATATGGTGTTGCCGTTCTTGGCGTCCGGCTTCTTATGGTGCTCGGCCATACCAACTGCGGCGCGGTGAAGGCGACTATCGACGGCAAGGCCGTGCCCGGCCAGATCGGCGCCCTCTATGCGCCGATCTGGCCGGCGGTGAATGCGGCGGGCAACGACCTTGGGGCGGCCATCGATGCGAATGCGAAGATGCAGGCGACGCTGATCAGCCGAAGCTCGACCGTCATTGCCGGGGCTGCCAAAGAGGGCAAACTCAAGGTCGTGGCGGCGCGCTACGATATCGCCAGCGGCGTGGTTTCGCTGCTTGGTTAGTGGGTGCGTTTTCTTGCTGAATGGGATAGGTCTACGCCGATCAGCGCGGAGATCGCCATGTCCGGTGACACCCTTGCCCGTCCATTCGGCCGGCAAGCCTTTGGCCTTAGCCCTGAAAACTATCACTTAGCCCGGCCGCCTTATCCGCCGGCGGTGTGGGATGTGCTGCGGCAGCGGGCCGGATTGCGGTCAGGTATATCGATACTGGAGATCGGTGCGGGAACCGGGCTTGCCACGGAACATCTTCTTGAACAGGGGCCGCGGCGGCTTCTGGCCGTCGAGCCGGACAGGCGGCTTGCGGAATTCCTGCGTGCGCGGCTGCATCGCCCCGAACTCGAGGTAGTCGAGCAAGCCTTCGAAGAACTGATCGAGGCGCCGCAATCATACGACCTCGTGGTGAGTGCGACGGCATTTCATTGGCTCGATGCCGTCCCGGCGCTCAGGCGTATCCATGCGCTGCTTCGCGATGGCGGCGCCGTCGCTCTGATCTGGAATGTCTTTGGCGACAGTATCAGGCCCGATCCCTTTCATGAGGCGAGCGCGCATCTCTTTGTCGGACATCGCCCAAGCCCGTCTTGCGGAGGGACGACGCAGACGCCTTACGGGCTCGACAGCGAGGCCCGGCTTAGGGATTTCGAGGAGGCCTCATTCCACTGCGATCCGCCTGTCATGTTCGAGTGGACGCTGACGCTTGATCCGCCCGCGGTGCGGCGGCTCTACGCGACCTATTCAAATGTCGTGGCATTGGAGGCGGAGAAGCGCGAGGCGTTGCTGGACGCGCTGGAGGATCTCGCACGGAGTGATTTTGGCGGCGTCGTCACCAGGAATATGACGACGTCGGTTTTCATCGCCAGGCGGACATAGGGCTGGGCGTCTTCTGCTGGAAAGGCGAGGGAGGACGGCGTCCGTCTTCAGCCCATTGCGCTGACGGGCGGGTATCGAAACTCCCGGACAATTCTGGCGCACGGCCGCAGGCCCATGATGGCGCGCAGGCTCGCGTCAGATCAAATCGCCGGCCCCGGCCGGATGCGGCTGCCGTCGGTGAAGCGCGAGAGCCGGAACCGGTTGAGATCGTGGCCGGTGGGATTCCCCTGGATCAGGTCGGAGACCACGCGGCCGATGCCGGGGCCGATGCCGAAGCCGTGGCCGCTCATACCGGTTGCGACGAAGAGGCCGGTGGTGGCCTGCACGCGGTCGACGATGGGCACGATGTCGGGCATGGCGTCGATCATGCCTGCCCAGGTCGTCTTCAGGCGGACGGTTTCGAATTGAGGGAAGAGGCGCTGGAAATTGCGGCTGATCGCTTCGAGGCTGGATTGCTCGGGGGCGGGGTTCAGCACGCGCATCCGCTCGAACGGGCTCTCGGCATCCGCCGTCCAGTTGCGCGGGGTCGACCAGCTGTCCGGGTAGCCCTCGGGGGCTGCAGGCGAATAGCGGGTGCCGAAGGGGTGGGCCAGGAGCGCCGGCATATATTTCGTGGCGTGACGGAAAGCTTCGGGGCCGAGATAGAGGCGGTGGCTTCCCGGCGCCAGCGTGTAGCCGCCATCCTGCCTGCGGCGGAAGGCGACATCCGCTCCGCCTGCGGCACCTGCGTGGATTTCGGCCAGGGGCTCGGTTGCGGCCACGGTGGCGCGCACTGCAAGCTGCGGGATGGAGACGCCGTGTTTTCTGAGGAAGAGCGACGACCAGGCGCCGCCTGCAACGAGCACTGTCGAGGTCTCGATGCGGCCGGCCTCGGTCCAGACACCGCTTACCTTGCCGGCGGAGATATCAAGGGTTCGCGCCGCGCAGTTTTCGATGATCGTGACACCCAGACGGGCGGCGAGCTGGGCAAGGGCAGGGACGGCGAGCCATGGCTCGGCGCGCAGGTCCGATGGCGTCGTCATCGAGCCGGCAAATTTGCGGGAGATGCCTTTGAACAAGGAGGCCGTCTGCCCGCTGTCGAGCAGGCGGGTGTCGAGATCGTAGGCGCTCGCGAGCTTCATGAAGGTTTCGAAGCCGGCCATCTGCTTGTCGGAGCTGGCGAGATATGTGACGCCGGTCTCGTTCAGGCCGATATCCTCGCCGCATTCTGCCGCGAGCTCCTTCCACAGGCGGCAGGCTTCGATGACGATGGGCAGCTCGTCGGCATCGCGGCCCTGCTTGCGGATCCAGCCCCAGTTGCGGGAGGACTGCTCGGCAGCGATGCGCCCCTTCTCGATGAGCGTCACGGAGATCTTGCGCTTGGCCAGAAACAGCGCCGTCGTCACACCGATGACGCCGCCGCCGATGATGACGACGTCGGATGTCTTTGGAAGCGGGCCATGATGCTGGATGGGATCGTTTAGGGAGAAGGGGAAGGCTGGCAAGCTATGCGTCCTGAAGGGCTGATCGATAGGTACGAGTGCTAGAGGCTCCGGGGCGGCAATTCAAGCTGATGTCATCGCGGTTCTGGGCGTGCCCTTGGCCGATCAAGGAGAAATTTGTTACCGACATTGCTGCCATGCCGCGACGGCAGGTTGCACAGCCGGCGGGGGAAGTGCTAGGCGAGTTTGCCGGGAAGCTTGGCCTCAGGGGGAGGCCCGGCTGCTTTGAGCTGCAAACCACGGTTGGACGATGACGACCCGCATTTATGTGATTAATCTCGACCGGTCCACGGATCGGTGGAATGCATTGTCCGATCGGGCCAAGGCCCTGCAGTTCGACCTTATTCGCATTGCCGGCGTCGATGGGCGGGAGATTGCCGCAGATCAGCGGACGGCCTGTGATGAGCGCGCCTTTCAGCGCAACAATGGCCGGACCATCCTGCCGGGCGAATATGGCTGCTACCGGAGCCATCTGAAGGTGCTCGCGGCTTTCTTGGAAACGGGCGAGGCCGCCTGCATCATCGTCGAGGACGATGTCATTTTGTCTGCCGACCTCGTTGCGCGCGCCGAAGCGGCACTTGCGGCGGTGCCCGGCGCCGATGTGATCAAGCTCTTCAATCACCGTATCGTCGGCTTCAGGCCTGTCGCCACCTCGGCTATCGGCGATGAGATCGGGCGGGTAACGCATGGTCCGCAGGGGTCGGCAGCCTGCTACGCGGTGACGCGGATGGGCGCCCTGAAGCTCCTCAAGACGGTCGGCGTCATGCGATTTCCCTGGGATATCGAACTGGAGCGCGGCTGGGCATCCCGAGCGCGGGTCTACACGACCCGCCAAAACGTGACTGTCGTAAAAGAGGGCGGCTCGAATATCGGGACGCGATCCGTCTACAGGGCCACCAAATTTCCCTGGTGGAGGCGATTGCCGACCTATGCGATCCGCATCGCTGAGACGGTTCGCAGAATCAACTATGCATTGAAAAAATAAGGCGCCGGGACGGAAAGCCCGGTTTTCAGGGCGGCTTTGTCGTTGCCCTTAAAGTCCATCTCAAGACTTTTTTTGGCACTTTAGCAGGCTGTTTTATCGGTGTTACAGTCGTGCATAATACTGCCGCAATTTTTCAAGAGCTACTTCAGCAAGTTACACCAAAAATGGTCGTTCTGTGGCGTAAAAGTTTACGATTCTGTATACTTACACAGTCTTGTTTGCGCTGGATCTCCGATGTAGATCATCGCCGAAACCTATCGAGAAGTGTTCCGCCAACATATCAACTCGGTCGGACATCGATCTGAGGTGTATCTTGAGTGCTCGAAATGATTTCGTGGGTGAGTTGCACCCGCGTGCCTATGAGGCTGCCGATCCCGTAGCGTCTCATAAGTTGAAAATCCTGCATGTCTTGTTCTCCTCCAGAGTGGCTGGATCGGAACGATACTGCGCTGACCTCGCCAACGGGCAGGCTGCTCTTGGACATGAGGTTCGCGTTGCCGGACGATACGGTTCGCCGATTGCTGGTCTGCTCTCGAACGAGGTTGTTTTCCACGGCTTCGCGATCCCGTTTCTGCGGGGCCTGAGGCTGCGGCGGCTGATGGGCAGGACAGGCATCGAGATCGCGCATGGGCATCTCAGCCATGGCTGCAAGGCGCTTGCCGCAGCGCCTGACAGCGTCGCCAGGATCGCGACCCTGCATGTCGGCTACAAGGCCAAGCAGCATGCCTGCCTCGAGGGTGTGATCTGCGTCAACACCGTCCAGTCGACGCGGCTCGGCACATTTGACGGCCAGTCGACGCTGATCTCTAACTGGCTGCCTGATGTCAGGTCCGCCGAGAGCTTCGACCTGCGTGCGCAGTTGAATTTGCCGCGCGAAACACGGCTCGTCGGCAGCGTCGGGCGTCTGCATCTCAGCAAGGGATATGATGTGCTGGTGTCTGCCTTCCGGCAGTCGGCACCCGACAATGCCGCCCTCGTCATCGTCGGCGAGGGGCCGCATCGCGCCGCGCTGGAAAAGCTCGCCAAGGGCGATAGCCGCATCCATCTGCTCGGCCATTGCAACAATGTTCCGGGGTTCTTGCGCAATCTGGATCTTTTCGTCTCGCCTTCGCGAGAGGAATCGGCGGGGCTTGCGATCCTCGAAGCCATGCATGAGGGACTGCCGATCATCGCCACGGCGGCCGAAGGCCCGTCGGAATATCTGCGCGAACATCCGGTCACGCTGGTGGCACCCGGCTCCGTCGAGGGGCTCGCCGAGGCTCTTGCCGATGTGCTGCGGGAACAGCCTGTTGTCCGCCTGTCGCGCGTAGGCTACGACTTGGCTCCTTTCTCTCGTTCGGCAGGTATTGCGAATGTTCTCGATTTCTATTCCCGGGTTGCCCGCGGAGCTACAGTCCAGGCTGCGCCCGATATCGATCAGCCTCGGTTGATCTATGCGTCTGAAGCCCAAGAGTGATTTCTGGCAGGTGGGCATCGTGCCCGCGTCCGCCGAGGTGCTGCTCGATGCCGAGACTTTGGCCGATTGTTCCGATCGAATTACATGGCTGCCCGATCCGGGACCATGGCGATATCTGGCCGATCCCTTCGCCGTGAAGAAGGGCGACAGCCTGCACGTTTTCGTGGAAGCCTATGACTACCACACCAAGCATGGCTTCATCGAGCGCCACGAACTGGTGGGGCCGGACCTGCAATGGCGCGGCAGGGCGGTGGTTCTCACCAAGCCTTTTCATCTCTCCTATCCCTTCCTCATCGAGCAGGATGGCGAGGTGCTGATGATGCCGGAAAGCCATAAGGCGGGAGAGGTCGCGCTTTACCGCGCCCGCTCATTCCCCGATGGCTGGGTGCGGGAAACGGTGCTCCTGGCCGATTTGCCCGCTGCCGAGGCCTGTCTCATTGAGCATCAGGGCAAGTGGTGGATGTTTTACACGCTGGTCGGCGCCGGCGCGCGCGACCAGCGCGAGCTGCATATCGCCTTTGCCGACAAGCTGACCGGCCCGTGGAAGACCCATCCGCAAAATCCGGTTCTGGTGGATCGCTCCGGCGCCCGGCCGGGCGGTACGCCCTTTATCGGCGCCGATGGGCAGATCATCCTGCCGGTTCAGGACTGCAGCGTCAGCTATGGCGGCGGCCTGCGCTTCCTGTGCTTCAGCCTGCTCAGCGAGACGCATGTGACCTGCGCGCATCTGCCGGCGCAGTTGACGGGCGGTCTCGCCACTGCCGATTACCCCGACGGCCTGCACACATTTTCTGCCTGCGGAGACCTGACGCTGATCGATGTGAAGCGTATCGACAGATCCTTCGGCCGCCATATCGTCAACCTGAAACGCAAGCTGCTGCCGAAGCCCGCCTTGTCCGCATTGGGGTGATATCGGCGGTTTTGCGCTCGCAATCTGCACCGACACGGGTGAAACTGGACCCCAGCGGATTCGATGCGGAGGAACGGTCGGGATGCCTTGCCGGCAAGAGCGACAATGGCCTGGAGATGAGCGATGACGAAGCCGATGCTGTCGTTGCAGCTCTATTCGATGCGCGGGCTGGGAGATCTCGGCACGCAGCTCGACAAGGCGGCGAGCGCCGGCTTTGGCGCCGTCGAGCCGCTCGAAGGGCATTTGCGTGACGCCGATAGCCTGCAGGCCGGGCTTGTCAGGAATGGGCTGACGGCACCATCAGCCCATGTCGGACTGGAGGCGCTGCGCAGCGAGCGGCAGCGCTTTGTCGATGCCTGCCAGCAATGCGGCATCGGGCAGCTCTTCGTACCGCATCCGGCGCCTTCTGCGATGAAAGAAACGAAGGCGGCATGGCAGCGGATCGGCCATGAGCTGGGTACGCTTGCTGAGCAGATGAAGGAAGCGGGCATCGTGCTTGGCTATCACAACAAGATGGCGGGCTTCGACCGTACCATTGGCGGGCGCTACGGGTTCGAGCTGATGTTCGATGCGGCCAAGGGCAGCCCGCTCACCTGGCAGGCGGATATTGCGTGGCTGGCGCGCGCCCAGCCGAATGCGGTCGAATGGATCAGGCGCTATGCCAGCGTGCTGGTCTCGGTGCATGTAAAGGATCAGGCGCCTGATAATGTCGATCCGGAGGAGGGCGGCTGGGCCAATGTCGGCTCCGGCGTGCTCGTCTGGCCGTCGCTGTGGCAGGCGGCTGTCGCAAGCGGGGCGCGGCTCTTCGTCGTCGAGCACGATAGTCCACGGCAGCCCTTCGAATTTGCGGCGCGCAGCTATGCCTATCTCAGCCGGTTTGTGACGTAGAACACCGGCCTTTGCCTGCCGCTGATCGCTGGAAATGTGGGGAAGGGATGCGGCCGGGAACAATCATCATCCCTGCTATGCCTTTAGATATGGCGCAGGGGGGACTTGCGGCAAGCCCCTAGAGAGAGCGTAGAACGCTCAACCTGATCAACAGCATCGGGAGATGAGCATGCGTGTATTGCTATCCACATACGGATCACGGGGAGATGTGCAGCCATTGGCGGCGCTGGCGGTTGCCTTGCAGACAACAGGCGCCGAGGCGGTGGTCTGCGCGCCGCCGGATGCGGAATTTGCCGGGCTGCTTAATCGACTCGGCGTGCCGCTGGCGCCGGCCAACGCGCCCGTGCGGCAATGGGTGAGCGAGGTGATGAAGACTGCAGAGCGCAACACGCGGGAGCGTTCGGCCGATGGCATTTCGGAGCGGGCGGCCGGGATATTGGCAGGGCAGTTCGAGGCGCTGTCAGCGGTTGCGGAAGGATGCGATCTCATCGTCGCGGCAGGGCTGTTTCCGGCGATGGCGGCGGCGCAGCTGGTGGCCGAGCGGGCCGGCATCGGCTATTTCGGGGTGACATTCTGCCCGATCTTCCTGCCGTCGCATCATCACAAGCCGCATGAATTCAAGGGCCGTCCGCATCCGCCCGGCGTGACCGACAACAGGGTTCTCTGGGACTATGATATCGAAACGAAGAACGTGATCTTCGGCGGAGCCTATAATCGGCTGCGTGCATCGATGGGCATGGCGCCGGTGGACAATGTGCGCGATCCGGTTCTGACCCGCCGGCCGTTGCTTGCGGCCGATCCGGTCATCGGGCCGCTGCTTGCGACGGATCTGATCGACGCAGTGCAGACGGGCGCCTGGATGTTCGATGACGACCGGCCGCTGCCGGCGGCGCTGGAGGCCTTTCTCGATGCCGGCGAGCCGCCCGTCTATGTCGGTTTCGGCAGCATGCCGATGCATGCGCTGAAGGATGCCGCGGGCGTGATCCTTGCGGCGATCCGCGCTCACGGGCGGCGTGCTGTGCTGTCGCGCGGCTGGGCCGGGCTGGTGCCTGATGATGGCGCAGGCGATTGCTTCGTCATCGACGAGGCCAATCATCAGGCGCTCTTCCCGGGGGTTGCGGCGATCGTCCATCATGGCGGAGCAGGGACAACGGCAGCGGCAAGCCGGGCGGGCGTGCCGCAGGTGGTCGTGGCGCAGATTGCCGACCAGCCCTATTGGGCGGGCCGCGTTGCAGCACTCGGCATCGGCGTGGCACATGAGGGGACGATACCGACGCCTGAGACCTTCTCCGCCGCGCTTTCGGCGGCGCTGCAGCCTGATATGCGTAAGCGAGCTGCGGCCGTCGCCCCCACGATCCGAACCGATGGGGCGATGGTGGCGGCAAGGCTGCTGCTTGCCTCGGCCGGCACATAAACGGGGATCGCGGTCAATCGCGCGGCAGCCTGCCGAGCAGCAGCTGGTTTCCCGTGCGGTTGCCGCAACCGATGCATTTCAGGCGAGGGCCGATCCTCGCCAGCGATATGTCCTTGCCATAGCGGTAGGCGAGCATGCGCCGGTCGATCCTCGTCTCGTGCTGGCAGGCCGGGCAGCGGGCGTGGAGGACATACCATTGCGGCAGGGTGGCGAGCGTCTCCCTGTCGGTTGCGACCTCCTCATGGCTGGCGACGAGATCGATGCTGCGGCGGTGTTTCATGTCCGGTCAAAGGAGGACCTGTCGAAGGTGGGCCGCCAGCCGCGGGTCATGCCCCGGCTCATGGCGCCTTCGGCAAGCGCAAGCTGTTCGCGCAGGTGGCGGCAGTCCTGCAGAAGCGTGGCGATGGCGGCCTTGGCATCCTCGTCGTGCCAGGAGAGCACAGCCTCGACCTCCCAGCTCAAATCTTCGTTTCCGATCACATCACCATCGGTTTTTGGGGCCAATTGCGGACGCATGTTCTCATTCTCCTTGCAGAGCATTTCAGTTCAGGATTGTCGGGATGGCGACCGCAGCGCCAGGAATGTTCTTATTATGTTCTCATTCTGGCGGGAGTCAAGGGCTGTGGTCAGGCTGAGCGCGGAGAAGAGAATTGGATCGGGCGCGGTTTGCGGACATCACGTGATTGGCGCAGGATAGGCTCATCGAAACAGGCAGGGATGAAACGGTGCGCTGATGCTGATCGGCTCATGTCATTGCGGCAAGGCGGGCTGGACGCTGGAAGGCGATCCCGGTTCGATTACGGCGTGCAACTGCACGCTCTGCCGGCGCTATGGGGCGCTCTGGGCCTATGATTACGAGGGCGAGCGGATCAGATCAGCATGAACGGCGAGACCGGCTCCTATACGCGGACCGGCCGGGAGACGTCGTCGCTGGAAATATTGTTCTGCCCGACTTGCGCCTGCGTGCTCAGCTGGCGCGGCCTGAGGCTCAACAGGGATGGGCGCCGGCGCATGGCGGTCAATTTGCGGCTGGCGCCGCCGGATCTCGTTTCCGATCTGCCGATCGATCATTTCGACGGGCTGGAAACCTTTGACGACCTTCCGTCCAAAGGGCGGTGCGTGCGTGATCTCTGGTTCTGACGGACGCAAAACCGCTGCACAACTTTGCTGGAATTGCGCTAGACCAGTCCGTGACCTCCGATAAAGATCGCCGCGCACAGGATCAAAATCGCGGCGACCGCATGGAACCGGGAAAACCCATGCCCTCCATGCGTTGGAGCCTCTGCACCATAACCGAGGCTGCGATGGTCTTCTTCGAAGTTTGACAGCAAATCGCGCATTTCATGCCCCCCAAGTATCTGGCCCAAACATCTGTCAGGCCAAGGGAATCAGCATGCGCTCGTTCTGATGATTTGGGCAGATCGCCAAAGGTTCAATCACCTTCCGGTGGATACCTCATCACCCAGCGGAAACGGCCGGTGAAACCGGCCGTTTTGAGATATGCGGCGCGCCCGTCAGACGAGCAGGGAGCTGTTTACCAGGACGTCGGTATTGTCGAAGAACGTCTTGTTCACACCGATGAAAGCAATGTCCTGGGCAGCATGGGTCGTGCCGGCGCCATCGGCGTCGTAGGACAGAACACCGGTCGCGGAATTGTAGATCAGCTCGGGGCCACCCTTGGTGCCGCCAGCGCCCCACTTGTTGACGATTTCGAAAGAGGCGGCATCCACCACGCCATTATTGTCCAGATCGAGGCCGGCGAAGGCAGGGCCGAGCTGGATCTTGTCGTCCGCATCGAAGTCCCAGACGAAGTCCTTGTTGGCCGTGCCCATTTCATCGAAATGGAAAGTGTCGGCGCCGCCCTTGCCGTAGAGGCTGTCGTTGCCGGCGCCACCGGCGATGAGATTGCTGCCGGCATTGCCGGTGATCATGTTGGCAAGGTCGTTGCCTGTCGCGTTGATATCCGCCGTGCCGTTCAGGCGGAGGTTTTCGACAGGTCCCTGGTCATGCAGATCCACGCTGACCGTCGTCCAGATCGTGTCTGTGCCGCCATCGGGAAGGGTGAGCAACGGCCCTGAATAAATCGCGACGCGATCACCCGCATCATCGAATATGTAGGTGTCGTTGCCCGTTGTTTCGAAAAAGGTGTCGGCCCCGCCTTTGCCATCCAGCTTGTCGTCGCCGGCATTGCCGACCATTCGGTCAGCGAAATTCGAACCGATGACCGAGACATGTTCGACGTCGGGCTGAATGAAGAACTGGCCTGCGTAACCGCCGTCCGCGTGGGTCAGGTACATGATGGATGTGAAGGTGCCCGGCCCGAAATTCGTGAAATCGACGTCGAGAGCTCCCATCGGCTGAAAGTTCAGGTAGGCGGAATCCGTTCCTGCGTCGCCGTAAAACGTGACGTCGATCTGGCCGGGAAAGTCATGAGGAGGCGCAAAGATCAGCGTGTCATTATCCGCTCCTCCGAAAATATCGTCTGTTGCTTCCAAGAGGTCCGGCAAGTCGAAAGTCGACGTCGCGATCCGAAAGGTGTCGTTGCCTCCACGGCCCAAGTAAACATCGCTGTTCTCGAATATAATTCCCGCCTCTGGAATTATTATAAGAGTAGAGCTTTGCGTGCGAAACACATCATCTCCAGGCGTGCCCTCGTGGATACCCATGTGTCTTCCTCCGTTTGCTGCGATCTCAGGATATTGTTGAATACTTCTTGCTGGGGCAAGTGAAACTACCATGACGGTCACTCGCTCCTCTTAGCTGGCATCCTATCAGGTTATAGGGCGAACTGCTACTTTGGATTGATTTTGCGTGAGGGGAACCCGTTCTCGATGAGGGCGGATCATGCAGGTTGGTGCGGCCATGCTCCGCGATGTCGGTGTGGCTGACCGAACAATCGGTCCGCGACCCCACCGCCGCCAATATGCCGGAAGCATGCTGGCCGGAGCTCGTGAGGACTAAGGTGCTGCTGCCGGCGGAGCGGCAAGTATAATTCTTTCGATGCTATCTGTTCTATCCGTCCCGCCTATTTTCCACCTTTTTGCTGTGTGGGTGACAATAGTAGATCGGCTTATTTTGCGATAATAATAAAAATAAGGAAGTTATTATGTGTCGATGTATACAGAATAGGTCCGAAATTATGGCCTTAAAAGCTGCCGCAGAAGGGAAACTATGAGGATATACTGTCTTATCGTTGCGCTTCATCTCAGCCTGCTGATGTGGGTTGGAGCCTACTATAGCGCTCAAGGACTTTATCTCACATTCAGCGCCTCGCATTCCCAGACTGTTGCCTTCGCTTCACCCGACATCGGCGCGATCCGTACGGATGCCCGATGACGACGACCCTACGACAAACCAAGAAACAAGAAAAAAACCATGAGACCGCTAAATTCCCTCCTGATCGTCTATCTTGGCCCGCCGCTGATGGCAGCTGCGCTTCTTCTGTTCACTGTGTCGTGGCTCGGGGATAAACCATTCGACCCAGGTCAGGATACGGTGACCGCCGTGCGAAAAGGCGGCAGGATCGGCAGTCAGAGCGAGATGTTTCGGTAATTAGGGGCGTCGCGCCGCCATCGCCAACGGGAAAAAATTGAGAAGGGCCGTCAAGTGGGGCCTGGCGACCCTTCTCCGGCTGGTAGGTGCAGCATCCAGCGGGGGCAAAATACAAGCAGCGGCTGTTTCCGATAGTGACTGCGGTCACAACATGGCAATATTTTCTAGCGGAAGATGAACTAACCAGCTTTGCGTGCATTGCGGGCGCCGTCTCTACGCTGCTGCTAGTCGACGAAGATATGGTTCTACACATGCGTATGATAGAGAAAATCGTCTCCTGATCTATCTTCCTTCCGGCAGGCGCGGACTTCCATAACCACAGGAGAACCAGATGTCGGGATGTAAGCATGTTGCAGCCGTTCGATCCGTAGAGCCCAGGACGCTTGGCTGCGAGGAATGCCTGGAGGACGGGCAGGAATGGGTCCATCTTCGGCTTTGCCGGGAATGCGGCCATGTCGGATGCTGCGATCAATCCATAGGCAAGCATGCGACGGCGCATTTCCATGCTACGGGACATCCCATCATTGAAGGGTACGATCCGCCTGAGGGCTGGGGCTGGTGCTATCTCGACGAGACGATGGTGGAATTGCCGGATCAGACGCCGCAGCGCGGCCCGATCCCGCGCTATTATTATTGAGCGTGCCGACATGAGCTCCGACAGCCTCGAAACCCGCCGTCACCAGATGTTTCCGGTGCTGAGTGCCGCACAAGTTCAAATGGCGACACGCTTTGCCAGCAGTGGCCCGCATTCCTTTGCCCCCGGCGAGATCGTGTCCCAGATCGGTGACAGGCATTCGCCCGCATGGCTGATCCTCTCCGGCCGCCTCGATGTCTTCAGGCACGACGGGCTGTCGATGCCGGAAGCGCTGATCACGAGCCATGGCACAGGGCAGTTTTCGGGAGAGGTCAGTCAGCTCTCTGGACGGCCCGTGCTTGCAGGCGGACGTGCCGGGCCGGAAGGGTGTGTGGCGCTGGCATTCGATGCCGCGCATCTGAAGGCTCTCATCATAGGATCGGCCGATATCGGTGAGATCATCATGCGCGCCTATATCCTGCGGCGCGTGGAACTGATCAATTTCGGCGGCGCCGGTTCGGTTCTGATCGGCAATCCCGGAGAGCCCAATCTGGTTCGCCTGCAGGGCTTTCTGACCCGAAGCGGCTATCCCCATGTCGTGCTCGATGCGGCCTCGGACCACGAAGGCCGCGGCCTGGTGGAGAGGCTTGGGATACTGGCGAGCGAATTGCCGCTCATGGTCTGCCCCAACGGAACGGTACTCAAACATCCGACAGACGCTGAAGCTGCCTGCTGCCTCGGCATCACGCCGGAGCTCGATCCGGCAATCGTCTACGATGTGGCAATCGTCGGAGCAGGTCCATCGGGTCTGGCGGCTGCGGTCTACGCGGCATCGGAGGGGCTCAGCGTTATCGTCATCGACGCACGTTCGATCGGCGGACAGGCCGGCAGTTCCTCCCGTATCGAAAACTATCTCGGCTTTCCGACCGGAATTTCAGGCCAGGCGCTCGCGGGCCGCGCCTTCAACCAGGCGCTCAAATTTGGGGCGGAGATCGCCTTGCCGCTCGATGTCGACGAGCTGATTCCGGCCCCGGCCGGCAAACGCAAGACCGACCCTATGGTATTGCGGATTGGCGGAGACAGGGCAGTCAAGGCGCGAACCGTCGTCATCGCCTCAGGCGCCAGGTACCGCAGGCCTGATATTCCCGACATAGCGCGCTTCGAGGGCGCCGGCATTTCCTATTGGGCATCCGCGATCGAAGCGAAACTATGCGAAAACGACGATATCGCCCTGGTTGGCGGGGGCAATTCGGCCGGCCAGGCGATCGCATTCCTGGCGCCGCGGGTCCGGCGTCTCCACCTGGTGATCCGCCGAAGCCTGACCGAAACCATGTCCACTTATCTGATCGATCGCATCGCCGCGCTGCCAAACGTGGAGATGCATCTCGGATGCGAACTGACAGCGCTGTCGGAAGATCTGCACGGTCGCCTGGCGGCAACCATCACTGATATCAGGGCGCAGTCCGGGAAGAACTACAATCTTCGCCGCGTCTTCATGTTCATCGGCGCCGACCCGAATACCGACTGGATCAAGTGCCGCATCAAGACGGATGACAGGGGGTTCATAAGGACCGGTACGACCTTCAGCCCTGATGTCGAAGAGGAGCTGGGAAGGCGCTCCCTGCAACTGGAAACCAGCCTGCCGAACGTCTTTGCGATCGGCGATGTCCGGGCCGGATCGACGAAGCGGGTTGCCGCAGCCGTCGGCGAAGGGGCTGCCGTCGTCAGCGATATTCACGCGGCGCTGAGACAGGCCGCGCTCATGAAATGATCTGCTGCCCGGGTGGCACCATTGCAGGCAGCTGTCGGCGGCCTGAACGCCAATCCTTGCCCTGAACCAGGGTCCAGAAGCTCTCGGCAATGTCAGTCATGCGCGCCCGTGGTCTGATCAGCACGATCTTGACGTCGACCGCCCAATCCGCCGATCCGGCTGAGGTCAATCTTCCATCCGGTCCCATCTCGTCGGCTGCCAGGCTCTCCGGTATCCAGGCGACGCCTTTTCCCTCAATGGCGAGCGCCTTCAGCGCCATGGCCAGATGGGAAGTGAAGACTGTCGAGAGGTGCAGCTGACCTGTGTGGGCGGAGAGGGCGGACGAGAGGATGCGGCCCATGCCGGATGTTTCTTCGAAGGCGAGATGCGGGATTGTGCGATCCGTTGCCTCCGAGATGCTGTGGAGCGGCCGGCCGTCCCGGTCCCGCCCGCTGACGGGGATCAGGCGGTCGGTCGCAAGCGCCACATGCCTGTAGGCATTCCTGTCGAGACGGATCCTGCTGTTCTGGTGGTCGTGGCAGAGCAGGAATTGGGCGCGGCCTTCCGTCATGATCCGCTCGCACTCGTTCATATTGTCCGAGAGGAGGCGGATCGGCATCGTCGATGCCTCGTGGCCGAGGGCCTGAATCCAGCCGGGGAAGAAGATGAAGGAGAGGGCGTGGGTGGCGGCGAAGGTCACGGTCGAGGTCGCCGCACGCATCTGCTCGAGATCACTGAAAACGCGCTCCAGCCGTGCAGCGATATCGTTTGCCGCCTCCAGCATGGCTTCGCCCGCAGGGGTCAGCTTCAACCTATGCGTCGAGCGATCGACGAGTTCGGACCCGCACCAGTCCTCAAGAGACTTGATGCGGCGCCCAAAAGCCGGCTGGGTGATGTGGCGCTTCTCTGCTGCTCTCGAAAAGTTCAGCGTTTCGGCGAGAGCCTGGAGATCGGCGAGCCAGGCGGTTTCCACGATGGTTCATCCGTTTTTCTGATGCTTAGGGAGCATTGACAGAACGGCATCGTTCCAAGGATTTCAAGCTATTTCATGGTGATTTTCGGTGAAACGAGAAATCTGCAGTGCCGGTCCGGCATTGAAAGAACCCGGATCGGCATTGGACGGTGAGGGCGGATTTCGCCTAAATCGTTCCTATGCGAGGGCAACGGCCCTCAGATCCGGACTGGGAGACTGCCATGCGTATCATCGATGTCCGCGAAGTGACGAAGCCGATCGCGTCGCCGATCCGCAACGCCTATATCGACTTCAGCAAGATGACGGCGAGCCTGGTGGCCGTCGTCACCGATGTCGTGAGAGACGGGCGGCGCGTGGTTGGCTACGGCTTCAACTCCAATGGCCGTTATGGCCAGGGCGGCCTTATCCGCGAGCGCTTCGGGGATCGTATTCTGGAAGCGGCGCCGGAAAGCCTCGTGAATGATGCCGGCACCAATCTCGATCCGCACAGGATCTGGGCGGCGATGATGAAGAATGAAAAGCCCGGCGGTCACGGCGAGCGCTCGGTCGCGGTTGGCACGATCGACATGGCGGTGTGGGATGCCGTTGCCAAGATCGAGGGCAAGCCGCTCTTCCGGCTGCTGGCTGACATGAAGGGCAGGGAGGCTGACCCGAAGGTCTTCGTCTATGCGGCCGGTGGGTACTACTATCCCGGCAAGGACAACAGCGCCTTGCGCAAGGAGATGCGCGGCTATCTCGACCGCGGCTACACCGTGGTCAAGATGAAGATCGGCGGTGCTTCGATCGAGGAAGACCGCGGCCGCATCGAATCCGTTCTCGAAGAGATCGGTTCTGAGGCGCAGCTTGCCGTCGATGCGAACGGCCGCTTCGATCTGGAGACCGGCATCGCCTATGCCAAGATGCTGCGCGACTATCCGCTCTTCTGGTACGAGGAAATCGGCGACCCGCTCGATTATGCGCTGCAGGCGGCCATCTCCGAATTCTACGATGCGCCGATGGCAACCGGCGAGAACCTCTTCTCGCATCAGGACGCCCGCAACCTGCTGCGCTATGGCGGCATGCGTGCGGATCGCGATTACCTGCAGTTCGATTGCGCGCTGTCCTACGGGCTTGTCGAATATCTGCGGACACTCGACGTGCTGCGGCAGTTCGGCTGGTCGCCCTCGCGCTGCATTCCGCATGGCGGCCACCAGATGTCGCTCAATATCGCGGCTGGCCTCGGCCTTGGTGGCAATGAGAGCTATCCCGATCTCTTCCAGCCCTATGGCGGATTCCCCGACGGCGTTCAGGTGATCGACGGCCACATCACCATGCCGGAGCTGCCCGGCATCGGCTTCGAGGGCAAGTCAGACCTCATCAAGGTCATGCGGGAGCTGGCGGAGTAAGGGCGAAGAGCTTGCGATCGCTTGATAGGCTCTACGCTGTGGATCAATATCGCTTCACCACTGACATAGCCTTTATCGGCCGCAGCCAGGTTTCCAGGCGGCAAAGCAGCCTTCCGGAAGGCGGCCTTGAATCATGCTTCAGTCGATTTCGGAACTGCGGCTGGTAGGGGATTCATCGATCGAACTTTCTGGAGCGGATGAAAAGCAGTTTTTCCGCCCCATGAGATGAAGACGCCTGACGCCCTCCGATAAGCCAATGCGTTGTCATAGTAGCAGTCGTCGGTGAGGATGTCATATCGGGACGAAGCGTACTGAAAGGCGAGCGCGGTACTTCCGTACCCGACACCCATCGCCAGAACTATGGCGAGCGGCAGAATGAGCAGCGGCAGCCTACGCTTCTGAATATCTGCCAGCCACAAGCCTCCCGCTGTCACAAGACCCAGGATAGCAGAAGCAGCAATGAATATCGGGTCTGTCGAACCCAAGCCTCCGTAATAATAATCGACGTAAAATGACTCACCAAACGTCATCACTGCAGTCAGAAAGACGGCAAATGCAACTGACAAAATCAGCACGCAGATGATGCGAACACGCACGGGCTTTCCTTAGTCAAAACTGACTTTTGATCGTTAGACCGATAATACGATCCGCTGAAGCGTGCTACCGATTACACGCTTTGCGTGATTTTGAGGTTAAAAATACATCACTGAGGGTTGGAGCAGGAGCCGGTAAGTTCAATCGCGCGTTGGCTGATTTATGACCTGCTTGTCGGCGACACCTAAGCTTCCGACGGCGGAAACTTTGCAGCATCCAGATAGGTGCAGAACATGAGCGTCAGTTGCGTCCGCAATCCGCCGTCGATGAGAAGTTCTGACATATCCCGCTCGAAGATGTTGCGGACGGTGCCGCAGAGCACGTTCAGCATCATCACGTTGACCGTAGAGAGATTGGCGAATTTCGCATCCGAGGCGGTGGCGAACATGGCTTGGCTCGCCGCTTCGATGCGCTGCGACATGGCCTCGACGATCTCGGCAACGTCCACTTCGGCGGCGGCGCGGTAGAGGGCGATCGTGACGTCGCGGCGCTCGATCTTGACCTCGATATAGGTGCTGACGAGCGCATCGGCCATCTCGGCATACCGCGCGCCGCGATGGTCGAGGCAGGCCGCTTCCACGCGTTCTGCCAGCATCGTCAGGTAGCGCTCGTTGACGGCGTGGAACAGGGCCTGCTTGTTCGGGAAATACTGGTATAGGGAGCCGACGGAGACACCGGCTCTTTCCGCGACACGGGTGGTCGTCAGATCACCCGGCCCGTCGGATATCAAAACCTGAATCGTCGCTTCGAAAATTGCCTCGACGGTGTTCACCGACCGCGCCTGACGCGGTGATTTGCGGGCATTTGCAGCTGATGTCTGGGCGGAAACCATATGCGAATTCAAAACCTGAAGAATCCTTCTTATTTTCAATCTGCTCGCAACGAGCGGGATTTTCAAGGATCTTCAGATGACCAACAGCTCCAGCCGCATCGCGCTCGTGACCGGCGCAAACAAGGGTATCGGATATGAAATCACCAGACAGCTCGCCCAGGCCGGCGTGACAGTTATGCTCGGCGCGCGTGATGCCGAGCGCGGGCAATCGGCGGCCGAGGAACTCGCCTCGCAGGGGCTTGATGTGTCGTTCATCCGGATCGATGTCTGCGACACCGGGAGCATCGCTGCCGCCGCTGCCGAGATCGATGCCGGGCACGGCCGCCTCGATATTCTCGTCAACAATGCCGGCATTGCCGACTATACCGACGGCGCTCCCGGCAAGGCCTCGCTGGAGGCTGTGCGCCGCGAGCTGGAGACCAATTTCATCGGCGCGCTCGCGGTGACGCAGGCGATGCTGCCGCTCTTGCGCAGGGCCGGGGCAGGGCGCATCGTCAACATGACCAGCAGCCTCGGCTCCCTGACGCTGAACGGCGATCCAAGCTGGCCGTTCTATGGCGTTCGCCTTATCGGCTACAATGCCTCGAAGGCGGCGCTGAACATGCTCACGGTCCAGCTCAATGCCGAGCTCAGCGATACCGGGATCACCGCTATATCCGCGTGCCCTGGCCTTGTGGCTACCGACCTCAGCGGCCACCGCGGTGATCGCACGCCCTCGGAGGCTGCGGCTTTTCCGGTGCGAATGGCTTTGCTTCAAGGGCACGACCTCAAAGGCATTTGCCAGAGCGAGCAGGGGGCTATCCCCTGGTGACAACCTTCTCATTGGCAATTGACGGAAAGCGTGTCTGCTACTGACGCATTGTGTGAGCAAGTTCAGAGGGATAGAAATACGTACATAGGTGGTGGCCGGCTCTCGTCAGTCGAGGCGTGAGGCACAAGGTCAAACGCGGAGGTTCCGTCGCCGATCAGGATCGCAGGAGGCGAGTTTCGGATGGTGATGTCTTATCGGCAGGCAGTGGCTGCCGCCGAAGATCTGGTACGAACCGAGCCGCGGATCGTGTTCATGATGTGCGGTTTGGCAGGTTCCGGTAAGACGACCTTTGCACAGCGGCTGGAGGCGCTCGGATGTGAGCGTTTCTCGATCGACGAAGAGGTCTGGCGGCATGACGGGCGTTTTGGCGTCGATTATCCGGAGGCCGCCTATTCCGATCTGCAGGCCGCCGCGGAGACGCGGCTGAGGCTCCGACTTGAAGACCAGCTCATGCGCGGCACGAAGGCAGTGATCGATTTTGCCTTCTGGAATGCGGCGGCTCGCACCCGCTACCGTGGGCTTGTCGAAGCCCGTGATCACCGGTGCTGCATCATTTATCTTCAGGTGGAGGAAGCGATTTTGCGCGGCCGTTTGAGAGAACGCTCAGCACGACGTGATGCAAATGCCGCGTTTCCGATAACGGACGAGCTGCTCGCGAAATATGTCCAAGGCTTTGATATTCCGAGCGAAGAGGAGGCATGGATCGTGCAGGCGACATTCGATTGAGAAAATTTCCCTCCCGAGGGCGCGACGAAAGCCACGCCCTCGGGAGGGTCAGGCGTCGATCGCGGCCGCGGCACTGGCGACAAAGTCTGCGACCGCTTCGGGCTGCGACAGCATGGGGACGTGGCCGCTTTGCAGGACAAGCGTCTCGCCCTTCATGTGCGCGGCGGAATCGCGTTCCACGGCCGGCGGGATCGTTTCGTCTTTGGCCGCAACGAGGTACCAAGAGGGCTTGGAACGCCATGCGGCCCGGCTGATCTTGTCGCCAACGCTTGCACGGCATGCCGGTAGCGACAGCAACGGATATTGCTCAGCCGATGCCATAAGCAATAGGGGATGCAGAGACGCGTTGGCGGCCTGCCTGTCTGCGATAGCTCTAGCGGCCATGAAAGTCCAACACACGTCACCCCAATTCCAGGTGACGGGCTTCATGTGTTTTTCGCCGAAGATAACAGGCGCTGTAACGTAGAATTGTTGCGCAGTCGCCGGAGCGTGCAGAGACAAAAGGAAGATTGTTCGTATAACCTGACGCGATTTTCTTCGCTATTTTATTTTCTGATTTTAGAAAAGTCTCTAATTTCGATATATAATATTTATTTTATGAGAATAATCGAAGAACGTGCTATGATTTGTTTTTCTATCTATGAATTTTCCTTTCGGCCGGCACCTATCGAACAGGCGGGGAACCTGCTGCAGAAGCGCGGATCATAACGTTCGTGCCGTCGACCTCCCAGGGGGCAATGGCCGCAAAGAACAGCGTCTCGGCCAGACGCGGATAACGAAAATGATTGGCGAGATAGATATGCAATCGGCACGATATGGAAATAAGGATCTGAGGTTCGCAAGGCTCCACGCCGTGAAGGCGGAGCAGCGCATCACCGGCCAGGAAATCGTCGTTAAAAGGCTGCGGCTGACGGGGAGGCCGCTGGATGTCGAAAATGCGCTGTTGGGCAGGCTCTACGATCGCAAGAGACGCGTTATCTACCACTTGAAGCGTATCGAAGATTCCCTCGATGTGACATCGCAATCCGAAGTGACACCGTAATCTGGGATCAATGCCGGCGGCTGATCGGCCATATGTCGTGGTCCGGTGCCGGCCGGTGCATTCGACGGGAGAACATCATGTCGGCCGGCACTGTTGCTGAAATCTCCGACGAGGCAATCGGTTCCGGCGCGAACAGGTACCTCGGCAAACCTTTCGAGCTCTTAACCGAGCGCGAACGGGCAGTCTTCCGGCGACTGATCTCCCGGCACGCGATTGCCCATGATTCCAATCAGTCCTTCGATGCAAAGCTGACACCGTCGCAGCGGCTGGCCGACAAGGTGGCGGAATTCGGCGGTTCGTGGACCTTCATCATCCTCTTCGGGATCGCCCTTGCAGTATGGGTCGCCGGCAATCTGCTGGCCGCAACGCGCGCCTTTGATCCCTATCCCTTCATATTCCTCAATCTCATCCTTTCCATGCTGGCGGCCGTGCAGGCGCCGGTCATCATGATGAGCCAGAATAGGCATGCCGCCAAAGACCGGGTGGATGCCGCGCACGACTACGAGGTCAATTTGAAGGCTGAGATCGAGATCATGGCGCTGCATGACAAGCTCGACGAGCTCAGAAATACCGATCTGAAATCGCTCGTCGCCCAGCAGCAGGAGCAGATCGCACTTCTGACGAAATTGATGCTCGGCCCGCCGGGTCAGCAACGGCAGGACCTTTAAAGTACCGGAGGCTACCATGCAGCTGCGAGAAATGACCGATAATGCCTGCATCGAGTTTCTGGCGAACCACATGTTTGGCCATCTCGGGTGCAGCGGTGAGCAATATCCCTATATCGTTCCCATCCACTACGCTTATGAAGGACGCCGGCTGTTCATGTTTTCCATGCCCGGCCTGAAGATCGACCGTCTCCGGGCAAACCCCCTGGCCAGTTTCCATGCCGAAGAGCTCGGCCAGGACAGAAAGTGGAAAAGCGTCCTCGTTCACGGTCGTTTCGAGGAACTGACGGATACGCCTGCGCGCCGAGATGAACGCATCCATGCATGGTCGCTTCTGGAAAAGCGTGCCTTCTGGTGGGAGCCCGGATCTTTCAATTTCGGCGCCGATACGAATGAGCCGCTGGACGCGCCGATCTTCTTCAGCCTTTCGATCGAGGTGCTCTCTGGACGGGAGACGATCTGACGGTCCCGCGCGGCATGTTTCGCCTGCGGGTCGGGACGCCCCGGCAGCCAAGCCGGATCGATAACCCATCAGCCATCAACATCTGACAGGACGAACAGCGGGTCGGGCCGAACGCGCAGATGCGATTGACGGACCGCAAAATTGCGGTTAGCTCTTACGCCCATGAAAATCGCAATGGTTCTCGCAGTGGTGATATCGCGCATGGGCAGGACGGTGTAACCGTCCGGCATTAGCCACCCATGCGCCGAACACAAGGTCCCTGACGGGGCCTTTTTTTATGCCCCGTCGCACCCCCAATCACCTCATCAACGACGGAACATTGCTATGACCGGCGATAAGGCTAGCTTTACCCAAAATTCTCCCGAGACTTCCGCGAATATTCCCTCTGGCCGCCTGATGAACGGCGGCGAAATCGTTCTGCAGGCGCTGCGCGACAATGGCGTCGAGCACATCTTCGGCTATCCCGGCGCTGCCGTGCTGCCGATCTATGACGAGATCTTTCAGCAGGATGAGATCAAGCATCTGCTCGTACGCCATGAGCAGGGGGCCGGCCATGCCGCCGAAGGTTACGCCCGCTCGACCGGCAAGGTCGGCGTCATGCTGGTGACCTCTGGACCAGGTGTCACCAATGCGGTGACGGCGCTGCAGGATGCGCTGATGGATTCCATTCCGCTCGTCTGCCTGACCGGGCAGGTGCCGACGACGCTGATCGGCACGGATGCCTTCCAGGAATGTGATACGGTTGGTATCACGCGGCCTTGCACCAAGCATAATTTCCTCGTCGATCACATCGATGATCTGGCGAAGACGATCCATCTCGCCTTCAGGATCGCGACATCGGGCCGGCCGGGGCCGGTTCTGGTCGATATGCCCAAGGACGTGCTGTTTGCGAGCGGGCTTTATGTCGGGCCGGAGGAGATATCGGTGCCGGCGCGCTATCAGGCGCAGGCGGGCTGCGATCGTGAGGCGATTGTGGCTGCGGTCAGGCTGATGGCGCAGGCGACGCGGCCGGTCCTCTATACGGGCGGCGGCATCATCAATTCCGGGCCGGAGGCCTCGCGCCTGTTGCGGGAGCTGGTGGAGCTGACGGGCTTTCCCATTACCTCGACGCTGATGGGGCTCGGCGCCTATCCCGCGTCAGGACCGAACTGGCTGAAAATGCCGGGCATGCATGGCTCCTACGAGGCCAATATGGCGATGCATGATTGCGATCTGATGATTGCTGTCGGAGCGCGCTTCGACGATCGCGTCACCTCGCGCGTCGACAAGTTCTCGCCCGGTTCGAAGAAGATCCATATCGATATCGATCCATCCTCGATCAACAAGAACGTCGCCGTTGATATCGGGATCGCGGGCGATGCGGCCGCGATACTTTCGGAGATGATCGAAGCCTGGCGGGCGCTTCCCGAAGCGCCTGAGCGACGGCGGCTCGCGGGCTGGTGGGCCGAGGTCGAAGAGTGGCGGGCGCGAAACTCCTTCGCCTATGAGAGGCGCCGTGAGGAGATCATGCCGCAATATGCGCTGGAGCGGCTGCATGCGTTGACCACCGATCTCGACCCGATCGTGACGACCGATGTCGGCCAGCATCAGATGTGGGCGGCACAGCTTTTCGGCATCGAGGCGCCGAACCGCTGGCTCACCTCGGGCGGGCTTGGCACGATGGGATACGGGTTGCCGGCGGCCATCGGCGCGCAGATTGCCCATCCCGGGCGGCTGGTTCTCGGCATTGTCGGCGATGGCTCGGTGCAGATGACGCTGAAGGAGCTTTCGGCGGCGATGCAGCATCAGGCGCCGGTCAAGATCTTCATCTTGAACAATGCGCAGCTCGGCATGATCCGGCAATGGCAGCAGATCCTGCATGGCAACCGCCGGGATCGATCCTACTCCGCTTCGCTGCCGGACTTCGTCAAGCTGGCGGAAGCCTATGGCGCGGTGGGCTTGCGCTGCGAGAGGCCGGATGAGCTGGATGCGAAGATCAGGGAGATGATCGCCAGCGACCGGCCTGTCCTGTTCGACTGCCGTGTCGCGGCGCTCGAAAACGTCTATCCCATGGTTCGCAGCGGCCGGCCGCATAATGACATGCTGTTTGGCGAGGATGTGCGTGCGGCGGAAGCGGAGGGCGAATTCGGCTTCAGCCAGGGGCTCGTCTGATCGTCCGCAATGGATTGGCCGGTGTCGTAGGATACCGGCCAATCAATCCCGGTCAGCCGGCGCCCCGAGCGGGTAGAAGTGGCGGTAGGGGCGCGCTTCATCGAGTGCGCGGGCATAGCTCGGGCGCTGGAGCAGGCGGGCGCGATAGGCGCGGGCATCCTGGAAATGCTCGGGGATCGGATGCGCCCAGTCGGCATAGAGCAAGGCCGGGGCGGCCGAGCAATCGGCGAGGCTGAAGGTTTCGCTGGCTACCCACTGCCGGCCCCTCATATGCGCGTCGAGAATGCCATAAGCGGTTTCGAGCGCCTGGCGCCAGCGGACATAGCCGTCATCGGGCTCGACCTCCCGGCCGAGAGCGGCATTGACCATGCGCTGCTGGGGATATTGCAGGTAATTATCGAAGAAGCGGTCCCACATGCGCACTTTGATGGCTGTTGCCGCATCCTTGGGGATGAGCGGTTGGTCGCCGGGGCTGAGCGCGTCGATATATTCAATGATGCTTGTTGCTTCGAAAATGAAGTCGCCGCCATGCTCAAGAATCGGAAAACGCTTGATTGGCCACTTTGCCGAAAACTCCGAGGTGATCGGCTCGCTGCCGTCGAGAAGCTTCACCTCGAAGGCCATGTTCTTCTCGTAGAAGGCGGTCTTCGCCTTCTGGGAGTAGGAGGAGAGCGGGTGCAGGTAGATCACCAGCGGCATGGCGGCGGACATGGGCAAGCCTCACTTCGAGAGCACGACATGCGCGGCCAGTTCCGTCATCTCGTGGGATTTGACGGAGAAGCCGAGCGCCGGCAGGTCGATACCCTCAAACATGGCTTCGCCCTTGCCGAGGACAACCGGAGAGATAGCGAATTGCATCTCGTCGATCAGGCCGGCCTTGAGATACTGGCGCACGGTGCTGACGCCGCCGCCGATCTTGACGTCCTTGTCGCCGGCTGCAGCCTTGGCCTTTTCCAGCGCTTCCTCGATGCCGCCGGTGATGAAATGGAACGTGGTGCCACCTTCCATGACGATCGGCTCGCGGGCGTAGTGGGTTAGGATGAAGGTTGGCGCGTGATAGGGCGGGTTCGGACCCCACCAGCCTTTCCACTCTTCATCAGGCCATTCGCCCCTGATCGGGCCGAACATATTGCGGCCGAGGATGAAAGCGCCGAAGCCCGCCATACCTGCCGCACCATACTGGTCATCAACGCGAGTCGTGCCGTCGTCCTTGCCGATCATGGTGCGGAAGGTGCGGGTGGGGAAGAACCATTGGTGCACCGCCATGCCACCTTTGCCGAGGGGATTTTCAAGGCTCTGATCCGGGCCGGCGCCGAAGCCATCGATAGAAAGGGAAAATGCAGCAACACGTACACGTGCCATGTCAGCCTCCATCTGGTTGCATTTTGAAATCAGTTGAGTTGTTGCATAACTGATCCTATGATGCAACTGGTTTTTCTCATGGAGTCGGATATGAATATCGAAATACGGTCGGGCTGCCCGATCAATCTGACGATGGAGGTGTTGGGCGATCGATGGAGCCTCGTCATCATCAGGGATATCATGTTCGGCAATCGCCGTCACTTTCGCGAGTTGCTGACGCAGTCGGAGGAGGGTATCGCCTCCAATATCCTGGCGGCACGTCTCAAGCGGCTGATGTCCTATGGGCTGATCACCAAGCTCGACGATCCCTCCCACAGCCAGAAATCCATCTACAGCCTGACGGAGGCCTCCATCCAGCTCGTGCCGATGTTTGCGATGATCGGCGCCTGGGGGCGCAGGCACCTACCGGTCAGCGAGGATCTCAGCATCCGCGCGGAGTTGCTGGAGGAGGGCGGGCAGCCGCTCTGGGACGAGTTCATGGAGGATCTCAGGAGGATCCATATCGAGGACCCGATCGGTGGGGCGAATGGATCAGTCAAATCGCCGGTTCTGGCGCGACTGACGGCGGCCTTTCTGGAGGTGCGCGCCAAGATGAATGCGGCAGGATAGGTTTCCGTCCACCGAGGTTCAGGATGATTTTGCCGGCCAAGTGGACAGCGCCTGATCGGCAACGGCGTTCAGCATGTCGCGGCTAAAGCCGGCTTTGGCCTGCACCGCCATGCCGTGGGTCATTGCCATCACGAATGCCGCAAGGGCTTCCGTGTTCACCGTTTCCGGCAAATCACCTTCCGCCTTTGCCCGCTCGAAGCGCTCATGAAGCTGTGCCTGGCCAGCGGCGCGGAAGTCGATCAGCGCCTGTCGCACGGGTTCGGTTTCGTCCGATCCCGCCACGGCGCCATTGATGCCGAGACAGCCCGTATGATTGGGAAAACGCGTATTGAGGTCGACCGCATTGTAGAGGATGTGGGCTGCGACCTGGCGCGAGGTAGGGAGCTTGAGCGCTTCCGGAAGATAATCCAGATATCGCTCGGAATAGCGATCCAGCGCCCGCCGGAAGAGCGCTTCCTTGTTGCCGAAGGCGGAATAGAGGGCGGGTCTTTCGACGCCGGCAGCCTCTGTCAGGTCAGCATAGGACGCTCCCTCGTAGCCCTTACGCCAGAAAACGCATAGCGCCGCATCGAGCACTTTCTCCATGTCAAATTCGCGATGGCGTCCCATCAGATCAACTCGGCCAATTTCATAATGATCGTTATTAAACCACTTGACAGGCTTTGTCTACATTTCATACCAATCGTTACCGTAACGATCGTTACGAAAAAACTGCTCTGCCTGCCGATAGGGGCGGGTGGTGCTTTGACGGGGTAGAAAGGACACTCATGTCTGAGATTTTGAAGGGAAAGGTCGCGCTCGTGACCGGTGGGTCGCGTGGGCTTGGTGCTGCGGCGGCTGAAGCGCTGGCGGCGCATGGCGCGGATGTTGCGATCAGCTATGTGGCTTCTGCCGCCAAGGCGGAAGCGGTGGTGGAAAGGCTGCGGGCCGGGGGTGTGCGGGCTCTGGCGATCCAGAGTGACCACGCCGACATGACGGCGGCCAAGCCGTTTATCGACAAGGTGATCGCTTATTTCGGCAAGCTCGATATCCTCGTCAACAATGCGGCAATCGCTGTGCAGGGCAAGACAGTCGATGATCCCGAGCTCGATGTGGTCAACCTCGATCGCCAGTGGCAAATCAATGTGTTGGGCACGGTGGCGGCCACGCGGGCGGCGGCACCTGTCTTGTCTGATGGCGGCCGGATCATCTTCATCGGCTCGCTGTTCGGCACGCGCGTGCCGTTTCCCGGCGTTGCCGATTATGCCGGTACGAAGGCTGCCCTCATCGGCTATGCGAAAGGCGTCGCGCGCGATCTCGGCGGCCGCAACATCACCGTCAATGTCGTCCAGCCCGGCGTGATGCCGACCGACATGTCTGCCGAAGTGCTGGGAGACAGCGTGCCTGACGCGCTTCTGGACCTGCATCCTATCAGGCGCATTGCAACGCTCGAGGAAGTCTCGGCGCTCATCTGCCATCTGGCGGGGCCGCATGGGGGTTACATGACCGGCAGCGTGATCGATGTGGCCGGCGGCCTTGGAATCTGACGACAAGAGGTAGGTTGCGCCTGCGGAACTGAAAGACGTCCCGCAGGCGGCAAGTTCGGCTCAGGCTGCGAGAGCGCTGTAATCCATCGCGTCGAGATCGGCGATCAGGCCGGGTCCAACAGGCTTCCAGCCGAGGATGCGGCGAGTCTTTTCGCTGGAGGCGGGGAAGTCCAGGCCGGCGAACATGCCCATCCAGCCGAAATGCTCGGACGCCTTGTCCGGCGCGATGGAGACGACGGGCAGTTTCAGGCCGCGGCCCAGCGCCTCGGCGATCTCGCGCATTGAGACACCTTCCTCATCGACGGCATTGTAGCGGGCGCCGGGTTCAGCACGTTCGATGGCCAGCCGGTAGAGCAGGGCGACATCCAGCAGGTGGCCGGCGGGGAAGCGGTTGCGACCTTCGCCGACATAGGCGGAGGCGCCCTTTGCCCTCGATATTTCGATGAGTGGCGAGACGAGGCCCTGCTTGAACGTGTTGTGGACCTGGGGAAGGCGCATGACAGACACGTTGACGCCGGCATCCAGAAGCGCGTTGCCGGCAAGTTCGGAAGCGATGCGCGGGTTGGGATGCTCGATATTGAAGACATCCTCGCTCGCGAGCTCTCCGAGGTGTGCATTGCCGATGCCGGTGCCTGATGTGATGAGCAGCGGGCGGTTCGAGCCCTTGAGAGCCTCGCCCATTGCGGCAATGACGCGGCTGTCCTTCTGGCAATTCTCGACGAAACGCGAAAAATCATGGTCGAAGGCCGTATGAATGACGGCGTCGGCCTTTTCGGCGCCGCTGCGGACGCTTTCAGGCTCTTCCAGCGTCCCCTTGTGAACTTCGACGCCTGCCTCTTCGAGCGCTTTTGCGCCGGCGCCCGAGCGGGTCATGCCGATGACATGATGGCCCGCCTTCAGGAGTTCGGGGACGATGGCCGAGCCGATGAAGCCGGTGGCGCCGGTGAGGAAAATGCGCATGGGTATCTCCTTGTTTCAAAGCATGCCGCTGCACGCTTTAAGTCCTTGTTTTTTCGCATGTCGTTATCGCGAAACTGCTTCACACTTTTGCGCGACAGGCTTTACAGACCCCAATATTGCGCTATGTTTTATGCTGTTAAAGTAGTGACGTTATCCTATTATAATTGCTAACAGGGACAGTATGAGCACCGACGGCAACCCCCTTGGCACCTTCCTTCGCGACCGCCGCTCGCGCCTCGATCCGGCCGTGTTCGGATTCTCGGGCCGCCGGCGCACGCCGGGCTTGCGACGCGAGGAGGTGGCGCAGCGCGCCAATATCAGTCCCACGTGGTACACATGGCTGGAGCAGGGGCGCGGCGGGGCGCCGTCGTCCGATGTTCTCAACCGGATCGCAAACGGGCTGATGCTGACCGAACCGGAACGCGAGCATCTCTTCATGCTCGGCCTCGGCCGCCCGCCCGAGGTTCGCTACCGCGCCGTCGAAGGCATCAGCCCGCGCCTGCAGCGTCTTCTCGATACGTTTGAGGTCAGCCCGGCGCTGGTGCGTACCGCGGCCTGGGACATCGTTGCCTGGAACCGCGCGGCCACCATTGTCATGACCGATTACGGCAAGCTCGCACCTGAGGACAGGAATGTCCTGCGTATGCTGTTTTGCAACCCCAACGTCCGGAACGTCCAGCATGACTGGGAAACAGTGGCCCGGTTCGTCGTCGGCGCCTTCCGGGCGGATGCGGCGCGCGCAGGGGCTACTTCGGAGATTGCCGAACTGGTCGAGGAACTCTGCCTCGCCAGCCCGGAGTTCAAAGCGATCTGGCAGGAGAACGAGGTGATCGCCCATGGCGAAGGCACCAAGCGGCTGAGACATCCTGTTCTCGGCGATATCGAGCTGGAATATTCGGGCTTTGCCATCGACGGCAGGCCCGATCTCAACATGGTCGTCTACAATCCTATCGATCCCGATGTGGTCGAGCGTATTCGCAGGCTGGTACGGGAGAAGAACGGCCGTCCCTGACCGAGGCGCAGCGGTTTCAGGAATTATTCCTGCGCAGCGTGAACACCGTCAGTTCCGAGGGCCGGCCCAGCCTGAACGCAAAGCCGGGCCAGAGCGCGGTGCCGTTGTTGACATAGAGCTGCATGCCGCCGACCTGGTAGTGGCCGGAGACGAAGCCGCCATTGGCGCGGGCGACCAGACGATCGAGGCCTAGCACCATGCCGCCATGGGTATGCCCTGACAGCTGCAGTGCGATCCCCGCCTTGGCCGTCTCGGCTGCCATTCTTGGCTGATGGTCGAGAAGAATGATCGGGGCCTCAGAGGGCGCGTCTTTCAGGGCCGCGGCAAGATCGGGATTGGGCATCGATCTGCCGAAGGCCGCAAGATCCGTCACGCCGGCAATGACGATGCGGCCCGCCTCGCGCTCGATGACGGCGTGCTCATTCATCAGCATGCGCATGCCAAGACTGGCGTCGTGCTCCATCCAATCGTCGTAGCCGAAATAATATTCGTGATTGCCGGGGATGGCGAAGATGCCATCGGGCGCTTCGAGCTTCGCCAGGGGGGCGACATCCGCACGGCGTTTTTCGAGGCGGCCGTCGATGAAATCGCCGGTCACGACGATCAGATCGGTTTTCAGATCATTGGCCTTCTTCACGAGCGCTTCGGCCCAGGACGCCGGAAAGAGGCGGCTGAGATGCAGGTCGGTCAATTGCAGCAGGCGGTAGCCGTCGAAGGCGTCGGGAAGATCCCGGATTGCTATCTCGACATTCTTCACGGGTGGTATGCGCACGGCTCCAGCGACGCCAAAAGCGGCCAGGCCGAAGGCCGCGAGCCCGATGATATAGCGGACCTCAGGGGGCACGGCCGGAAACTGTCCCTCGACGAGAGCAAGGACAAGCGAGGCGGCATCGAGCGTGATCTGGAAGACGGCCAGCAGGAGTGTCGCACCGAAGAGGAAATTCAGCACGATAATCAGCGGGCGCGGATATTCAGGCGCGAAGACGGAGCCTGACGAGATGCGGTTCAGCAGCACCTGCTGGGAGGCGACCAGGAGCACGCCGGCAAGCAGCGCCTTGGCAGGCCATATCCACGGCAGGGGCAGGATGAAGCGAAGGAGGACAACCAGCCATGGAAGCCCGAGAATGAAATGGAACATTAAATAGGCCTGTGATTATCGATGCTTATCGGAGGGAATGAAGAGACTGAATCTGGTGTCTCCGGTGTCCTGCGCAAGGGGCTCGTCGTACTTCATGTCCGCCAGCCCGACGCCGGCCCCATGCGAGAGTGCTCAGCCAGCCTTCTGCGCCTCAGTGAACAACCAGCCGATCACGGTTTCCCGCGCAGGAGATTTCCGGTAGCGGGGCCAGACGAGGTAGATGTCCGAAGGGCCGCGCAGTCTGGCTTCGAAGACATGCACCAGCCGGCCTTTGGCCAGATCGTCGGTGACGAAGCCGCCATTGGCGAGAACGATGCCCTGTCCGGCAATCGCTGCCTCGATGGCGTGCGAGGTCTGCGAAAAGCTGATGCCCTTGAAGGAGGGGCTGCGGCTGTTGGTGAGATGGCGCTCGACGAATTCCGGCCAGAGATTGTGGGCATCGTGCAGCAGCGGATAGGCCGAGAGATCCTCGGCCGTGCGCGGTGCATTCCGGCCGGCAAGCAGCAGCGGGCTGCAGACGGCAATGACCTCCTGCTCGAACAGGAGCTCGGCATTCAGGCCCGGCCCGAAGGGCGGGCGGCCATAGCGGACCGCGAGATCGACGCCATCGGCCACGAAATTCGAGATGCGCTCGGTCGCCAGAATATGCAGATCGAGATCGGGGTGCAGAGCGGTGAAGTCAGGCAGGCGCGGGATCAGCCATTTGGATGCAAAGGTCGGCGTCGTGCTGATGGTGAGCTTGATCGCCTGTGACTTCAGCTCGTCTGTTGCGCGGGCGATGATCTCGAAGGCGCGTCTGATATCGGCGATGTAGCGTCGGCCTTCGGCCGTCAGCGCCAGCGTGCGGGGAAGCCGCTCGAACAGGGTCAAGCCAAGCTGCGCTTCGAGCCCGCGAACCTGCTGGGCGACGGCGCCCTGCGTCACGCCGAGCTCTTCGGCGGCAAGCCTGAAGTTCAGGTGGCGCGCCGCGACTTCGAAGGCTCTGAGGCCATTGAGGGAGGGAAGCTTTCCCGGGATATCGCTCATCGAGTAGTTTTTCTACTGCCATAAAAGAGGAGAACTGTTTCGCGCTCGCGTGGCGGACATGGTATCGTGCGTGCACACATCGATCAATCGACGATATCACTTCAGGAGGGCACCGAAATGTCAGTAGAAAAAGTGGCTGTTATCACCGCAGGCGGCAGCGGCATGGGCGCCGAAAGCGCGAGACGCCTTGCGGCCGATGGATACAAGGTCGCAATCCTGTCTTCCTCCGGCAAGGGCGAGGCGCTGGCCAAGGATCTCGGCGGTGTCGGGGTCACCGGTTCCAACCAGTCGAACGACGATCTGAAGCGGTTGGTCGATGCGGCGATGGCGGCGTGGGGGCGCATCGACGTTCTCGTCAACAGCGCCGGGCATGGTCCGCGCGCAGCGCTGAATGAGATCACCGACGAGCAGTGGCATACGGGCATGGACGTCTATCTGATGAACGTCATCCGCCCGGTGCGGCTGGTAACGCCGATCATGCAGGCGCAGAAGAAGGGTGTGATCGTCAATATCTCGACGGCCTGGGTCTTCGAGCCGTCGACGATGTTTCCGACCTCGGCGGTCTTCCGCGCCGGCCTTGCCGCCTATACCAAGCTCTTTGCCGATACCTATGCGGCCGAGAACATCCGCATGAACAATGTGCTGCCCGGCTGGATCGACAGCCTGCCTGCGACCGAGGCGCGGCGCGAGACCGTGCCGATGCAGCGCTATGGCACGAGTGCGGAAGTTGCCGCGACCATCGCGTTTCTGGTGTCTGACGGGGCGGGGTATATTACCGGCCAGAGCCTGAAGGTTGATGGTGGGTTGATGCGGTCTGTTTGAGCGGCAGGGATGGGTTGCTGAGGCGGGCCGTGGCCCACGTTCTTCTCGGATAAGCTCTACACAAGGTGTTTTCTCGATAAGAGAGAACACCTTTTGATTGTGCGCCGAGGGGGATTGGATTTGGCAAACATGATTTGCCCAGCAGACCTGATCGATTTTCATTCCGGTCTTAAGGCGTCGGACCTCAAGAACTGGAAACACGTGCCTGCGTCGGCGGTCGTTCAGCCGACGGCGGAAATGAGCTGATCTCGAGGCTCGCGCTGCGGTTTGTGCGAATGCCGCTGCGGATGGCAAGCGGACGTAGAAGCAAAGATTGGAAGGACGTGAAGGACGATGAGCATGAACACAAACGATGTCGCCATCCATTGGGAAAGCAATGCGGAGACTTGGACGATCTATAGTCGTGCTGGTTACGACAAATATCGCGACGCACTTAACACGCCCGCCTTTCTGGACATGTTACCCCCGATCGCAGGTCTGACGGGACTTGATCTCGGCTGTGGTGAAGGCACCAATACCCGCGCAGTAGCCCAACTTGGTGCCCGCATGACCGGGGTGGACATCGCACCTACCTTCATTCGCTATGCCCGCCAAACGGAGGCACAGGACCCACTCGGTATCGACTACGTGGTTGGCGACGGCCAGAGCCTTGACTTTCCGGAAGGGAATTTTGATTTCGTCACCGCCTTTATGTCGCTGATGGACATGGCTGACCAGCAAAAAGTTCTGGGGAGCCTTCACCGCATTTTGAAGCCCGGTGGGTTCTTGCAGTTTTCGATTCTGCATCCATGTTTCGTTCCGCCGACCCGCCGCAATATCCGCGATGAGAGCGGCGCTGCAGTTGCCGTTCAGGTTGCCGACTATTTCGATGAGACCGACGGGCGCATCGAGCGCTGGCTGTTTTCCGAGATTCCAGCTGAAGAGCGTGCAGCGCTGACACCCTTTTCGGTGCCGCGTTTCCATCGCACGCTGACAAGCTGGGTATCCATGATCGTCGGTGCCGGCTTCATAATCGAGGCGTTTGGCGAACCAATGGCATCGCCGGAAGTCGCCCTTGCCGAACCTGTAGTAGCCGATACCCGCGTTGCGCCAATCTTCCTACACATCCGAGCACGCAAACCGTGAAAGCTCGTTGATGGCTCGGATATTCGATCTCCGCCATTTCTTGGTTATGCCGAAACCTGTGAGCCGGATGCTCCCCACTTCCGGCTCATCTGGATAGATGTCGGCGTTATGCGGCGCTTTATGGTTCGACCGCTGACAGCAATCAGATGCTCGATCCACCAATATCTCTGCCGGCTGCAGCAACGCGCTGAGATATTGAACAGCGACGGCACCTATTCGCCTGAGATGTTCAAATAGGTGCCGACAGTTCTTTTGGGTCAACAGGGCGAATATTAGCGCCGCCGTTCTGTCATGTGGCCTCCTTGATCACCGTCTCCCATCGCCACGACGGTACGCCGCTCAAAGCCGGCCGCTGCCAATGGCTTCCGTCTGTGGCGGCTGATCGTCGAGGGCAGGGGCAGCTTGAACTATTCGGCTCTGCGCTTATTGTCAGGCGGTGGACATTGCGCCCATGCCCGCGACGATCGAGAAAGCCCGAAGCCATGCAGAAGTTCACTGTGTCCATCACGCGAGAGATCGAGGCCGATAGCGCCGAGGAGGCCGCGCTTCTCCTCTATCAGGAGCTCGCCAAGGATGCGGCGCCGCTTCGTTATCTGGTCGCGGACGAGACGAAGAGGACGAGGACTGTGACGCTGGATCGGGCAAAGGCGGACGAATTCGCCGCTGTCGATCATACTGCCGATCCGGGTAACTGGTAGGCGTGATGGCAGGGGGCTGAACCGCGCCGGACACCAGCCTGAACCACGTGGGCGTCGATCATTTTTTCTCGCCGAGATACCGAAACAGTGTCTCTTTCCATGCCTCGTCGTGAATTGCTTCGAGAATGGCGACATCGATGGGTTTGCGATAGCGGCTGCCGGCCGGCATCGCCATGCCGTAATTCTGCGTTTCGAAGACGGTGTCCAGCACCTGCACACTGGTGGGAAACTGCTGTTCGGCCGTCCAGGCCAGCAGCGGCTTATCGTAGACGAAGGCATCGATGGAGCCTGATGTCAGGGCCCGGAAGCCATCCTGCACATTGGCGAAATCCCGGTGCCTGATGCGTTCTTCATCGAGAAATCCTGTCGTCGCCGATCCCGACACGGCGCCGACGCGCACCCGCGGCAGGTCTTCTGAACCATTGACCAGTCCTCTGATCTGGCGCGTCGTGAGCGCGGAGGTGACGCTTGCGGTGAAGACGGCGATAGTAATGATCGACATGACCATCCAGAGGATCGCAAGGGTTCGTCCTCCGAGCGTTTTTGGGCCGCGATGACCGGTACTCGCCTGCGTCATCGCTTCTGCCGACCACCAGATGCTGGCGCCGAGTCCCCTGGCCGCGCCGCCGCCGAAATCCTCGTTGTGGCGGTGTTCGAACAGCCAGATCAGGGCTCCGACGGCCAGCGAAATGCCGATGAGCGCGCCGACGGCCTGCAGGAAACCGAGGGAGGTCATCGTCTGGGTGATCTCGTACCAGACGGAAACGCTCTGGACGGAAACGGCAATGCCGAGGCCGGTATTGTAGAACGGCTGGGTGAAATCGACATTGCGTTCCCGGTCGGCGGTGATGGTGATGGCCGCGACCGAGAGGTCATAATCCCCGCGCTTCGTGGCATCGAGCAGGCTCTGGACCGAGGGTTCCTCAACCAGCCGGTATTTGACGCCAAGCTTTTCGGCGACCTGCTGCCAGAGATCGATTGAGAGGCCGGTCCAGGTGCCATCCGGCGCCTTCATCGCGAAGGGCGGGGCTTCCTTGGTGCCAACAACCAGATCGCGGTTCGGAAATTCAGGCGGGGCGGCAAGTGCCTGATGGGGCAGACATCCGGCCAGGCAAAGGAAAAACGCCAGCATGGCGACCGGCAGAGCGCGATACTTGCTTATGCCTGGTAAGGGCGCGGTGGTCTTTGCCATAACACCTTTCCCTTCCTGCATCAGGCGGACTGCCGGTTCGTACGTGGATCATCCTGAACGGCTGACGGCATCCGGCAAGTACGCAACGGTAAATGCAACAATCATTTACGGTGGCAGGCATTGGGCCCAGCCTGGCTTTAGGTCTCGGCGAAATGGCGACGCATGGAGAATGGGCGTGCCGCAAGTGCGGCCGTCAAGGCCGCCGGCAGGTCAGGATGAAACGGCGGTAGACCAGGGTTCTAAGCTTGTTTCTGAGGTTGGCATTCTTCCTCTGCGCCCGGGCGATCGGGGCATGGGAGTGCAGTTCGATGCCTGTAAAGCCCGCCGATGTCAGAAGCGGCAGCAGCATGTCGGGACGCAGGCCGGAGCCGAAGGGCAGGGCTGACATGATGCGGGCGTGGCGGGTGCTGAGCGCGCCGTCATAGTTGCTGTCGGCACCGATGAAACGGTCGACACATGTTATCAGCAGGCTGGCGATGCGGCCGGTCGGTTTCGGGCTTGCCCAGTTGCCGTCGAAGAAGAGCAGCAGACCGCCGGGTTTGAGGATGCGGAACCATTCCGCAAAACTTTCTTCCGGCCGGGTCAGCGTCCAGACCAGGTGGCGGCAGATGATCGCGTCGTAGTGTGCATCAGGCTCCAGGGTGTTTTCGGCGTCCGCCAGAGTGAAGCGCAGGCGCTCCTTGCCGGCGTGTTTGGCGCGGGCAACCTTCAGCATCGCTTCGGAGAAATCGAGCGCGGTAACGTCATGGCCGAGATCCTGGATCAGGCGGGTCACTTCGCCGGTGCCGCAGGCAAGTTCCAGCACGCGTTTCGGCTCGGGGCCAAGGGCTTCGCGGATCGGTTTCTGCCAGGCATCGGCCTCCGGGCCGGGGGCGATCTTGTGGCCGAAGGCGAGATCGAAGGTTTCCGAGCGTTTCGACCAGTAGTCGCGGATCTCTTCCTTCAGATCGAAATTTACGCCATCCATCTCTCAGCCCATCCGATACTGGATATGTGTGCGGCCATGCACAGCCGATCTTTCGATATGGGCGCGCACACCGAAGACGCGGGCGATCAAGGCTTCGGTCAGCACCTCCTCGGGCGTGCCTGCGGCCACGACTTCGCCCTTCTGCAGCACGGCCAGATGATCGCAGAACATCGCCGCCAGATTGAGATCGTGCAGCGCGATGATGGAGGTGAGGCCGAGTCTGGCGACCAGCGCCAGGATATCGAGCTGGTGCTGGATATCGAGATGGTTGGTCGGTTCGTCGAGCAGGAGTTCGCTCGGCGTTTGCGCCAGGGCTCTGGCGATATGCACGCGCTGGCGTTCGCCGCCTGACAGTGTCTGCCACAGCTGGCCGGAGCGCGCGGTCATGTCGACGCGGGCGAGCGCTTCCGCAACGGCGGCATCGTCATCGGGTTCCCAGGAGGAGATGAGGCCGCGATGCGGCGTGCGGCCGAGGCGGACGATATCGCGCACGGTGAGCTGCGTGTCGGTCGTCGACTGCTGTTCGACGAAGGCGATGCGGCGGGCAAGGGCAGCGCGTGAGAGGCCGGAGACATCGTCGTCGCCAAGGCGGATGATGCCGCTTTTGACCTGCCGCAGCCGGCAGATCAGGCGCAGCAGGCTCGATTTGCCGGAGCCGTTCGGCCCGAGCAGGCCGAGCACCTTGCCCCTTTCGACTGATATGCTGATGCCATTGACGATGATGGTATTGCCGGCGGCATAGGTGACCTTGTCGACTGATATGCTCATGCGCTTCTCCGCACGCGATAGAGGATGATGGCGAAGGCCGGTGCGCCGAAGAGCGCGGTGACGACGCCGATAGGCAAGATCTGTTGGGGAATGATGATGCGCGAGACGATGTCGGCGCCGACCATGAAGATCGCTCCGCCAAGCGCAGTCGTCGGCAGCAGGCGGCCATGCGCGGGGCCGACGAGGAAGCGGGCGGCATGGGGAATGACGAGGCCGACGAAGCCGATGGAACCGACCATGCCGACCACGCCTGCCGTCATCGCCGCTGTCACGCCGAGCAGGGTGAACTGCACGCGGCGCACGGCGATGCCGAGGGAGGCTGCGGCATCCGTGCCGAAGGCGAAGGCATCGAGCGCGCGCACATGGGCAAGACAGACGACGAAGCCGATGAGCGCGATCGGCACGGAGAGATAGACATCCGGCCAGCGCACGCCACTGAGCGACCCTAAGAGCCAGAAGAGTACGCCGCGCGCCTGTTCGGCATTGGCCGAGGTGGTGACGATATAGGAGGTCAGCGCGTTGAAGAGCTGCGAGCCCGCCACGCCGCAGAGAATGATGCGCTCGCTGGTGCCACCCGCGCCCGCCGCCAGAATGCCGACCAGAAGAAAGGCGATCACGGCGCCGATGAAGGCGCCGCCGGAGAGGCCGAGCACGCCAGAACCGAGGCCTAAGATCATGACGCAGACGGCGCCGGTGGAGGCGCCGGCGGAAATGCCGAGCACATAGGGTTCGGCGAGCGGATTGCGCAGCAGCGCCTGCAGCACCGTGCCGCAAAGCGCCAGCGACGCGCCGGCGCTCGCCGCCACCAGCGCACGGCTGAGGCGGTAATCCCAGACGATGCCCTGATGGATGCGGCTGAGCTCGAATGCCGTGCCGAACAGGCGGTTGGAAACCGCCTTTGCCGTGGTGGCGAGCGGGATCGATATCTCGCCGATCGATACGGCGAGACTGATCATGATACCGAGCAGGAAGAGGGCGGTGACGGTGAGCGTGGCAAGCGCCCACCATCGTCTCTGTGGCAAGGCAGCTTGGCTCACTGCGCCAGACCGGAGGCGGCGATGCCCTTTGCCAGGATTTCGATGCCGTCGATGGTGCGGATCGTCGGGTTCATCGACTGCGCGTCCATCATGATGAAGCGCTCGTTTTTGACGGCATCGAGCTCCCTTGTGACCGGATCGTTTTCCAGGAAATCCACCTTCACCTTGGGATCGTCGGCGGCATAGCGGCGGCGGTCCATGGTCGCGATGACGATGACGGCGGGATTGGCCTGCGCAATCGTTTCCCAGCCGACGAGGGGCCATTCCTCTTCAGTCGTCACGACGTTCTTCGCGCCGAGCGTCTTCAGGATATAGGCAGGGGCGCTGTTCTTGCCGGCGATGAAGGCATCGCCTTTCACCTCCTTGCTGGAGAACCAGAAGACGACGGGCAGGTTCTTGGCTGCAGCGCCTGAAACGGAGGCAACGGCCGCGGCCTCGCGCTTCTTCAGGTCGGCGATCAGCGCATCGCCTCGGTCTTTCACGTCGAAGATTTCGGAGATTTCGGCAATTTCCTGATAGATCAGGTCCATCGTGAACAGCTCCCTGCGAACACCATCGCCGCCATCGGTGTTGATCTTGGCGACGCAATCGGCAGGCGCGATATAGGTGTTGATGCCGAGGTCTTTGAATTGCTCGCGCTTGCCGACGGAGCCTTGGGCAGCGCCGACATGCCATTCGAATTCGGCAGCCACCAGATCGGGCTCGGCACCGACGACGGATTCGAAGCTCGGGTCGTTGTCGGCCAGCCGTCTGATCCTGCTGTTGGCCTCGGCATATTGCGGCAGGACCGGGCCGACCCAGACGGCCGTGCCGGCGATCTTGTCGGCAAGGCCGAGCGAGAGGAGCACTTCGGTCATGCCCTGGCCGATCGAAACGATCTTGGCCGGTGCCTTCTCGAAGGTGACTGGCTGGCCGCAATTGCTGAGGGTAAGGGGATATTGGGTGGCGGCGAAGGCGGGTGCTGCAAGGCCGGCCAACCAAAGGCTGGCGAGCCCGAGCGCAAGAGAAAAGCCTGGAATAGTCTGGCGCATTGGAAACTCTCGATCGGAAGGAAAAGGGCTAGCGGACGCCGGCGCGCGCAGATGCGTGAGCCAAACGTGGAGGGAGGGCTAGCGGCGGGTGGTCCAATCGGGACGGATCGCGTGCGGCAAGCGGCAGGAAATAAGGTCAATCATATCTGCTCCTTGTCCAGGCATCCCCGCCCGGCTGATTGGATCGTGATTGACGGCAGGTCTCCTGGCTCGCGGATGTCAGCCGGTCATCTGCCTTCCCGCGCTTGCGCGCAGTGGCACTTGGAGTGACCAGCTCGCCGGTGATGTCCTGGAATGAACGACGAGGCATTCATTCCGGATATAACCGGCAATCCGCTTACAGTTGCGGGGGCAGCCACGGTCTTGGTCCCTTTTGGGTCGTCCGCACCGTGTTCCCTATTAATCCCCTCGAAGTTCTCCTCGGGGAACCGTCTCCCCCGACTTAGGACGCCACCATGGGCAACGTCAAGCAGGGCCAGCGAGAAGTATTGTTTGCGGAGGGAAGGCTGTCGTTTCGCAAATCCGGAATGACAGAAATTTTACCTCATGCTAATGTAGAATCCGCTGATGGGTGGAGGAGCAACCATGAGTATTTTCGACGGTTTAGGCGGTGTTCTCTCTGATGTGCTTGCCGGCAGGCAAGTCGATTACGTCGCGGTTGCAACCAGAATATTCGACAATGCCGGAGGGCTGCAGGGCATCGTTTCCCAGCTCAATTCGGCGGGCCTCGGCGAGCAGGTCTCATCCTGGATCGGCACCGGCCACAATCTTCCCGTATCGGCGGAACAGATCCAGGCGGCCCTGTCGTCCGATCAGCTGCGCGATCTCGCCGCCAAGTTCGGCGTCGATGCCGACGATGTGTCCAAGCTGCTCGCCGAGCATCTGCCGCAAGCCGTCGATGCGGCGACACCTAATGGAACCGTCTCGTAGCTTTCAAAGACGTGCATGCCGTGAACTGCCCCCAACACGAGGATATCCCATGATTGCGAGATTGCTTGTGCCCGCTTCCGCCGGAGCGTTGATTGCCGCCGCCTTCTTCGTTTCTCCGGCCTCCGCGCTGACCATGAAGGAATGCAGCGCCAAATATCAGACGGCCAAGGCCGATGGTTCGGCCAAGGACATGAAGTGGAACGATTTCCGGGCGAAGTTCTGCGGCGCGGATGCGGCCGCCGAAGATGCCGCCGATGACAAGGCAGTGGCCGCAACGACGGACAAGGAGCCCGCAAAGCCGACGGTCAAGGCCCCCAAGGGCGTGACCATGCCGAAGGCGATCGACAAGAAATACGCCAGTGAGACGCCTGCCAAGGGCCGGCTGCATACCTGCGTCGACAGCTATCATGCCAACAAGGATGCCGGCACGCTCAACGATCTGAAATGGATCCAGAAGGGCGGCGGTTACTGGAGCCTTTGCAATACGGCATTGAAGGCCGGTAGCTGAGGTTTAGGCTGGCGAGGGTGGGGCGCATGGCTATTGCGCTCCTACCTCTGCCACATCCTCTCGATCCGTCAGGATGCGGTCGATTAGCCCCCATTCCAGGGCCTCTTCAGCCCTCATGAAGCGGTCCCGATCCATCGCCTGCTCGAACTCTTCATAGGATCGCCCGCAATGCTCGGCATAGAGGCTGGTCATGAGCTGCTTCGTCTTCCTGATTTCCTCGGCATGAATGAGCATATCGGACGCCTGGCCCTGGAAGCCGCCGAGGGGCTGGTGGATGAGGATGCTGGCATTCGGAAGGGCATATCGCTCTCCCGGCTGGCCGGCCATCAGCAGGAAGGAGCCCATCGAGCGGGCCGTTCCCATGCAGAGCGTGTGCACCGGCGCGCGGATGAAACGCATCGTGTCGTACATGGCAAAACCGCTGGTCACGACGCCGCCCGGCGAATTGATGTAGAGGTTGATCGGTTTCTTGGGATTTTCGGCCTCCAGGAACAGAAGCTGGGCGCAGACGAGGGCGGACACGCCGTCGTTGATCTCGCCGTTCAGAAAGATGATCCGCTCACGCAAGAGGCGGGAATAGATGTCGAAGGATCGCTCCCCTCGGGAGGATTGTTCGACGACCATGGGGACGAGTTGCATCGTTTCGCGCATCGGCGAACTCCAATCTTTCAGAATTGATAAGCGGGAAGGCCTGCCGCGTCAGGCGGCGAGCATCATAGTCTGGCTGTTGCTGTTGGCGACCGATCTCGAAAGCCGCTCGAAAGTGTCACCAGTCAACTCGTGGACGATCCGCAGGCTGGTCCCGCCCGATGCATTCGGTGCGATCGCGAAGGTGACGATGCTTTCCAGGAAGGGCGGGCTGTCGTCGCGCAATCTGTAGCGAACCTCCTTTCCCGGTGTTTCGGAGAGCGATTGCGGATCGGCAAGCGCTTCCTTCGGCAGCCATTTCTCCCGGAATTCCGCAATGCTGATCGCCCGCCAGACCTTTTCCGGCGGCGCATCCAGCTCGTATCTCTGTTCGAAGCCGGTTTGTTGCTTGGTGTGTATCTCGGTCTTCACCTCGTTCATTGGTCCATATCCTTCAGCAAGAGCTTGAGAGCATCGATGCGGGCTGGCCAGTAGGCGCGATATTTCGCCAGCCATTGGGCGATGAGGGTGAGCCCCTCGGGATCGACCTCGTAATTCACGAAACGGCCCTCCTTCTGTTCGCGCACCAGCCGTGCCGAACGCAGCACGGCGAGATGCTGGGACATGGCCGGCTGGCTGATATCCATGCCCTGGCGAAGCGCGCTGGCATTCATGCTGCCGTTCGCCAGCTTCTCGAAGATCGTGCGGCGGGTCGGGTCGGCGAGCGCCCGAAAAATGTCGTGTTCCATCATGACAACACATAAGCATACACTTATGCGATTCGCAAGAGTGTCCAATGAGCGGGGTCACTCCGCCCGGTGCAGCTTCTGCCGGGCTACATCAAGAATCTCATCCGCCATCTCTTCATCGGTCACAATACGCGCCAAAGTCAGTGAGCCCACCAGCGTGGCGAAGGCGGCCATTCCCTTGCGGCGGCTGGCCTTGGTACCGGCGGGGCCAGAGCTGAAGACGGAGAACATGTCTTCGATCACTTTGGTGGCAGCTTCACGCGTCTCTGGGCCGGAGCGGGCGAGCTCGCTGCCGAGGGAGGAGATGGGGCAGGAGGGCACGGCTTTGCCGCCGGCCCGGGTGCCGTCGATATAGGCGTTGACGACATCGTCGAAGCTGGCCTCGTCGCGCACTTTGCGCATGCTTCCGGCGACCTGATCTCCCGCCTTTTCCAGCGCTTCGGCGACCAGATGATCCTTGCTTTCGAAGTGGCGGTAGAAGCCGCCCGGTGTCAGGCCGGCAGCGGCCATGATGTCGGCGACGCTTGCTTCAGCAATGCCCGAACGCCTGATCTCGTCGGCTGCGGTGGCGACGATGGTCTGGCGCGTCCTTGCCGCTTCCTCGTTTGATTTTCGCATTTCCGGTCTCCCGCACCTTGACAATTTAGATTGTAACCAACATCTAATTAGATGTCACTCGTAATCTAAATTTCAAGGGCGGGCGATTTGTAACGGGCGAGCCTTGTGGTTCGCTCCGGTGGAATCCTGCGCCCTTTTCACAACTGGAGAAGACCATGTCCAAGACCTATCTCGTGACCGGAGCCACAGGTAAAACCGGCAAGCATACGACCCGCATCCTCCTGGAAAAGGGCCACAAGGTACGCGCGCTCGTGCATAAGGAAGATGCGCGTTCTCAAGCACTCGCTGCGGCAGGGGCGGAGGTCGTGGTCGGTGACCTCACCGATCATGATGCCGTCATCAGCGCGGTCGCGGGCGTGAATGCCGCCTATCTCTGCTATCCGATCCGCCCGGATCTCATCGATGTGACGGCCTATTTTGCCGATGCCGCACGGCGGGCAAAGCTGGAGCTCATAGTCAACATGTCGCAGATTTCGGCGCGCGAGGTGGCGAAAAGCCATGCTGCCCGCAACCATTGGGTCGCCGAGCGCGTGCTGGACTGGTCGGGTGTGCCGACCGCCCATATCCGCCCGACCTTCTTCTCCGAATGGCTGACATTCCCCTGGGTGAGCGACGTCATTGCCAGTGAGGGCGTGATCGAGCTGCCCTATGGCGAGGGGAGGCATGCGCCTGTTACTGGCGAGGACCAGGCGCGGCTGATTGCGGCCATGCTGGAAAACCCGGCCGAACACGCTGGCAAGATCTATCCGCTGTTCGGTCCGGTGGAGCTCAGCGAGGCGGAGATCGCCGCAAGGATGAGCGAAGTGCTCGGCCGCAAGATCGGCTACCGGCCGGCGACTGCCGAAGCCTATACGGCGCGCCTGAAGAGTTTCGGCCTTGACGATTTCATCATCCAGCACTTCCTGTGCATCGCCGAGGACTGCCGCAACGGCGTCTTTGCGGGCACCAACGACGTCATCGAGCAGTTCACGGGAACGCCGCCAATGACGGTGGAGGCTTTCGTCGAGCAAAACCGCGCCGCCTTCGATCGCGCTTAACTCGGGCAACCGGCTGGCCTCAAGGCCCAGATGGAACTGGCGCATCTGACCGACGTGGATGCGTGTAGCGGGATTTCGACGGATGGGGCGACCTTGCTTCCGTCCCATCCGTCACCATTCAATCCGGCTGCCTGAGCCGCTATGATCCGTCGTCTGGTCATGAATGTCGCATTGAGCTTTGCGCGAGATGCCGCTATCACGGATTCGATGCTGAGGTAGGGGCCTCGCGGCGCAGGGGAACGATGCAACATCGTCTGGACAGGATCGAGCAATGGCTGGTGCGCATTCTGTGCACCATCGCGCTCGTTTTCGTCGGTCTTGCGCATCAGGTTCCAGCAGCTGCCGAAGATGCTCTGAGCCCTGCGGCGCTTGCCCAATATGTGCTGCCCGACGGCACGCTTCCAACGCTCTGCGTCACCGTTGTCGACGACCACGGCAAGGAGCATGGCAAGATTGCGCATCTCAATCCGTGCGAAGCCTGCCGTATCGGCGCTTCCGTCGTGCTGCCGCAGCCTGCCGATATCAACGGTGCGCGCATCGGCTTTACGTTCAAGGCGGAACTGCCGCGCCGCGTCGAGGCCTTCCATCGTGAGCTTTTTCCGCCGAATACCGGGCCGCGCGCCCCGCCTGCAAATCCGATCCTTGCCTGAACCCGCGTCGTGGCTCTGGCCGTGATGCGTCTTGCAATCATGGCCGGGCCGCATTGACGCCGCCGGCCGAGGATTCGGATCCACTTCCATGTCTATCACTACTGCCACTGAGGCGGCAGAGAACGCCGTACCAGGCGTTTCGCTCTATCGCGCCATCTGGCGCTGGCACTTCTTTGCCGGCCTGCTGGTCATTCCTTTCCTGCTGAACCTTGCCATTACCGGCTCGCTCTATCTCTTCAAGGACGAGATCAACGACACGGTCTTTGCCTATCGTTATATCGTCGAGCCCGCCGGCGAGGCGCTGTCGCCGCAGAAGATTGCCGACATCGCGGCGGCTGCCGTTCCGGGCTCGGTTGCGAGCTCCTACAAGGACCCGGCCGGGCTCGACCGGTCGGCGATCGTGACCGTGTCTTCGGATGCCGGCCAGACGCTGGTTTTCGTCAATCCCTATGACGGCAAGGTGCTGGATACGGTGGGCTCCACCGAGGAGTTCAACTATGTTGTCAAGCGCATCCACAGCCTTGCGCTGTTCGGCGGCTTGCCCAACAAGCTGATCGAGATCACGGGCGGTTTTGCCATGGTGCTGGTCGTGACCGGCATCTATCTCTGGTGGCCGCGGCGGCAGACGGGTGGGGTGGTAACCGTGCGCGGCACGCCTTCGCGGCGGGTCTTCTGGCGCGATCTCCATGCGGTGACAGGTGCCTTCGCCGGTATCCTGATCTTCTTCATGGCGATGACGGGCATGCCCTGGTCCGGCTATTGGGGCGCCAATGCCAACGCCTGGCTGACGAGCCACGATCTCGGCTATCCGGTGCAGCTGTGGGATGCCGTGCCGAAATCGCAGAAGGTGACGGAGGATATCCTTCCCAAGGCCGGCTGGATCGTCGAGAAGGCACCGGTGCCGCTGTCGGAGATTGCGGCGGCGCAGTCGAAGAAGCCGATCGGGCTTGATCGGGCGGTGGAGATTGCGCGGGGTCTCGGCATGGCGCCGGGCTTCGATCTTGCCATTCCCGGCAGCGAGACGGGCGTCTATACGGCGGCTGTCTATCCCGAGGATCTCGCCAAGGAGCGCACTCTCCATATCGACCAATATTCCGGCAAGGTGCTCGTCGATCTCTCCTTCGGCCAATATCCCTTCCTCGGCCAGGCGATCGAGTGGGGCATCAATGTGCATCAGGGGCAGGAATTCGGGCTCTTTAACCAGCTGCTGATGCTGGCGACCTGCCTCGTCATCATCCTTTCCTGCACGACCGGCATCGTCATGTGGTGGAAGCGGCGGCCGACCGGAAGGATCGGCGTGCCGCCCATGCCGCCGCGGCGCTCGGTCTATCTCGGGCTCTGGACCATCGTGCTCGCCTTCGCAGTTGCCTTTCCGATGAGCGGATTGGTGATCCTGCTGATGATCGCCTTCGACCAGGTGGTGATCCGCTTCGTGCCGCCGCTGAAGCGCGCCTTTGCCTGAGGAGGGGATGATGATGAAGACGATTGTTTCTCTCTTCGTTGGCGTGATGATTGCGACGGCTGTGGTGGCACAGGAGCCGACGATCAGGATCGACCATGCGGCCTCGCATTCCATGGTGCCGGGCGCCAAGGTCGGCGACGGCTACCTGACGATCACCAATACAGGCAGCGAGCCGGACCGACTTGTTGCCGCAAGCTCGGATCGGGCGAAGACCGTGCAGTTGCACCAGATGACCATGGCAAATGGCATCATGACCATGCGCGAGTTGAAGGGCGGGCTTGCCATTCCGGCTGGGCAGACGGTGACGCTGGAGCCGAATTATCATCTGATGTTCCAGAATGTCGAAAAACCCTTCAAGCAGGGCGAGACGATCCGGGCGGTGCTGAGCTTCGAGAAGGCTGGTGAGATCACGGTCGATTTCGCCGTCGGCAAGATCGCTGGGCCGCTGGACGATGTCGGCGGGGCCAGTCACATGGATCATGGCGGCATGGACCATGGCAGCATGGACCATGGGGCGATGGATATGCCTGGCATGGAGGGCATGGACATGTCGGGGCCGCCGCCTGAAGAGGCCATTCCAGCGACGCTGAAGACGATGTTCGAGCGGCCGGACAAGCCGCTGACCATTCTGCCCGTGGTCGTCAGGAATGACTGGGCGATCGCCGGCTGGCAGCAGGATGGGCGTGGCGGACGCGCGCTATTGAAGAAGGGCCATCATGGCTGGAGCGTTTTTCTCTGCAGCGGCGACGGGATCAGGCAAGCGGCGGCGCTGGAGAAGGCCGGGCTTTCGGCTGACGATGCCAAGGCGCTGGCGGCGGATCTCGCGGAGGCTGAAGCCAGGCTCGACCCCAAAGTGCTGGCGCTGTTTGCGAGCTTCGAAGGCACTGTCATGATGACGGGAGAGGCCGGTGACGCCGGTCAGAGCGGCCATGAGGGGCATGGCCAATGAGCGCGCGCACCCTTGCCATTTCAGGCTTTGCCGCAAGTGCGGTCTTCATCGGCGCGCTCGTCGCGCTGATGGTGTCGCTCTATCTTTCGGAGCCGCGCACGGGGCCTTTCAACACGCATTTTTCTCTCGTCGACGACAGGGGTAATGCGATCGACCAGTCGATCTTCCGGGGGCATCCGGCGCTCGTCTATTTCGGCTATACCCATTGCCCGGAGGCCTGCCCGACGACGCTCTACGAGGTGGCCGACTGGCTGGTGACGCTCGGCGATCAGGGCAGGGCGCTGAAGGCCTATTTCTTCTCGATCGATCCGGAGCGCGACACGCGAGAAGTGATGCATGATTACGTCACCGCCTTCTCCAGCCGCATCACGGGCATTACCGGTGAGCCGGCGGAGATGAGGAAGGTCTCCGACGGCTGGTTCATCCATGCGTCGAAGCTGCCGAGCGAAGACGGCAATTATCACATGAGCCACACGGTTTCGCTGCTGATGATCGGCGCCGATGGTCGGCTGAAGGGGTTGATTCCGTACGGCACGGATCGGGATGAGGCGCTGGCGAAGATCCGTAATGTGTTGCTCGGCGGAGGGCTGTGAGATGGCGGAGCTCCGAACAAAGCGCAAACCCCAGCAGCAAATTGCGGCATCGCCCGGAATAAATCCGCTCTCCGACTGTCTAACCAGGCAAGGGCCAAACGCCATCGCCTGTCCCAATGAAACCGAAAGGCATAATCTGATGTCTCAATTGACCCGCATCCTCTCCGTCGCCGCCGTCGCGAGCATCGCCCTTGCCGGCCAGGCCTTTGCGCATGCGCATCTGAAAAGCTCCGAGCCGGCCAACAAGGCTGCCGTCGCGTCCCCCAGCGAACTTGATCTCACCTTCACCGAGGAACTGAATCTCAAGTTCAGTGGCGTCACCGTCACCGGGCCGGACAAGATAGAGATCAAACTCGGCGACACCATGCTCGAGGATGGCGGCAAGGTGCTGATGGTGCCGGTGTCTGATAAGCTCGCTCCCGGCAGCTATATGGTCGACTGGCATGTGCTTTCGACCGATGGGCACAAGACAGAGGGTAACTTCACGTTCACCGTAAAGCCCTGATGACACCTGATACCGCCAACATCGCCTGCCGTTTCGTCTTCGACGGGGCTGTCCTGTTTCTCTGGGGCAGCGCCGCCTATCTGTGGCTGCTCGTGCCGGAGGGCTTGAGCGGCTGTATCTGGGCGAAGCTGCGGGCCGTGCGTGTTGCCGCGGTGGCGCTGGCTGTCATTGCAACAGTGGTGGTGCTGCCGGTGCGCTGCGCCATGCTCGGCAATGGCTGGGCGGATGGGCTGGACGGGGATGTAATGACTTCAGTGCTGACGGGAACCTCCGTCGGCACTGCCTGGGCCTGGCAGGCGGTGTTTGCCGCGCTTCTCCTTACGGTGACATTGCTGCCGTTACGGCAGAAGGTTGCCGTTACGGCCGTCGTCTCCGCGCTTCTTCTCTGCGGCCTGTCGCTGACCGGCCATGCGGCCATGAATGACGGGTGGCTACGGGTGCTGCATCGGGCGAACGACATGGTGCATGTGCTCTCGGGCTGCGCCTGGGTCGGGGCGCTGATCCCCGTGGCGCTCGTGCTTTCCCGGCTTGGCGACAGTACGATAGGGGCCGATGCCCTGACAGCGCTGATCCGTTTCTCGACGGCGGGGCATGTGGCGGTGGCGCTGGTCATTTTATCCGGGGCTGCCAATAGTCTGCTGATCATCGGTGGCTTGCCGCTTGACTGGAGCGTGCCGTATCAGCGGCTGCTTTCCCTGAAGATCGCGCTTGCCTTGCTGATGATGCTGATTGCCGTCGTCAACCGTTATGGGCTGGTGCCGCGCATGGGGCGGTCGCACTTGGCCGGGAAAGCGTTGGCGGTGGGGACCGTGGGGGAGCTCGTAATCGCCGCCTGCGTTGTGGCGCTCGTCGCCTGGTTCGGGACGCTGGAGCCGTTTCCGGGATAGGGCGCTGCTTAACGCCACCTTCCGGAGCCAAGCCGGAAAATGCTCATCCGTCCATAAACGGGCAAGGACGAAGTCGAGGTCATCTGGAGCCCATTCGCGGCGATCAGGCTGCCGCGAAGCCTTCAATTCTCAAACGCGCTTGGTTGGCTCTCTTATTGCTGCCTGCTCGATGGTCAGCTGGTCGCGGAGTTTTGAGAGCTCTTCATGCTTGACTTCCTTGATGTTCGGGGAGGCCATTTCCGCGTCCAGTTTCTTCAGACTTGCTTCTATCTCGGCAGATCTGACTTCGTTTTCACTCTTTTTCCGGAATTCGATCATATCGCGTCTCCTTGGGTGGCCGATATCAGGCAGATTTGAGCTCTTCTTGGTGCACGAGGTTCGCATGGCGACCGCAACTATTCCGGTTTCGAATTCCATCGACGCCAGACGTTCGATCTTAAAAAATTTAAATAAGATCCAAAAGATTTTAAACAAGTGGGCCGCACCGATCCGCAGTCATTCAAGGCCCGGCGGAGATCACGCTCTCGGATTCTACCAAAACACGAATCTCACTAGCACTCTCAACGTAAGACTGCTCAAACGGTTCATCGGGATTGGCCATTCGGCTGCGATCCCGTCGAGGAACCCCACAATGACAGAGATTAATTTTCGGCCGTTACACGACCGCGTCGTCGTGCGCCGGATCGAGGCTGAAGCCAAGACCAAGGGCGGCATCATCATTCCTGACACGGTCAAGGAAAAGCCGCAGGAAGGCGAAATCGTCGCCGTCGGCACCGGCGCTCGTGACGAGTCCGGCAAGGTCGTCCCGCTCGACGTCAAGGCCGGCGATCGCATCCTGTTCGGCAAGTGGTCCGGCACCGAGATCAAGATCAACGGTGAGGATCTGCTGATCATGAAGGAAGCGGATGTGATGGGCATTATCGCCTGATCGTCGACCGCATCCCTATTCTGTTTTATAGTGATCATTGGGCGATCAGCCCGGGAGGTTTCCATGTCTGCCAAACAAATCATATTCGGCCGTGATGCGCGCGAAAAGATGCTGCGCGGCGTCGACGTCCTCGCTGACGCAGTGAAGGTCACGCTCGGTCCGAAGGGCCGCAACGTCGTTATCGACAAGTCCTTCGGCGCTCCGCGCATCACCAAGGACGGTGTTTCTGTCGCCAAGGAAATCGAACTCGAAGACAAGTTCGAAAACATGGGCGCGCAGATGGTCCGCGAAGTTGCTTCGAAGACCAACGACATCGCCGGCGACGGCACCACGACCGCCACGGTTCTCGCACAGGCCATCGTTCGCGAAGGCGGCAAGGCCGTTGCAGCCGGCATGAACCCGATGGACCTGAAGCGCGGCATCGATCTTGCCGTTGCTGCTGTCGTCAAGGACCTGCTTTCCAAGGCCAAGACGATCAGCACGTCGGAAGAAATCGCCCAGGTCGGCACGATCTCGGCCAATGGCGAGACGGATGTTGGCCAGTACATCGCCGATGCGATGCAGAAGGTCGGCAACGAAGGCGTCATCACCGTCGAAGAAGCCAAGACCGCTGAGACCGAGCTCGAAGTCGTCGAAGGCATGCAGTTCGACCGCGGCTACCTGAGCCCGTACTTCGTCACCAACCCGGAAAAGATGGTTGCTGACCTCGAAGACGCCTTCATCCTGCTGCACGAAAAGAAGCTCTCGAACCTGCAGTCCATGCT